>DATJIX010000309.1:0-23783 GCA_035492865.1 Mycobacterium sp. | reverse complement strand
CGGTCGCTCAACGTGTATCCGGTCAACTACCCCGCCAGCACCGATTTCACCGCAGGCATGGAATTCGCCGCGACGGTGGTCGAGGGCATCAGGGACGCGGCCGACCACGTCCAGGCGACGGCGGCGAACTGCCCCAAGACCAAGATCGTGCTCGGGGGGTTCTCGCAGGGAGCAGCCGTGGCGGGTTTCGTCACGTCGGCGGTCATACCCGAAGGCGTGCCTGCGGCGCTCGTACCCCCGCCGATGCCACCCGAGGTGGCCAACCACGTCGCCGCTGTCGCGCTGTTCGGCAAGCCGTCGGATCAGTGGCTTCGCGGCGCAGGTGCCCCGGCTGTCGCCATCGGCCCGCTGTATGCGCCGAAGACCACCGACCTGTGCGCCGACGGCGACACGATCTGCAATGGCGCTCCGCTGGGTGGGCCCACCATCGCGCACGCCTCGTACGGCTTCAACGGCATGGTCAATCAGGCCGCGACGTTCGTCGCCGGGCGGCTCTAACCGATGACGCAGCCCTCCTCGAGGGCCTGCGCCGCCTCCTCGAGGACCACGGACTGCGCCTGCTCGTAGAGCCGCCAGGCATCCGCCGGCGTGTCTCCAACCGCGGTCAGGCCGACGCGACCGCATTCGGTGAGGCAGCTGATCATGTGGAACACCACGCCGGTGCGCCGGGCCTGATCGAAATGCAGACCGTGGCGCACGACGACGTCGAACAGTTCCCGCACGGTCAGCGCTTTGAGGCGGTCATCCTCGAAATGGTCGGTGGCGACGAGATACTTGGTGCTGCCGCTCGGGGTCAGAAAGACGCCGCGGTCGCCGTCGTAGGTGCCGTCGGTGAGGAACTGCAGCGTGAGGAATGGATGCGTGGTGCCGCCCTTGCGCAGATTCAGCTCGATCGCGTAGGGCGTCCACGCGCCCGTGTTGTCCTGCACCACAACGAAATCCACCGCGAATCTGCCGAGCGCGCCGAGCTCCGCGAGGCGTCTGCCGATCACCATGGCGGGCTCTGCGATGGCGGCAGCGTAGTCGGGGTTGGCGGGGAACACACAACCCAGATACTTCTGCCCGCTCGCGCCACCGAGAAGCTGGTCATGGGTGGACAGCAGCTCGACACTGCCGTCGGGCAGCGCGCGCATCTGCACGCTCGGACTCTCCAGTTTCTCTCCGGATATCCGCTCCTCGACGATGCCGCCGTGCTTTTCGAATGCGGCCAGATAGACGTCGACAGCAAGGGTTTCGGCCTCCGGCCGCATGTTCATGATGCGATCCCTGATGACGGCGGCCTCGTCCGGTGAGTCGGGTGCGGGCAGGTCGCCCAGGTCCACCATGGCGTTGCCCGCACCGGACACGCCCTCGTTGAGCTTCACGATCGCCTGGCGCAGCGACGGCCGGCGCGCCCGCATGCTCCGGATGCCCGCGACGATGTCGTCAACCGTGTGCAGGTCCTCGGCGCCGACCGGACACCGCACGCCGAGCTCCTCGAACATCCTGCGGCAGCCCGTCTTGCTGCCCAGATCCTCGAGCCGCGGATCGGCGCCGTACATCGGGATCCGCAGGCTCAGTGCGACGTCCCGTTCGAGAGGCGTGGTGTTGTACGGGATCAGGTGGCTGCGGGCCGCGTTCGGGATCAGCGACCGGATCTCGCGCAGAAGTCGTGGCCGGGCAAGCAGTTTCGCACTCAGCGGGGTCGCTGAGGCGTCCCCGACGGGAACAAGGGTGAGCCGGGAACGGGCATGGCTGGGAATCACGCCGGGGAGCAACCCGAGGTAGTACTCGATGATCGACTCCGAGATCGGCTGCGACGTCACGTAGATCATCCGCAGCCGCGGCTGGCGGAGCAGTAGCAGCAGGAACAGCGCGCGTTCCTCCATCGCCTGCATGACGGTGCCACTTCCGGGTGTGGTCCGCTCGATGCTGATCGACGGGACCACGACGACCGATTCGTCTTCCATGTCGAGCCGCATGGACTCCCACACGTTCGGCATCGTCAGCTGCAGGTCGTCGAAGTGGCGGTAGCGTTCGTCCTCATCGAGCTGCGAGAGTCGGCGGCCGGCGTCGGTGAGCGTCATGGTTCCCCCTGGTTATCTTTGAGCGCGCTGATGTTGTGCACGCGCACGGACCGACTGAATCCCTTGGGCTGCACGTCCCCGACCATCTCCGCGACCGCGATGTGCTCGGTGCCCGCGAGCACGCGGTCGGTGACCAGCACCTGCCACGGTCCGGCATCCGAACAGAGCCGGGCGGCCAGGTTGGTGACGCTGCCGATGGCGGCATAGTCGAACCGGCCTTCGAAGCCGATCCGGCCGAGTGTCGCAAAGCCTTGCGCGATACCGATTCCCACCGGCAGGTCGTAACCTTTGCGTTGCCATCGACTGGCGCGGTCGCTGACGGCATCGCGGATCTCCAGTGCCATCCGCACCGCACGCTCAGCGGCATCATCGACCTGGATCGGATCGTTGAAGAACACCATGATCCCGTCGCCCGTGAACCGTTCGAGCGTGCCGCCGTACTTGTGCACCAGCTCCCCGATGTCGTGGTGGTACTCGCCGAGCACACCCATCACCTCTTCGGGCTCACTGGTCTCCGCGAACGGCGTGAAATTCCTGAGATCGGTGAACAGCACCACGATTTCGCGTCGGTGGCTTGCCAGCAGGCTTTCGTCGCCGACGACGAGGTCCGCCAACTGTGGTGAGAGAAAGCGGCGCAGCCGGTTGGTGCGCTCCAGCTCGGCAACCTGGTGGGCGACGCGGGTTTCGAGTTCTGCGTTCCATTCGGCCAGCTCGGCGGCCTGGCGCCGGATGGTGTCGTGGTAGCGCTTGATCCGCGCGAGCGACGCCACCCTGGCGAGCAGTTCGCTCTTGTCGAAAGGCTTCGTGACGAAATCGTCGGCACCGGCTTCGAGGGCGGCCAGCCGCTGTTCGGATCCGCTGGCCGTGATCATCACGACGGGAAGGAATTCCGTTGCGGGCGTGGACCGGATCATGCGGCAGACGTCGTAACCGTCCATCTCCGGCATCACGATGTCGAGCAGCACGATGTCGATGTCTTCCGTCTCGAGCAGCGCAAGCCCTTCGGCGCCTGACTGTGCGGTAAGCACTCGGTGGCCGCGTGGGGTGAGGACGGCGTCGAGCAGCCTCAGGTTGGTTGGCTGGTCGTCGATGGCCAGCACGGTCGCCGTGATGTCCATCAGGGGGTCCGTCCGTTGAGGAACGCTTCGATCTGACCGGGCAGTGCTCGCACGCTGATCGGCTTCTCGATGTACCCGTCGAATCCTGCGCGGGCCGCCCGGTCCTTGTCCTCGGCCATCGCGAGGGCCGTCACGGCGACAACCGGCACATCCGGGCCGAGCGTGCTCTCGCGCAACCTATGCAGCGTCTCTGTTCCGTCGATACCAGGGAGTTGGAGATCCATCAACACCAGATCCGGGGGAGTCTCCTGAGCAACCCGCAGAGCATCCTCGCCCGACTGCGCCTCGATGACGTCATAGTTGGCGAACGTCAGCACGTCGCGAGCCAGCTTGAGATTCAACGGATTGTCCTCTACTACCAGGATGCGCGGGGGCGTCACAGCGCACCCACTTGCTTCAAGGCGCCGATCAGCTCGTCGCGGCCAATTGGCTTGCGCAGGTAGACATCCGCCCCAAGGGCCAACCCTCGGGAGCGATCATCGACGTCGGTTGCCATGACCACGGGTATATCCGCAGTGACCGGATCGGTTTTGAGTTCGGTCACTACCTGCCAGCCGTCAACCCGCGGCAGCCCGACTTCGAGGATCACGGCTGCCGGCAACTCCCTGCGCGCCACCTCGAGCGCCTCGACGCCGTCCCTGGCCCGCAGCACCCTCGTCGGTGAACCATCCAGATAAGCCGAGAGCAGATCGAGCGATGTTCGGTCGTCGTCGACGACCAGGACAGCCGGAACGTCTTTAGGTGCAACCGCGTCGGCTTGCAGTACTCGCGGCATCGAGAAGCCGAACGTGCTTCCCTCGCCGGGCGTGCTCTCCAGCCACATCCGGCCGCCGAACAACCACACGATGCGCCGGGAGAGCGTCAGCCCGAGGCCGGTGCCCTCCTCTTTCGGTGCGCCGCGACGGCCCTGCTGGAAGGACTCGAAGATCAGTTCCTGGTCCTCGATCGGCACGCCGATCCCGGTGTCGGTCACCGTCACGATGAGGTCGGTGTGCTCGCGGTGGGCGCGCAGCAGCACACTGCCACCGTCAGGCGTGAATTTGACGGCGTTCGAGAGCAGGTTGAGCACCACCTGCTTGAAGCGCAGTTCGTCGGCCTCGATCGTGCCGACCTCGTCGGCAATCTCGACGGTGACCGTGACGGAGTGCTGGGTCGCGCGCTCCCGGACCATGGTGAGGCAGTACTCGAGCGCACCGCTGACGCTGAATGTGCTTGGCTCGAGCACCATCTGGCCCGCTTCGACCTTGGACAGGTCGAGGATCTCGTTGAGCAACTCGAGCAGGTGCTTGCCGGAGTTCCAGATATCGCGCAGGTACTCGTCCTGACGCTCGTTGATCTCGCCGAACATTCGATCCAGCAGCACCTCTGAGAAGCCGATCACCGCGTTGAGCGGCGTCCGAAGCTCATGGGACATGCTGGCCAAGAACTCCGATTTGTGGTGGCTGGCGATCTCGAGTTCGCTCGTCTTCGTCTGCAGCTCACCGAACAGCCGTGCGTTGATGATCGCCAGCGCTGACTGCCCGGCGAACGTCTCGAGCAGTTCGACATGAGGGCCGAACGACCCCGTGCTACGCCGCCGGATCACCAGGACGCCCAGGATCCGGTCACCCCGCAGGATCGGAACCGCGAGAACCGACCGCCAGCCGTCGCGGAACAGGGCGTCGAGATGCGGGTCGAGCGCCTTGCCTGTTAAATCCGGTACCTCGAGTGTTTGGTGGGCGGTGGCGGCTCGACCGACCAGCGTCGTCTTGCGGTCAATCGTGATGGCACGCAGCTCCTTCAGAAGCTCGGGGCCGGTACCCGATGTCGCGCGGACGTGAAACGAATCGGTTGATTCGTCGTACTCCATGATGGAGCCGCCGTCGGTTCGGGTCAGTTGTACGGCGTTGTCAACGATCTGGTCCAGAACTTCGTCGAGGTCGAGGGTCGAGCCGACAGCATCGCCCACCTCACGCAAGGCCTCCAGTTGCTCGACCTTGTTTGCCAATGCGCGTCTGAGTGCGTCCTGTCGCATCACGATCGCGCCCTGCACGGCGAACTCCTCGAGGAGCTCGCATTCACGGGCGTTGAAGGGGTTGACGTTGGTTCGCCACATCGACAGCACGCCGACGACCTCGTTCTGCAGCATCATCGGCGTGGACAGCAGCGTGCGAAACCCGGCGAGGCTTTGCAGGTCGGCGCGCTTGTACTCGGCGTCGTTGAACACGTCGGGGATCAGAATCGTGCGCATCTCCTCGGCGGCGCGACCGACGGTCGACGACCGGTTCCTGGCGAGCGGCTGATCGTGGAGGAGCTTGCGAAACTCCTCGGGGATCTTGCCGGTGTCCCGGGACAGCCGGAACACGTCACCTTCCGGGATGTACAAGGTCGCGGCCTGGGCCCGACAAAGCTGCGCCGCGCGCTGAAGGATGGTGTCGAGGATGGCCCCCGGGTCGGCGTCGGCACGACCTAGAGCGGCCAGGATCTCGCGGCTGGCCGCCGATTGCTCGCGGGCGTCTCGGAGCGCATCGTTCAGCTGCGTCGACGCCCGCGATACGCGGGTCGTTCGCTCGCTTCGTTCGGCCACTGCATCCTCCCCCGGACCCGTCTTAGTCTGCTGGCTTCACAGCGCCTTGACAGCGGAATTGCTGTGACAGTTGCGTCAATTCTCGGCCAGCTACGCTGAGCCCAACGACGGCGAAAGGCTGCCGATGGGCCATTACAAAGCCAATGTGCGCGACCTCGAGTTCAACCTCTTCGAGGTTCTTGACCTCGAGAAAGTGCTGGCTACAGGCGAGTTCGGTGATCTTGACGGCGTCACCGTAAAGGAGATGCTCCATGAGGCGGCGCGGCTGGCCGAGGGACCGTTGGCGGAGTCGTTCGCCGAGGGGGACCGCAACCCGCCCACCCTCGATCCGCAGACCCACGATGTGACGCTGCCCGAAGCGTTCAAAGACTCGGTGCGGGCATGGAACGACGCCGGCTGGGTCAGGGTCGGACTGCACGAGGAGATCGGCGGCATGCTCGCCCCGGCGAGCGTCGGGTGTGCAATCAACGAGTTCCTGTTCGGCGCGCAACCAGCCGCGTTCTTCTACCTTGTCGGGCCACCCATGTTCGACGTGCTGTACCGCGTCGGCAACGCCCAGCAGCGGCACTGGGCGGCGCTGGGCATGGAACGCAATTGGGGTTCGACGATGGTGCTCACCGAGCCCGACGCCGGGTCCGATGTCGGCTCGGCGCGCACCAAGGCGGTCGAGCAAGCGGACGGCACGTGGCACATCGACGGCGTCAAACGATTCATCACGTCGGGGGACTCCGACGACCTCTTCGAGAACATCGTGCACCTGGTGCTCGCCCGCCCCGTCGGCGCCGAGCCCGGCACCAAGGGCCTGAGCATGTTCTTCGTGCCCAAGTATCTGCCGGACCCCAAGACCGGCGAACCCGGCGAACGCAACGGTGTCTTCGCCACCGGTCTCGAACACAAGATGGGTCTGACCGCGTCGGCCACCTGCGAGCTGACGTTCGGCCAGCACGGGGTGCCCGCCGTCGGTTGGCTGGTGGGGGACGAGCACAAGGGCATCGTGCAGATGTTCAAGATCATGGAGTTCGCCCGAATGATGGTGGGCATCAAGGGCGTTGCCACCTTGTCCACCGGCTACCTGAATGCCCTGGAGTACGCCAAGTCACGAATCCAGGGCGCCGACCTCACGCAGATGACGGACAAGACGGCACCGCGCATCGCCATCATCGGCCATCCGGACGTCCGGAGATCGCTCCTCACCCAGAAGGCCTATGCCGAGGGACTGCGTGCGCTGTATCTCTACACCGCAGCGCATTTGGATGACGTTGCCGCGCAGTTGGCATCGGGGGCCGACCCCGCGATGGCCGCCAGGGTCAGCGGCTTGCTGCTACCAGTGGTCAAAGCAGCAGGGTCGGAGCGGGCCTACCAGTACCTCACGGAATCACTGCAGACTTTCGGCGGTTCGGGATATCTGAACGACTATCCGATCGAGCAGTACATCCGCGACGCGAAGATCGACTCGCTCTATGAGGGAACGACCGCCATTCAGGCTCAGGATCTGGTGTTCCGCAAGATCATTCGAGACCAACGCGGTGCCCTTGACCATCTGCTGTCGCAGATCCGCACACACTTCGACAGCGATGCCGTGCACCCGAGTCTGCGCGACCACAACGCACTTCTCGCCACCGCTCTGGCGGAGGTGGAGAAGATCGTCGCAACGTTCACCGACCTGCTGGTTCAGTCGACCAGCGAGCCTCGGATCGTTTACCGGATCGGGTTGCAGGCGGTGCCGTTCCTACTGGGTCTTGCCGATCTGCTGATCGGCTGGCTTCTGCTTCGCCAGGCCGACATCGCGCTTCGCACCCTCGATCAGCAGCCGGCGGCGCGGGACCTGGCGTTCTACAGCGGGAAGGTAGCAGTCGCGAAATTCTTCGCCGCGAATGTGCTTCCGCGACTGACGGCGCTGCGCCGCGCGGTCGACAACGACGACCTCGCGATCATGGAGCTGGACGAGGCCGCGTTATGAGGTCACCACGTGACGGGCAGCTCCTTCATGCCGTAGATATTCGCTTCGCCCTTGAACTTCAACGCATCCGGCGGCACCGCGAGTCGCAGACCGGGTAGCCGACGGGCCAGAGTGGAGAACGCGACCTGCATCTCGACCCTGGCGAGGTTCTGTCCGATGCACTGATGCACGCCGTAGCCGAATCCCAAGTGGCCGCGGGTGTTGCGCTCGACGTCGAAGGTCTCGGGATCTTCGACGAACTCGGCGTCCCAGTTGCCGGCAGGCAGGTTCATCACGACCATGTCGCCTGCGCGGATAAGCTGTCCGCCCAGCGTGAAGTCTTCTGTCGCCACCCGGTCCACCTCGCTGTGCACGATGGTCAGGTAGCGCATCAGCTCCTCGACGACGTTGGCGACGGCGGCCTGGTCGTCGGTCCGGCCGAGCCGCTGGAAAACCTCCGGATGTTCCAGCAGCGCAACGGTTCCCAGCGCGATCATGTTCGCGGTGGTCTCGTGGCCCGCCTGCATCATGATCACAGCGGTCACCGCCGTGGTCGAGCGATTGAGCTGGCCGGTGACGACGTAGTCGGTGACAAGGCGACTGATCAAGTCATCACCGGGGTCGTGCTCCTTGCGTAGCACCAACTCCTGGATATAGGTGTACATCGCCCCGAAGGCCTGTGCCTTCTGCTCTTCGGACGCCCTCGTGTCCATCCCGACGGTGGTGTTGTGCTGAAAGAACTCGAGGTCTTCAGGCGGCACACCGAGTAGCAGCGCGATCACAAGTGACGGCACGGGCAAGGCGAAGTGGCGCACGAGATCGGCAGGCGGTCCGGTCTTGATCATCGCGTTCAGGTACTCGTCGACCACGTCCTGAATCTGCGACCGCATCGCGTCGGTGCGCCTGAACGTGAAGACGCCGGTCATCATCCGCCGCAGGCGGTGATGCTCTGGATCATCGATCCGCGCGAACATCACGGGTGTGTCGTCGTCAGTGCCCGTCGGCAGCAGGGCCTCGGGAATGGTCTGCGCGGACAGGCGGGGATCGATCAGTGCGGCCCTGATGTCCTGATAGCGGCTGACCACCCACGCCGGGCGGCCGTGGTACATAACGCGCCGAAGGCCGGGTTCGTCCCGCCAGCGCGCGAATTCGGCGGACGGATGCAGTGGGCATTCGGCAGCACGTGGGGCGGGGATGACGGGCAGGTCGGTCTCGGAGCTCAGATCGGAAGTTGTTGATACCACCGGGGTTTCCCATTAAGTGTCAGATGACTGCCAATTTCTGAAGCCTAGGGCTCGCTTCAGTGACAGTCAACTGTCAGTTACGCTGAGGGAGTGACAGCGGTTTCCGACCGGCCATTGAGGGCGGATGCGGCGCGGAACGCGGAGCGCATTCTGCGCGCCGCGCGGGAGACGTACGGCGAGCTGGGGCCGGACGCGCCCATCGAGGCCATCGCTCGTCGCGCCGAGGTTGGCGAGCGGACGCTGTACCGCCGATTTCCGACCAAAGGCGAATTGATAAGGGCTGCGCTGGATCAGAGCATCGCCGAAGACCTCATGCCGGCGATCGAAAAGGCACGCAGCGCCGACGATCCGCTACGTGGGCTCACCCGGCTGATCGAGGCTGCGATCTCGCTCGGCGCCCGCGAGCACAACCTGCTGACCGCCGCACGCAAGGCCGGATCGCTGACCCCCGACATCTCGACCTCGCTTTACGACACGCTCGACGAACTCACCCGCCGCGGCCAGCAGGCCGGGGTGGTCCGCGCCGACCTGGTCGCCGACGACCTGCCGCGACTGATCGCAATGCTGTACAGCGTGTTGTTCACCATGGACTCTGACAGTGACGGCTGGCGGCGCTACGTCGCGCTGATCATTGACGCGATAACGGTCACCGACCGTCGGTCGTTGCCGCGGTCAACCCCGCTTCGGTATGCGCCACCGTCAACCACCTGGATGTGACCGGTCAATGGCCGAAGTGTTCGATGAGCAGGACTTGTAGCTCGCCGACGACGCCGCCGAGAATGCCACCGACGGTGATCATCAACGGTTCGTCGTCCTTGAAGACGGGCCGAAGGATCGATTCGTACTGCTCGTTGGTGAGCTGATTCATCTTCTCGACGATGGTGTTCTCGAGGTCGATCACGTTCGTCGCGTACTCCTGGGCCTCGAGCAGAGTCGACGGGAACCGCTCGATGACGAGCTCCACCACGCGATCCTTCAGTGCGCGATACCGTTTGGTGCCCACGGCGAGGGCGACGATCGGGCCTGCGATTCCGGTCTGCGAGTCGATCGCCGACTCCACTTCTTTGGCGGTGAGGGCGAACAGCTTGTCCGAGCCGGGGCCCTTGATAATGCCGTCGAACAGGATCTCCGGCGAGAACAGGTCGTCGGCGAGGATCCGTGCGTAGTCGCGGGTGATCTTGTCGCGTTGGGCGTGAAGCAGCCCCTGGAATTCGATGAAGCCGAGAAACTTCTTCGGCTGCACCGGTCGGAACAACATGTTGAGGGCGATGTAATCGCTGACAAAGCCGACCGCGAAACCAAAGGCAGGCATGATCCAGGGATTTTTGAACAGCGCCCATGCGACCATCTGCACCAGGCCGATGGCCAGACCGAAGTAGATCCCGCTGCGCCGGACGAAAGCCATTGCGTCGTCGCTCAATCCGCGCATCAGCTTGACGAGCTTGTCCTTGTTGCGGACGAGCGTGGTGACGGCGAGGAACTGAAGGTCGACGTACCGGTCGAGGTCGGCCTTCATCTCGTTGAGCACGTTCTCGGTGACCCGCGGCGCCTGCGCGTGAATCCGGTCTTGGATCGCTTTTCGCGCGGCCTCCGGCAGCGAGTCCCATAGGCCGGGCCTGATCTGCTCGGCAAGATCGCGGGAGATCTCGTCGACCGCCTGGACCAACGGGTCACGCAGTGCCTCAACGGCTTCCGCCGCGTCGATCCGGGCCAACAGCTCCTGGGGTTGTAGCAGATTCGTCGTCAGCAGTTCGATGGTCTTGGAGCCGACCTTGCCCGCTCTGCGCGGCACGATGCCCTGCCAGCCGATGGGTCCGATGCCCTTGAATTCGAGCGGGCGGTAAATCATCTCCAGCGCAACGATTTTTGTGCTCCACCCGACGAAGGCGGCCACGAAGGGCATCGAAAGGTAGATCAGCCAGTTGGCGCCGAAGTCCTGCTTGATCTCCCCCCAGGTCTGCATCGCGACCACAAGGTCGGTCACGGGCCGTCCTGTTGCATCGTCGCCGCCCATAGTGCCTGGCCGAGGCCCGACAGTGAAAGCGTGAGCTTGTCCACCTTTGCGGCCAACGGCCCGCGGGACGCGGTCTTGATGGCTTGCAGCACAGTCGTCTCCGCCATCAGCACCTCGTAATCGTCCTTGAGGTCCGGGTCTTCGGGGCCGATCTCCACCAGACCGAGGGACAGCAGATGGCTGACGTACGACGGAACCATGTGGGGCAGTGCGACATTGGCTGTCCGCCCGACCAACGAAGCGTTCTCGAGTACGGCGCGGCCCTGAACGCGGCGGCGGGTCCAGTCATGAACGCTGACCAACGGAGACGACGAGCCGTCGGAGAGTGCGCTGATGATCCGCGCCTCGTCTGCCACGAGCTGGTCGAGGATGTGATGGAAGAGTTCCATTTGACTGCTGCTGGTGCTGTTGTCCAGCGCCCGGTCGAGTAGCCCGCGCATCTTCGAGCCAAGGGCTTCGGTGTCAGGTGACTCGGTGGCGGCCTGCGGCGGGCGCGCCTGTGATTCGGGCTCGTCGGGTTGCTCACCGAGCAGCGCGATCAGTTGTTCCTGAGTCCGGATCGACGTGCGAAGCCAGAACTTCGCCACCCCGGATGCCATTCCGACGATCCCGAACGGATCTTGGGAGTTCCCCACGGGGGAACCGTAACGGCTGGGGCGGCGGCCCATCACCGAGAGGCTAAACTTGCATGATGCCACTTGGGACTGACTACGCCGGTCAGAGCTGTGCGCTGGCCCGCGCGCTCGAGATCCTCGGCGAGCGGTGGACGCTGTTGATCGTCCGGGATGCCTTTCACGGGCTGACCCGTTTCGACGAGTTCCTCAGCAGCCTTGGCATTGCGACCAACATGTTGAGCAACCGGCTGCGAAAGCTCGTCGCGCACGGAGTGCTGGAACGGACTGGCCCGCGCGGCTCCTACCACCTGACGAAGAAGGGCCGGGACCTGTTTCCGGTCATCCTCACCCTGATGGCATGGGCCGACCGCTACGAGCCGGGGCCGGACGGCCCCGAGGTGCTGATCCGGCACACCAGCTGCGGCCACGAGGCCGGGGCCTCGCTGCGCTGCGAACACTGTGGAGATCCCGTCACACTCGGCGAGCTAGAAGTGCTGCCCGCGCGCGGGGGCGCACTCACACCGCCCCAACTCGCTGCGTGGGGAGGCTGAGGTATGTCGATCAGCCGAGAGCTCGGCGAGCAGCGCCGCGTGGAGGTGCCTGCCGGCGCGATCAGCTACCGCGAGCGCGGTTCGGGCACGCCTATCGTGTTCGTCCATGGCGTCGCGGTCAACGGCGATCTCTGGCGACGGGTGGTTCCCGGGCTGGCGTCGAGCTACCGCTGCATCGCTCCGGATCTGCCGTGGGGCTCGCACTCGATACCGCTGAAGCCCGACACCGATCTGTCGCTGCCGGGGATGGCGCGGATCGTCGCGGACTTTCTGACCGCCCTCGAGCTGGACGACGTCGTGATCGTCGCCAACGACACCGGCGGCGCGGTGGCACAGGCGCTCGTCGGCCGCCACGCCGAGCGGATCTCGCGGCTCGTACTCACGTCGTGCGACGCGTTCGAGAAGTTTCCGCCGACGCCGCAGAAGTACCTCGAGCTGACGGCCCGCTCCCGGCTGCTGACCTCCATCGTCGCCTACACCGCGAAATTCAAACTGATCCAACGGCTTCCGACTGCCTACGGCTATGTGACCTCGCGCCCGATGCCGCCGGACATCATGCGCTCCTACACCGACCCGGTGCGGCTGAACCCGGGAGTGCGGCGCGACTTCCGGCGGATGCTGCGCGCCGTCGACACGAAGTACACGTTCGAGGCTGCCGAGCGGCTCACCACGTTCGACAAACCCGCGTTGGTGCTGTGGGCGGAGAACGACAAGATCTTTCCCCGCGAGCACGGCCGACGGCTCGCCGAGTTGCTGCCTCGAGGCGAGTTCGCGTTGATTCCCGACAGCCGCACGTTCATCCCGGAAGAACAACCGGTGCTGCTGACCACCGCTATCGAGGACTTCCTGGTCGGGTAGCGGTGCGAGATCAGGCGGTGCGCTCGCGAAAGGCGATCGTCAGCTGCACACGCGATTTGACGTCGAGCTTGCGGAACACGGCCCGCAGGTGGGTGTTCACGGTGTTCGGGGAAACGCCCAATTCCGCTGCGGCGGAACGGTTCGTGTGGCCCGAGCTGATCAGCTCGATGACGCGCAATTCCGTCGGTGTCAGAGCCGCCCAGCCGGTCGGCGGGCGAGTCGCCGGTGCGTTGATCCGGACTCCCCGAATACCGTGGTTGCGAAGAAGTTTCGCCACCGCACGAACACCCGAGACGGCGCCGACATTCTGATAGATCTCGGCTGCTTCCACCAGGGCGTCGACGGCCTCGTTCGCCCGGTCGTGTCTGAGCAGGGTCGCACCCAGGTCCTTGAGCGCGTCGGCGAGTAAGAGAGGCCGTGGCGAGTCCCTGAGCACGCGGACCGCGGAGGCGAGCAGTGCGGGATCGTCGGCCAGCGAGCCGCGAACGTGCAGCGCGGAGCCTTCCAGCGTCGGAACACCCGGATTGCGTTGTGCGGCAAGGTCGGCGATGTGCGCCGCCCTGCGAGCGAACTCAGGAGCTCCGCCGTCGAGACCGATGCGGGCCAGGATGCGCATCCACGGTGGCGACCACGGCCACGGATCGCGGAACTCCTCGGTCGCGTCGAGCATCGGCCCCAGAATCGCGAGGCTGGCGCCGTATTCCCCGGTACTGGCCTTGAGCCAGCCCTGCATCAGACGCAGCCGCGGGGCATTGTCGTCGTTTTCGACGGGGGCCAACATCGCTGTGGCCCTTGCGAGTTCACCGCGATAGCTGGCCACCGCGGCCAGCACCATGCGTGCGTTGAGCCGGAACCCGTAGTTTCCCGTCTCGTCGGCAAGCCGCAGAAGCGTGCGAGCACCCGCCTCTGCGGCATCGAAGCGGGCGAGGTTATGGTCCTGCCACATCTGCGCGTACAGCATCGACGGCGCCTGACTGTCGGCACCCTCCTGGGCCTCGCGGATCTTGGCGAGCATCGCCTCGGCGTCGTCGTACCGGTCCAGGTGTTGAAGGGTCCGGATCTCTTCGGCCTCGTACGCCGAGTCGGAAAGCCTGCGAAGGTCGGAAAACCGGTCGAGGGCGAGCCGGTGTCTGCCCTCGTTGCGCGCGGTCTCGATCAATGCGACGACTGCCAGCCGCTGAGAATAGGTGTCGTTGAGGCGGTTTCCCTCTGCGAATGCCGCCTGCGCCATCGTCTCGGCCCGCGGCGCCGACTGCGTCCGCGACGCTGCCAGCGCCTGCGCTGCGGACAACTGCGCGCGCAACACCGCCGAAACGCCGTCTGCTGCCAGCGCCTGGCCGGCGCGCAACTCCATCTGACGGCAGTCGCCGGCACACCACAGCGCGCGGCACGCCTGCAGTTCGATGCGGGCGATGGTCTCCGGGTCGTCGGCGACCGCGAGCAGCCGATCGGCCACGGCCAATGCCTCGCCGTCGCGCTGCACATTGACCAGCGTTTCGACCGTCCGTTCGCCTGCCACCAACCACAACGGATGGGTTTGCGTCGTCAGCGCGAACGCCTGCTCCGCGAGTTCGGCGGCCTGATCCGGCATCGAAACCATGCATTCGCGGGCGGCCTGTTCCAGTGCGAGGACGGCTTCTTCGTCGTCTTTCACGGCGCACGCCCGAAAATGCCTCGCCGCGGCCAACGCCGATCGGCCGTCGCTGACGATGAAACGGGCGCAGGCCCGGTGAAGTGCTCGACGGTCGCCAGGAGGGATGTCCGCGTAGACGGCTTCGCGCACCAGGTCGTGGGGGAAGAAGACTTCGCCGTCGGTGTTGCCGAGCAATCCGTTGTCGACACCTTCGCGCGCCAGCAGCGCGACCTGAGCGTCCGAGATGCTGCCGAGAAGATGTGCCGCATCGGCCAAACTCAAGCTGCGGCCCCACACTGCGGCCAATCTGATCAGTGCCGCCGCGGGTCCCGACAGTCCGGCGACCCGGGCGCGCACACCGACCGACAACTCGGCGTGCAGATCGCCGGCGTCCTGCCCGCGCTCATGCCGACGGGCCAGCCCCTCGATCACCTGTACCGCCCAGAAGGGGTTACCACCAACTCCGCCAAGCAGTTTCCGGGTTTGCGCGGTCGGTTCGGCGCCGAGCAGATCCGATGCGATGTCATCGATATCGGTGAGCGTCAGCGGGCCGAGCTCGACGCGCGTGATCGCGGTGGCATCGTCGACGCCCGCGATCAATTCGTTGAGGGGATCGCTTGGCAGCCACCGGCTGGTCACCGCCCACACCACCGGAGACCCGGCGAGGCGGGCCGGTAGGACCCGCAGCGCGAACCGGGTCAGCCGGTCGGCCCACTGCACATCATCGATGGCGATCAGCACCGGACCGTGCACGGCCAGCTCTTCGAGCAACGCACTGATCCGGTCGACGAGCCACAGCGGCTGGTCGTACAGCTGGGCGAGGCCGGCGAACGCATCGCCGGGTAGCAATGGATGAGCGCCGGAACGCAGCGACACCAACAGCGGTGCGCCCGGAGCGATTTGGTCACCCTGTTCGGCCTTGCCGCTGCCGACTTTGAACCCGGCCCGCGCGGCTTGCTCAACGACGTTGCGCAGCACCGCCGACTTGCCGATGCCCGGTTCGCCGCTGATCACCACAAGCGCGCCCTGGCCGGTGCGTGCCGCGCGATCCAGCGCCGTCAGCGCCTTCGACATCGCGTCGCTGCGTCCTCTGAGCGCGACTCGTGCCATCAGTCGTCCATCCCGTCAAGCCCCACGTCGATACCAGTGAGGCCGCGTACCCCCGACGGGCCGAACTGTGTTCCGTAGTGACTAACGCCGTGGCGCCAGAATGATTCCGTTGGCCGTGCGGGCCGGGTAGCGCGAATGCGCGATATTGACGAGAAAGTCACCCCAGCGGCGTCGATGTGGGCGCCAACGCCTCGTGCGAACGCGTGATGACGTGCTGGGTGACCGGCTTGCGCGTCCGTCGCGAGGCCGTCAGGCGACGACAGCCGGAACTCAACCCCGTCACGAGAGCTGCAAAAAGGTTCCGTCGCCGATGTTTTCGGCAAACGCCTAATCCTGAGCTCCCGAAAGATCGTCAATTCATGCGATGGGCAGACGACGGCTTTGGTGATTGAGTCATCGCTGCTTGGGACATTACTCGCAAGTAAGTTTCGCCAGTGTCGGCGATCACCAGCCAAGGGGTTTTTCAATGCAAGTTGCCAGCCGTCCGTACGCCACAGCGGGCATCGCCCTGGTCGGGGCCAGCGTGATAGCGGTGTCTCCCATCGCGCCGCCACTACCCGATGTCCACCTCCCGAACCCGGCGCAGGTGGCCCGGTCGGTCGAGCTCGCCGCGGAATCGCTGGCCACGACTCCTGTCAGCTACCCGCAGGTGTTTCAGGAAGCCGTTACCAATTTGCAGGCCATCCTGCGGACGGTAGCGGAAAACCCGACACCGATTCTGAGCCAGGTCCTTTCGAACCAACTCGCCACGGTCAAGGCTCTTGCGGCGGTGCTTCCGACCACTTCCGTCGTTGGCACAATCGCGGCTCTGCCAAACGCTGCAACCACTCTGCTCTCGCAGCTCGCTACAAACGAGCCGGCCGCGTTTCAAGGCCTTCTGACGGCGCTCCAAACGGCTATCGGACAGATTTCGACGGCAGTGACGTCGACAGCGCCGCCACTGCTGCAAGCCGCCATCGGCGACCTGACAAAGGGCAACGTCGAGGACGCGATCAACAACGTGCTGAGCGCCGCCATTGGGACGGTGTTCCCGATCCAGGGGGTTATCCAGCCGCTGCTGGCCGCCACCGTCACCACGCCGTTGCAGGCTGTGGTGGACGCGATCAACAGCGTCGGGCCGCTCGGGGCGATCCTCTCGAACCCGTTGCAAAATGTGGTCAACGTGATCAATGCCGTCCAGGACGGTGGTGTTCTCTCGCCTCTGTCTCAGGTCGTCACCGGGCTTCTCGGGCCGGCGATCAGCGGCGCAGGCGCGTTCGGCGCTGCCGTCGACAGCGTCGGCAAGGCCCTCGGCGCGGGCAACCCGGCGGGCGCTCTGGCGGCCATCGTCAATGCCCCGGCAACGGTCTTGGACGGGGTGCTCAACGGTGGGTTCGGACCCAACCTGGCAGCGCTTGCGGGCTTCCCGCCGGATCAGGTCTTGGTCGTGGCCGGCGGCCTTCTGAGCGGGGCACTCACACTTACAAACATCGACCCGCTGACTGTCCAGCTGGCCGGCACCATCAACTCGCTGCAAGCGCTGGTGCAGTCGATTGCGAAGGCGATCGTTCCGCCTGCGGTCACGCCCGCTGTGAAGACGTCGACGCTCGCCGCGCCTGCGGCGCTACCGGCCGCGCCGGCCAAGACGGTCACCCTGGAGACTGGCAGCAGCGCGGCAAGTGTCCCCGCCAAGACGGACACCTCCGCTGCCGCCGCGCAGGCGCCCGCGGAGAAGCCCGAGAGCACCGGGACGACGACGAAGGACTCGTCGACCGGGTCGACGGGCACCGAATCCAGCAGCACCACAAAGGATTCGACCACCAAGCCGGAGTCGACCGAAACAGGGACCGACGTGACCACCGGCAACAAGACGGACCCGAAGCCCACCTCGGGTTCGGAGTCCACCAAGCCGGGTGGCGACGCGACGGATTCGACCACCACCCACGAGGCGACCCCGGACAAGACGGGTACCTCGAGCACGGCGGCGTCCGGCGGCGCGGAGAAGAGCGCCAGCGCCAGCACCGCCAAGCACGGAAAGCACGCCAAGTAGCGCGCTAGCTCGGGAGGCGGGCCTCCTCCATCAAATGCGATGGGGGAGGCCTCCTTTCGTTAGCGGTCAGTAACCGTTCGGACCGCAGGGCCGGGGGATGAACAGGGACCAGCACGTGTTGGGCGCCTGCCACGGGTACGGCGGCGGAGGATTGTCGCCTTCCCAGACCGTGGCCGAGACGTTGCCCTGGCCCGGGTTCACGTAGTGGTAGGTGTGGCAGACGGTCCAGTCCCAGTTGGGCCGGGCATCCGCGGGCGTGTTGAAACCGCCGCCGTAGCCGCCGGCCTCGTCACCTGGACACCATTGGTACGGACCGCCGGCGTTGGCGATGCCTGTACCAAGCCCCAGACCGGCCAGAGCGAGTCCCGCCGTCGCCACCACCGTTGTTGCAAACCGCGCAATTCGGTTCATGGTCGTTTCCTTTCACAAGACGTTGCCTGTGAATCGACTGTCTGCCCATGGGATCGCTACCGATCCCAACTACGTTTCATCGACCGTCGAACGGGCCATCCCTGCCTTGACATGACAGAACGCAACGACCCGCCCGCGACGCCGAAAGATGCGACCAAGGCGACAGAGGACCAGCGCGACCTGCAACAGCAGCTCGATCATCGCAACGACGACCCCGACGCGCCCGGCAGGCAACAAGACCATCACTCAGTGGCCGACGAAACCTGACGTCAGGTGTTCGGTGATCGATGGACGTACGTCACGATGGCGTTCGTCAAGCCTCGCCGTGCCAGATCCAGGTCGTAGTAGGAACCGAGTTGGCGTTCCGAGGCAAGGCCGCGCATCGCGCCTGGGATGAACGAGGCGACCTCGCGGACACGTTCGGGATCGACGTCGACATCGCGGAACGCCTCTTGGCACGCTTCGATCCAGCTGCGTCCCCATGATTGGAGTTCGGCGGCCGTCTGCGGGTAGAGCCGCTCCAACTCGGCGCCATCGCGGGGGAGGGCGGCGCGCAGCGTCTCTATCGCGCGTGAATCCGGTGCCGACAAACCGTCGAAGAGGAGATCGATGATCGCGGCGACCCGCTCGCGCAGCGGTGCGTCAGGGGTGGCTTGCGAAGGGAGTTGCCCGCGCCGGTCGGCGGTGCGACGCAACACTGCGGCCCACAAACCGTCGATGTCGCCGAACTGATACTTGACCGCGCCCCAGGTGGCGCCGGCGTCCTTGGCGATGCGATTCGCGGACGCCGCAGCGACATCACCGGTCGCGAGGGCGCGCAGGGCCGCGTCGAGCATGGCGTCGCGCGTTGCCTGACCACGACGGTTGCTCCGTCGGGCCCCGGTGGTCGAATCCGACACTTGACGAATCATAGAGGCCTCTGTGATTCTTGTCGACATGGCTAAGCCGCCACTTTCCATGAAGCCGACGGGCTGGTTCCAGGTCGCCTGGTCGGATGAGGTCGGCGTCGGTGAGGTGCACGCGATGAAGTACTTCGGCGAGGAGCTGATCGCGTGGCGGTCCGAGGCCGGCCAGGTCACTGTGATGAACGCGTACTGCGAACATCTCGGCGCGCACCTCGGCTTCGGCGGCCATGTGGTCGGCGAGGTCATCCAGTGTCCGTTCCACGGCTGGCAGTGGAACCAGGAGGGACGCAATGTCTGCATCCCCTACGAGAGCCGACCCAACCGCGGCCGCCGGATAAGGACCTATCCAGTGGTCGAGCGCAACGAGTCGATCTACATCTGGCACGACATCGAGGGGCGCGAACCGTTCTTCGACGCACCGGACGTGTTCGCCGGCTTCCGCGACGGCAGCAGCGCCGCCGACTACTACCCGCAGCAACGGCTCATCGAGCGCGGCCACGAACTACATCCGCAGTATGTGCTTGAGAACGGTGTCGACTTCGCCCACTTCAAGTACGTGCACGAGACGCCGATCAATCCGATTTTCACTCGCCATGACTTCGCCGGGCCGGTGTCCTATGTCGACTTCACCATCACCTTCGAGGGCGACGACCAACAGTCCATCGACGACGTCCGCAGCGGGGTCGAGGCGATCAACGGCGGGCTTGGTATCGCCGTGACGAAGAGTTGGGGGATGATCGACAACCGCACCATCTCGGCGATCACTCCTGTCGACGAGTCCACCTCCGACGTCCGGTTCATGGCCTACATCGGCAGGACGCCCGGCAAGGACACGGAGCGGGCAGCGCAGAAAGCCGCCGACTTCGGCGAGGAGATCATCCGGCAGTTCCGCCAGGACATCCACATCTGGTCTCACCAGCGCTATTCCGATCCGCCCGCGCTGTCCAGTTCTGAGTACGAAGGCTTCACGGCGATTCGCAAATGGGCCCTGCAGTTTTATCCCGATGGCCGCGGCGGCAGCGCCGCAGACCTTGCCTCGACTAACCAGAAGGGTTGATCATCTTGTCCGACAAGCCAATTCGTGTGTTCCAGGTCGCCACTGGCAATGTGGGGTCCGAGATGATCAAGCGCTACGGCGCACAGTCCGAACTCGAGTTGGTCGGAGTGCACTGCTACTCGCAGGAGAAGATCGGCAAGGATACCGGCGAGCTTGCGGGCATCGAGCCCAACGGTGTGATCGCCACAGGCACGGTCGAGGAGATCCTCGCCGCCAAGCCCGATGTGCTGACCTTCCATGGGGTGTTCCCCGACGAAGACCTTTACGTGAAGGTGCTCGAGGCCGGTATCGACGTCGTCACCACGGCCGACTGGATAACCGGCTGGCACCGCGACGCCAACCACCCGCACCCGTCGGGCAAGCCCGTCAGCCAGCTGTTGGCCGAGGCGTGCGCGAAGGGCTCTTCGTCGTTCTACGGCACCGGCATGAACCCCGGCGTCAACCAGATCCTCGGTGTCGTGTGCTCCGCGGACGTCGCCGAGATCGAGAACGTCACCACAATCGAGTCCGTCGACGTGTCGTGCCACCACAGCAAGGACACCTGGATCGAGGTGGGATACGGTCTGCCCGTTGATGATCCGAGCATCCCAGGCAAGCTGGAGAAGTACACCCGGGTCTTCGCCGACAGCGTGCTGATGATGGCCGATTGTTTCGACCTCAAGCTCGACGAGGTCAAGTTCAGCTACGAGCTCGGCGCATGCACCAAAGACGTCGATCTGGGCTGGTATGTGCTGCCGAAGGGCTCGCTCGGCGGCAACTACATCAAGTATCAGGGCATGGTCGACGGCGTGCCACGGGTGGAGACCCACCTGGAGTGGCAGATGACACCGCACACCGATCCGAGCTGGGATATCAAGGGCTGCTACATCACTCAGATCAAGGGCGATCCCTGCGTGTACAACAAGCACATGATCTTCCCGAAGCCAGGTGTGGATCTGTCGGATCCGGCGAACTTCGCCTCGATCGGCATGACTGTGACGGGAATGCCTGCCCTGCATGCCATCCGGTCGGTCGTTGCCGCCCCACCGGGACTGCTCACCAGCGCCGATCTACCGTTGCGCGGGTTTGCAGGCCGGTTCAAGATCTAGCGGTCAGATCTCGGAGATGATCTGCGCCCGCTTGCGGGCGTATTCGTCATCGGTGATCACGCCGGTGGCGCGCAGTGTCTCCAACTCCTGCAAGCGCTGGGCCGTCGTCGACGGCGGCGGTGCCATCTGCTGGATGGTTTGACCGTTGATCGTGATGCCACCGACGGCGGGGGAAGATGCGACAAGCGCCGCGACCACTCGCTGGCTCGCCGCATCCCTGCCAACCACGAACCCGTGGGGTAGGCCGGGTGTGCGTTGACCGGCCGCTTCGCGCTGGTGAGCGATCTGTTGCGCCATTGGGCCGCTGTCGGCGTCGATGGGAAGAAACAGAATCAGGCTCTGCCGGTCGTCGGGCATCCCGGCCGCTGCCAACATGGCGTCGCGGCCGGGTTGCACCCTGAATCCCGTGCGGTCCCAGGCCTTGAGTACCAGCCCGGGAACCAGTTGGCCGCGGTGTTGCTTGTCCTCGAGCGCGTAAACGTGTGTCCGGGTGACGGCAAGGATGAAGCTCTTCGGCAGTCCAGTGCCGTTCGGGACGCTCTTCCAACGCATATCGCCCCCGCCGGCGGCGTACATCTTTGTCGCTTTGGTCGATATCTGTTCGCATCGAGTGGCCGCCTCGACGGGCTGGGACAGCACCGACGCCGTGATCATCGCGGCCTGCTGGTTCATGAACAGCTCACGGTCGGAGAGCCGCTTGAGTTTCATGCGCACAGTAAAAAGCGGCCGGTTGGATACCGATCCCAAAATCGGCGAACCTGTGAACAGACTGGGGAACAATTACGTGACATGTCACGTTTTGGTTTGCGTTGAAACAGACTGTCGAAGAGAGGACTCACCATGACCGACACCATCAAGCGCCTGATGGAAGCGAACTTGTTCGGGGTGTTCAACGAACGCGACGCCCAGCGGCGCGCGACGGCGATCGCAGCCACCTACGCCGTGGATGTCCGTTGGACCGACGACGAGGGGATCACCGTCGGCCGAGAGGCCTTGGAGACCAAGGCCGCAACGCTGCAATCGCAAATGGAGGGACTGGTGTTCACCAAGGCAGGCCCGGTCTACCAGACCCTTGGACTGGGGTACTTGGCGTGGCAGCTCGGGCCGGAAGGTGGCGAACCCGTGGCGACCGGATTCGATGTCGCGGTTGTGCGGGACGATCTGATCGCCGATCTGTATACGGTCATCACGTCGTAGTCACACCGACGCGATGGCGGCCAAGGTGAAGGTTCGAACGCTGCCGGACACCTTGGCGTCGCATTGCGACAGCAGAGGCTCCGACATTTCTTCGTGAAGCAAGACCTCGATCGGCCCCGAGTCGCCGCTGAGCACCACGCGAATTCTGCCCTCCTCCTTGTGAACGTCGAGAGGTGACAGGCTCGCGATGCGGTCGTCGCCATACGCTTCGCGCGCGAAGTATTGGGCGGCTTGCACAGCATGCGGTAACGAGGTGCGTCCGCGGAGGAACCGGTTGTCAAGCCGCCCCTCGAGATAAAGACGCACCAGCTCCGCTGAATCCGCCGAATCCACCCGCCCGTAACACAGTCCGTCCGGCAGTACGAGCATGGTGGCCGCGAAGCGATCGCCGCCCAGATGTGAGCATTCCCAGGTGAAGTCGGGGTACTCCGCCGCAATCACCTTGCATGCGCTGCGGCCGCGGACCGCGCAACACTGGTCGTGCCTGCCGTGCGCGCAGACCGCCACCAGTGGATCAGTGGACAGCGAGCCATCGGTTCCGTCGACCGCGAGGTCGAGATACTCGCGTGGATCCTCCACCTCTCCGGAGTACAGCGCCTCGTTGCCGATTTCGGCATGTGCGACGAACCACCGCCATCGTGGCGTGGCCGGCCGCCGGCCGTGCCTGCGTATCGCCGCGATCCGCATCTTGGCCCGTTCGAAACGATGGACGATGGCGCGCCCTAGTTCGGGATCGATGATCGCGGGGGAATGCAGAAAGGCCGAATGTCCCCAGCCGCCAGCCAATTCGAGCAACACCCAGGAGGTCCCTGCGGACGCCGTCCCGTACATCGGATCGTTGCGGGCCAGCGATTGGTCGCTGCACGGCGCTCGTTTGGTGGCGGTCATCCGTCGGCTGGCACGACCACGGCCTCCCGCAGGAGCCTGCGGATGAGCACCGTCGCGTCGGCGCGGTCGAGGCCCGGTAACGTCGCCGCGTTGGCTGCACGCCCGTGGTGAAGCGACGCCACGGCGTCCGCACACGCCATCGGAAACGACATCACCTTGTCGGGCAGGCGGAGCACCACACGGCCATCCGAACAATCGATGGCGGCGACCAGACCGTGGCGCCACACAACCGTCGTGGTGGCGGCGGATTGCGAGGCCTCGAGCGCGGCGAGCGGACGAACGGAGACCGGCCGTGTGCGCTCGGCATGTTGTCGCATCAATTGTGAGGCGGCGGTGTCGCTGAGCATGACCGGGTCATCCCGCAATGCATCGACCATCTCCGCCATCACTTTGGTTACCGTAGCGGTGATCTCATCCCGATCGGACGGGTCACGTCCCAACGGCAGCGACGTGCGGAACGCGTCAATGGTCGACAACTGATCGACCACCGCGCGG
>DATJIX010000308.1:0-8126 GCA_035492865.1 Mycobacterium sp. | reverse complement strand
CACATTATTCTTCCCATCCATGCGTGTGCTGCAGTTCATCTGGCGTGGTGTGCTGGCGTTCGACCGGATCGGATCCCGGATTCCGCAACTGATCCAGATTTGGCTCATCGAGCTGTTCTTCGCCGTGCCGCTGATGTTCTTCATCGCCAAGTGCATCGACATTCGCGGCGCGTTCGGCGTGCCCGGCACCGGGGAGTCGCTGCCCGGCGTGTTCTGGGGTGCGCTCGTGGTGTCGTTGATTTGCGGGTTCTTCTTCTTCCGCAGCCTCATCCGGCCGCGCGTCGTGCGCGGGTCGTGGACCCCTGTGGTGCACGCCGACGTCGGCTCGGTGACGATCTACGGCGCCAATCGACAGTGGACGACAAGCTACGACTATCTGACCAGTCACCCGTCCTACTCGCTGCTGTTGCTTCTCACCGCGCCGATACCGGCGGCCATGTATTTGATGACGCTCAACAACGGTGACAGCACGTTCTACTGGCGGGTCGCTGGAATCGTCGGACTGATCATCTTGGCGGTGATGGCCGTTGCCCGCCTATTGGCTTGGTATGTCTTACGATTCGGCCGCCGACAGGTCGACAACCAGGCGACAGAAAAGGGAATGTCGCAGCGCAGGCTGGGATGGGAAATCGCATGGAAACCCGTGTTGATGCTGATGGTCATGATCTATGCGATCGTCGGGATACCGCTGGGCTGGATGTGGTTTCAGGAGAAACGCACCATCGCCGCGCTCCCGGTCGTCACGGTCGACGACACGTCTTACGCCGGTGAGTACCGACGCATCCAAGGAACGCTCAAATCCGATGCGGTGTATTGGGCGCCACGCGGGACGGGTCGCGGAGGCAACAACTATTCGGGAGCCGGCGTGCTGGTCGATCTTTCGTCCGGGGGAGAGGCGCTGCTGATGGCTGAGTCGCTGTCCGTGCCCGATTTCGTCAACATGATGAATCACTCCGGCGCAGGCACCGTCAACACCCAGGGCAAGGTGATCAACACGATCACCGAGGACCAGCAGGAGTATTACGGATTCGACGAAAGCGACTTTCCTGAAGCATCGCCCGAGGGCCGGGTGATGCTATTGCTGTCCTACCCCTAGTAGTGCAACCGGTCGTTGACCACTCGCGCGCCGGAATGGTGCAGCGCGTAGATCGGATGCATCAACGCGGGGTGACGGCAATGCGCGCATGACTCTCGCGACTGGTTCGACGACGAGAACGTCAGGTGGTGGCATGCGGCGCATCGGACGACGTAGAAGGCGCCGACCCAATTCAGCAGTCCGAGGTAGATAGCGGCGGTCGCGGCGGTCCCCAAAACGGCGATGACCGCGATAGTGAAAATCTCTTCGAGCGTCATAAGCCTCGACCTTTCGACCCACTTTTGACGGGCGATTTTGAAGCTACGCCCGCACGCTGTGAACCGGATGTGTAGTCACTTTGTCGCTCTGAGGCGGGCATTGAGGACTTGTCGAGACGATCGGGCGCGAGTGACGGGGATCTCTCGTTTTCGTGTTTGACCGACCGCACTGGGAGAATCACCACGTGGATTTTCGGAACGTCGCGATCGTGGCACATGTCGACCATGGGAAGACGACCCTCGTCGACGCGATGCTGCGCCAATCGGGTGCCCTGCACCATCGCGGCGACGACGCGATCGAACGCCTGATGGACTCCGGTGACCTGGAGAAGGAAAAGGGCATCACGATCCTGGCCAAGAACACCGCCGTGCATCGGAAGAACGCCGACGGCTCGGTGACCGTCATCAACGTCATCGACACTCCGGGGCACGCCGACTTCGGCGGCGAGGTCGAGCGCGGGCTTTCGATGGTCGACGGCGTGCTTCTGCTGGTCGACGCCTCGGAGGGGCCGTTGCCGCAGACCCGGTTCGTGCTGCGCAAGGCGCTCGCCGCACACTTGCCCGTCATCCTGGTCGTGAACAAGACCGACCGGCCCGACGCCCGCATCGCCGAGGTCGTCTCAGAGAGCCACGACCTGCTGCTCGACGTGGCGTCGGACCTGGACGAGGAGGCCCAGAAGGCCGCCGAGGAGGCGCTCGGGCTGCCGACGCTCTACGCGTCGGGCCGCGCGGGCATCGCCAGCACCACGGAACCGGCCAACGGCGAGAATCCCGATGGCGAGAATCTCGATCCGCTCTTCGACGTGCTGCTCGAGCACATCCCGCCGCCGCAGGGCGATCCCGAGGCGCCGCTGCAGGCGCTGGTGACCAACCTCGACGCGTCGGCCTTCCTCGGCCGCCTCGCGCTGATCCGCATCTACAAGGGCCGCATCCGCAAGGGTCAGCAGGTCGCCTGGATGCGTGAGGTCGACGGGCACCCCGTCATCACCAACGCCAAGATCACCGAACTACTGGTCACCGAGGGAGTGGAACGGACCTCCACGGACGAGGCCATCGCAGGCGACATCGTCGCCGTGGCCGGCATCCCGGAGATCATGATCGGTGACACGCTCGCCGACACCGAGCATGCGCATGCGCTGCCCCGCATCACCGTCGACGAGCCCGCCATCTCGGTGACGATCGGCACGAACACCTCGCCGCTGGCGGGCAAGGTGTCCGGGCACAAGCTGACCGCGCGGATGGTCAAGTCGCGGCTGGATTCCGAGCTCGTCGGCAACGTGTCCATCAAGGTCGTCGACATCGACCGGCCCGACGCCTGGGAGGTGCAGGGCCGCGGCGAGCTGGCGCTGGCCGTGCTCGTCGAACAGATGCGGCGTGAGGGCTTCGAGCTGACTGTCGGTAAGCCACAGGTGGTCACCCAGACGATCGACGGCAAGCTGCACGAGCCGTTCGAGGCGATGACGATCGACTGCCCCGATGAGTTCGTCGGCGCGATCACACAGCTGATGGCCGCCCGCAAGGGCCGCATGGAGGAGATGACCAACCACGCCGCGGGATGGGTCCGGATGGACTTCATCGTGCCCAGCCGGGGCCTGATCGGCTTCCGCACCGACTTCCTGACGCTGACGCGCGGCACGGGCATCGCGAACGCGGTGTTCGACGGCTACCGGCCGTGGGCGGGCGAGATCCGCGCCAGGCACACCGGCTCGCTGGTGTCGGACCGGTCGGGGTCGATCACGCCGTTCGCGATGATCCAGCTGGCCGACCGCGGCCAGTTCTTCGTCGAGCCGGGCGAGGACACGTACGAGGGCCAGGTCGTCGGCATCAACCCGCGGGCCGAGGACCTCGACGTCAATGTCACCCGCGAGAAGAAGCTGACCAACATGCGCAGCTCGACGGCCGACGTGATGGAGACGCTGGCCCGACCGCTGGAACTCGACCTCGAGCAGGCCATGGAATTCTGCGCGGAGGACGAGTGCGTCGAGGTGACCCCGGAGGTCGTCCGCGTCCGCAAGGTCGAACTCACCGCCAGTCTGCGTGCCCGGGCAAAGGCTCGGGCCAAGGCCCGCTCTTAATCGCTGCCGATAGCCTGTGTGACGTGCCGGGCCCCCCACGCATTGTCGTAGCGCTATCCGCGCTGATGATGGTGGTGTCGGGTTGCACCGTGAGTCCACCGCCCGCGCCGCAGAGCACCGACACGTCTGAGGCGACGCCGCCGCCTCCGATGAAGGCCACACAGATCATCATGGCCATCGACTCGATCGGCCCCGGCTTCAATCCGCACCTGCTCTCCGACCAGTCGCCGGTGAACGCCTCGATCGGCTCGCTGGTGCTGCCGAGTTCGTTTCGGCCGGTGCCGGATCCCAACTCGCCCACCGGATCTCGCTGGGAGCTCGACACCACGCTGCTGGAATCGGCGGAGGTCACCAGCGAAAACCCGTTCACCGTCACCTACAAGATCCGTCCCGAGGCGTCGTGGACGGACAACGCCCCGATCGCGGCCGACGACTACTGGTACCTGTGGCGCCAGATGGTCAGCCAACCCGGCGTCGTCGATCCGGCCGGCTACGACCTGATCACCGGAGTGCAATCCATCGAGGGCGGCAAGACGGCGGTGGTGACGTTCTCGCAGCCCTACCCCGCGTGGCGCGAGCTGTTCAACAACATCCTGCCTGCCCACATCGTCAAGGACGTGCCCGGCGGATTCGCGGCCGGACTGGCGCGCGCGCTTCCGGTCACCGGCGGACAGTTCCGGGTGGAGAGCATCGACCCGCAGCGCGACGAGATCCTGCTGGCCCGCAACGACCGGTACTGGAGCGCGCCCGCCAAACCCGACCAGGTGTTGTTCCGCCGCGCTGGCTCGTCGGCCGCGCTGGCCGACTCGATCCGCAACGGCGACACCCAGGTCGCCCAGGTGCACGGCGGTGCGGCGGCGTTCGCGCAGCTGTCGGCGATTCCCGACGTCCGGACCGCGCGCATCGTCACCCCACGGGTCATGCAGCTGACGCTGCGGGCCCAGCAGCCCGCGCTCACGGATTCCCAAGTGCGCAAGGCGATTCTGGGCCTGCTCGATGTCGACCTGCTCGCATCGGTGGGCGCAGGCGACGACAACACGGTCACCCTGGCGCAGGCTCAGGTGCGGTCCCCGTCCGACCCGGGGTACGTGCCGACCGCACCGCCGGCGATGACGAAGGAGGCGGCGCTCGCGCTGTTGGCCGGCGCCGGCTACCAGGTGGAGCCGGTCGAGACCACGACGCCGACGACGCCGGGGACGCCGACGCCGGAGAACAACCGCGGGCGCATCACCAAGGACGGCGTGCCGCTGACGCTGGTGCTCGGGGTGGCGGCCAACGACCCGACCGCGGTCGCGGTCGCCAACACGGCCGCCGACCAACTGCGCAACGTCGGGATCGCGGCGTCGGTGTCGGCGCTGGATCCGGTGGCGCTGTACGGCGATGCGCTGATCAACAACCGGGTCGACGCCGTTGTCGGCTGGCATCAGGCCGGCGGTGACCTCGCGACGTCGCTGGCGTCGCGGTACGGCTGCCCGGCCCTGGAAGCGACAGCGGTCTCGACCACGACGCCGGGCACGACGGCGTCGTCGACGTCGTCGTCGCAGTCGCCGACAGCAAGCAATTCGCCGCCGCGATCCACCACCGCGACTGCGACAACGGCCACGCAGACCACCCCCAGCCCGGCGCCGGAATCCGGTCAGCTCGTGCAGGCGCCGAGCAATATCACCGGCATCTGCGACCGCAGCATTCAGCCGAAGATCGACGCGGCGCTCGACGGCACGGAGGACATCGGTGAGGTCATCAACGCCGTCGAACCCCGACTGTGGAACATGTCGACTGTGCTGCCGATCCTGCAGGACACCACGATCGTCGCGGCAGGGCCGAGCGTGCAGAACGTCAGCCTCTCCGGCGCCGTGCCGGTAGGCATCGTCGGCGACGCCGGGAAGTGGATCAAGACCAAGCAGTGATCACTTCACGCACGGAGTGTTCTTTCCTGCCATCTCGGTGAGATCCGTCGGCGCGGGGGCCTGCGTCCCGCTGGCCGTCGCATCGACGGTGGTGACCGGCGTCGCTGGGGTGGTCGCAGTGCTGCCTGCCGTGTATTGATCGGCGGGGAAGTCGGCGCCGATGGTCAACTGCACCGTGTCGGGGGCGACGGTGTCCGATGCGGTGGCGTTGAGTTGAAGCCGGTCGGCCAACATCCGCGCGGCGTCGGCGGCGCCGACTCCGTAGGCGATGGTGCTGGTATCGGCAAGGCTGTCCCCGGTCGAGACCTTTCCGGCGATCAGCCCGTCAGCGCCGAACGCCTGCTCGATGGCCGACCCGAGACCGTCATGGTTCGTCGCGTTGACGACATCGAGTGTCGTTGGGACAGAAGGGGATTGCGTTGGGGTGGCAGTATCGGGCGTCGATCCGTCGGTGAACAGATTGTGCACGATCGCCCGGATGCCTTGCACGTCAACGATATTGACGTCCTCGCCCCGTGGATCCTGGCCGAATTCGCTGATCGGCAGCGTGTACAGCGTCAGGGAGCTGTCGGTCAGGGCTGCGGCCTGGTCGACGAAGCGGGCGAGGTCGAATCCGTCGTCCACGGCGATGTTCTGCTGGGCCACCTGCAGCAGGTTGCGTAGGTCGGCGGGATTGGACAACGCTCCGCCGTGGCGCAGCGCGGTCACCAGGGACACGATGAATGCCTGTTGGCGCCGGGTGCGGTCCATATCGGTGAACATCTGGTCGTTCTCGTCGCGGCGCTGCCGCACGAACGCCATCGCCTGCGCGGCGTCGATCTGCTGCACGCCGCGGTGAAAGTCCGCACCGGAGTAGCTGTCTGAGGTGTCGTCGTTGAGGCAGACCGTGATCGGCTGGACGACCTGCGCGATCTGAAAGAACGCACCGAGCGTGACTTCGATGAAGTGATCGATCGGCACGCCCAAGACCCGGCGCACCGTGTCGAGCTCGGCCTTGCGGCCCGCTTCGCGCGCCGTCTGCTCGCGAGAGGACTGGGAGGTGTCCTCGCTCAACGAGTCCATCTTCTGCTGATACGCCAGTCCGTACGCCTGCTTGATCTTGCCCTTGCATACCCCGCTGGGGCAGCCGGGCAGATCGACGTAGTCGTCGCGCGGCACCGATACCGCACTGACGGGGCCGCCGCCGCCAGGCAGGTGCAAGACGATCAACACGTTGGCGTTGTAGCCGCCGACCGTTTCGTCGCCAGCATGCAGTGCGTCGTAGATGTCCTTGGGCAGCGGCTGGCCGTGTTGGTCGAGCCGACTGTCCAATCCCATGATCAGGATGTTCTGCGCGCCGCCCACCGACGCGGGGCCACCGACGAGCGCCTGCGACGTGGTGATGCCGCCGGACAGATTGCGGTAGCCGGCCCAGCCCACCGCCGTCACCGCCAGCACGGCGACGGCGGCCAATGCGCCCAGCACCCGACCGGCGGCGCGGGCCCGGCGTCGGCTTCGGGGCTGCGGAAGCCGATGTCGCGGGCCGGCCACCCGCGGTATGGGCTCGGTATCGAATCCCGAAACGGCCGGTCGACTCATAACAGATGGGGATTATCCCGGTGCCTCCTGAGCGGACACTGAGGATGGATGCCACGGAATCGGCCCCCTCCGCCAGCAGAGGGGGCCGATCGGATATCCGGCTGACTACTTCTTATCTGCCTTCGCCGTGCCTGCCTTCTCGCCGGCGCCGGAGTCCTTCTTCGCCCCCGACTTCGTGGTGCTGTCGCCCTTCGTGCTGGAGGCCGAACCCGCATCCGAGTCGGATCCCTTGGCGCCGGACGTGTCGTCCTTGCCGGCGGTGTCGCCCTTGGACGTGGTGTCACCCTTGGATGTGGTGTCACCCTTGGTTGCGGTGTCCGTGCCCGAGTTGGATTCCGTGGTGCCCGTGGTACCGGAATCCTTTGTCTCGGTTGAGGAACCGCCGTTGGCGGCGCTGTCGGTCGAATCGCCTGCTGCGGCCGAACCGGCATCCTTGCCCGACGTCGCGGACTTGGTGCCCGACTTCGTCGTCGCATCCGTCTTGCTCGTCGCATCCGCGCTATCCGATGCGGTCGAGGTGGTCGAGAGCGTCACGGTCTTGGCGCTCGCCGCCGGTACTTCATTCACCGCGGCGGTCTTCGCCGCGACGGTCGGCGCCGGGGCGCCGAGCGCCTGGGCGATGGTGTTGCGAATCGCCTCCAGGGCGCCTACGAGACCGAGCCCTGGGGTGAGCACGCCCCCGTCGAATCCGAAGCCGTTGAGCAACCCATCGGCGATGATGGCCGGTGCCGCGACGATGGAGCTCACCAGGCCGACCGGATTCAGCGAAAGGCCGGCGTCGACCACGTTCTGGATTGCTTGGGCAGTGGCATTGATGGTGCTCACCACTGGCTCCAGCACGCCAATCCCGCTCAACGCGACGATCGTCGTGAATTGTTGCGTCACCGCCAGCAGATTGGCGATCGGCTTCTCGATGAGCGGCTGGATGCCCGACAACAAAGTAAGGAAAGGCAGCAGCACCGGCTGCGTGATGAGGTTCACCACGTTTTGGCCGACACCGACGATGTTGCCTGCGGCGAGATTGGCGAGCGCCTCCTCCACCTGTTGGGGAACCGTTGTGACGATGCCATTGACGAGTTGGCTGCCCGACTGCGAGAGCGCGGCTAGAAGGTCGGTGGCGGTCGCGAACTGGTTCTTCAGGATCTGCTGCAGAATCGGCGCGGGATTCGCGAGCAGGGTTTGGCCCAAGTTCGACAGGTTGCCGACGGTGTGC
>DATJIX010000307.1:0-5295 GCA_035492865.1 Mycobacterium sp. | reverse complement strand
CGGCCCCGACCGTAACGTGCGGCGAGGGCGAGTTGGGTGCGGCCGCAGCCGTATGCGATGCCGCAAGCGTTGCATGATTGGTGGCATGACAAGTCGCGCGCGGCGCGCAGCGGTGGTGCTGACGGTGAGCATGGTTGCGCTCGCCGGCTGCAGCCAGGGCACGCCGTCGACGCCGCCATCGGCAACGACGACGGCTGCGCCCGCGAACGTCCCGGTTCGCCCGATGGATCAGACGACTGCACCTGCGGCCACCGCCACAGGGGCGCAGCCCGCGATCTCGTCGGATCCGGCGCAGGTGGCCGACGATCTGATCGCTGACGAGCAGGCGTTGCGGGACCCGTCGACACCCGAGCCTGCATTGACGGCCGCCGCCCGTCGTCAGCAGGCGGCGTACCGCGCCATCGGGCGCCACACCGACTGGGATGCGATCGTCCGGCCGCGAATCCCGCCGTCGCTGTTGCAGACCTACGACCTCAACGTGGATGCTCGACGCCAGCTGTACCCGATGACGGAAGTGAAAGACACCGTCCCTGCGTGGCAGATTCTGGCGCCGGCTCCGGCCGACGAGTTGATGACCTACTACCGCGAAGCGGAGGCGGCCACCGGCGTCGGCTGGAATTACCTGGCGGCGATCAACCTGGTCGAGAGCCGGTTCGGCAGCATCAAAGGCGACAGCACGGCCGGTGCGCAAGGCCCAATGCAGTTCCTGCCGAACACATTCGCCGCCTACGGCGATGGCGGCGACATTTACTCGCCTCGGGACAGCATCATGGCGGCGGGGCGCTACCTTGCCGCCAATAACTTTGCGAATGACCGTGATTCGGCCATCTTCCGGTACAACAACGCCGACCGATACGTGCGCGCGGTCAATGACTACGCCGCCGTGCTGGCGGCTGATCCCGCCGCGTTCGCCGGCTACTACCGATGGGACGTCTACTACCGCACGACGGCCGGCGACGTCCTGCTACCCATCGGCTACGCGTCTACATCGCCGATCCCGGTCGAGGATTATTTGGCCGGCCACCCGCAGTGAACCGCTAATAAGTGACCGGTCGGCTAATATAGAGCCATGCCACGCCCGCCGAATCCAGAGGTGCGTCGCCGGCTGCTTGCGTCGGGGCTCGACTTGGTGCATGCGCGTGGGTTCGCCGCGAGCGGAGTCAAGGACATCACTGACGCGGCGGGCGTGCCGAAAGGGTCGTTCTACGCGTACTTCCCGAGTAAGGAGGCGTTCGGCGCAGCGATCCTCGAACATTACTGGGCCGATATCGAAACGCGGCTTGTGCCGATCCTTGAGGGAGACGGGCCTCCGCAGGAGCGAATCACCCGGTTCTTCCATGCGCTTGCGAATGAACACGAGGCCGGCAATTTTGTGTTGGGCTGCCTGGTCGGCAATCTGTCGCTCGAGCTCGGTGGTTCCAGTGAACCGGTGCGTGCCGAACTCAGGAGAATCCTCGAGCGCTGGGATGATGCGGTCACCGCGTGTGTGCGCTCCGGCCAGGGTCGCGCGGGCGACATTCGAGGCGACCTCGACGCAGCGGAGCTCGCCTCCTCGTTGATCGAGGCGTGGGAGGGCGCGGCACTTCGCGGGAAGGTGACCCGCAGCCGCAACCCGTATGACCGGTTCGAAGCGGTCACCGTCCCCGCACTTCTGCACTGACCGGTCATGGTCGCCCACATCACACCCGTGTGCGTTGATTAATAGACGACTGGTCATCTATTGTGAACTCATGACCGACCCGACGCTCTACGACGATCCGCAGGACCCGGCGCTTCCGGCTTCCGGATTTGTGCTCGATCTCGAGCACGCCGCACTCGTCATCACCGATCCGCAGATCGACTTCCTCAGCCCCGAGGGTGTGTCGTGGCCGGTGTTTGGTGACAGCATCCGCGAGAACGACACCGTTGCTCACATCGGCGAACTCCTCGACGCCGCGAAGCTCGCGGAAATCACCGTCGCGGTGTCGCCCCACTACTTCTATCCGACCGACAAGCAATGGCGGTTCGGTGATCCGCTCGAGCAATTCATGAGCGCGGTAGGCATGTTCGGGCGTCTGGGCGCCTATACGACCGACGGGTTTGCCGGCTCCGGCGCCGACTTCCTGCCCGCCTACCAGCACCACATCCACGACGGGCGAACCGTGATCGCCTCCCCGCACAAGATCGTCGGACCCGAGTCCAACGATCTCGTCCTCCAGTTGCGCAAGCGCGGCGTGAACCAGGTCATCCTGGCGGGGATGGCCGCAAACCTGTGCGTCGAAGGCCACATGCGCGAACTCGTCGAGCAGGGCTTCGAAGTCGCTGTCGTCAAGGACGCCACGGCAGGCCCTCGACTGCCAGAAGGCGACGGCTACCTCGCTGCGCTGGTGAACTTCCGATTCCTCGCCAGTGCCGTGTGGACCACCGCCGAGGCAGTTACCCAACTCAAGCGGGTTTGACCGAAAAGCAACTACCAGTAAGGAGTTTGACCGACATGGCAACGATTGAAGACCCCAGGCAGCACAGAATTTCCTTGAACAACGGTGACGGTGAGATGCCAGCCCTCGGGTTTGGCACGCTGGTTTCCGACAGCAAAGAGACCCGTAATGCCACCATTGCCGCGGTCGAGGTCGGGTTCAGACACCTCGACTGTGCCGAGCGGTACCGCAACGAAGACGAGGTGGGCCTTGCACTCAAGGAGCTCTTCGCCGCAGGGACGGTCCGCCGTGAGGACCTGTTCGTGACGACAAAGCTGTGGAACAACAACCATCGACCCGAGCGGGTGAAGCCTGCGCTGCAGGCCAGTCTGAACAGACTGGGGCTCGACGCGGTCGACCTCTATCTGATGCACACCCCGTTCGCGTTCAAGCCCGGCGACGACCAGGACCCCCGTGATGAACACGGAGCCGTCGTCTACGACGATGGCGTCACCCTTGAGGAAACCTGGGCCGCGATGGAAGCCCTTGTCGATGAGGGGCTTTCGCGGGCGATAGGGCTTTCCGACATCGGCGTCGAAGGCACCCGCAGGATCATCGACTCCGCCAGGATCAAGCCGGCGGTCGTCGAGGTCGAGTCGCACCCCTACCACCCGCAGTGGGAACTTCACGAGTTGTGCGAACGCGAAGGCATCATCCTGTTGGCGTTCGCGCCGCTGGGGCATGCGCTGGAGCCGCGGCTACTCGACGACCCGATCATTGTCGAAATGGCTCAGCGCTTCGGCAAGACTCCCGCCCAGGTGCTGCTGGCGTGGGGTATTCAGCGCGGCACCGCGGTTCTGACGTCATCGGTCAACGCCGGTCGGATAGCCGAGAACGTCGATGTCTCGGCGCTTCCCGCGAGTGCGATACGCGAGATCAGCGAGCGCCTCCAGACTCGCCGCAGGTTCAACTCGGTTGTCGACGCGGGAGAACCGGGATTCATTCAGGTGCCGAGCGACCGATAGATCTCCGCGGCCGCCAGAGGCGCGACGCCGAGTTCGGTTGCGACCGCGTCGATCGCCTGCTGCGCGATGGTGAGGTCCGCCCTTCCATCGGGGGTGAAGTACGGGGCGATGTAGCGCTCGAAGTGTTGCTGCACTTCATCGCGCGTCAGCCGGTTGAGGAACGAGGCGAGGTAATCCACTGCGAGAGCTGGCTTCTCGGCGATCGTATGCAACGCCCGCTCATTGGCGCGAACCAACGCCTGCAGCGCGGGATCGTCGAGCGGGATGTGGGCTGGGTCGACGGCGACACCCACGGTCGGGATCTGGAAGTGATCCCCGACCCATGCCAGCAGATGGAAGCCCTCCTCCGCGGCAACCTGTTCCGGGGACAACGTACTGCCGACGTAGGCGGCATCGATGGAGCCGTCCCGAAGTCGACGCAGGTCCATCTGGTAATCGCCAGGAATCCGGGTCAGACATTCGACGTCGCGGTCGGGGTCGAGGCCGTGCTTGCGAAGGACGATCCTGGCGAAACAGCCGGGGGCGGTGTGTGGCGCGTGGACTGCCAGCCGACGGCCGCGGAGATCCTCCATCGATGTCACATCGGCGGACCCCAGAAACCAGAACAGCGGACGATGGGTGTTGACGCTGAGCATCGTCCAGTCGATGCCGTGAGTCAGTCGCGACAACAGGGCGCGCCCAAGGCCGATCGTCGCGCCGCGGCGCACCCGTTCGGTTTCCCAGCCGACTCCATCGCGGATCGCGACGTGGACGCCTTCGTCCTCGTAGTAGCCCTCCTGGTCGGCGAGATAGGCGACCAGTTCCTCGTGATAACCGTGCCCGACATACGTCAGGTCGATGGTGTGCATAGCCAAACTCCTTCGCTGAAAGCGACTTTCAATCCATCGAGAGGCCGCCGTTGACCGGCAGGTAGTGGCCGGTGGTGAAACCGGACTCCTCGCTCGCCAAGAAGGCGACAGTGCGGGCCACCTCGTCGGGACGCACCAGGCGTCCCATGGGATTGGTGGCGCCGAGGTGTCCTAGCTGGTCGGTCGTCAACTGCTCGGTGACCTTCGTTTCGTCGACCGTGGCCGGCGCGACGAGATTGGCGGTGATGCCGTTCGGCGCCAGCTCGAGTGCGATGTACCGCACGAACTGGTCCAGTGCCGCCTTGGCGGTGCCCAACGCGATCATCCCTTCGCGGGGGCGGCGAGACAGCCCAGTGCTCAGGAAGACCAGCCGACCATAGTCTCGGGAAATCATCCCCGGTACAACGGCTTTGGTGATCAAGAATGCAGCATGCAGTTCGCGGTCCAGTTTGCCGCCGAGCTGCTCCCAGCTCAGATCGGCGAACGAGGTCACCTTGAAAGGGATCAACGCGTTGTGCACCACCACATCGACGCGGCCCCACCGCTGTTCGACTTCGCCCATCATTGCGGCCACATCCGCCGGCTCCGTGACGTCGGCCCGAATCGCGATGGCCTCGCCACCCGCGGCGGTCACGGCCGCGACCACCTCGTCGGCTTCAGCGACGCTGGAGCGGTAGTTGACGACAACCCGGAATCCCCGCTCCGCCAGGACGCGCGCGGTCGCCGCACCGATACCCCGGCTGGCTCCTGTCACCAGAGCAACGCGACTGGTTTCTGACATCTCGGGCTCCCGTCTCCGTCGTCCTCATCCTGCGTGCCGAATGGGCGGTAATTGGGCCGCCCGCCTCGATTCCCACTGTTCTCCCAGCTCCTTTCCTGCGTCAAATACATGATTCGAGGGAATTTCCTCAGTTAAAGTTGGTTTTGTGCGCATGACATTGCGTCAGATGGAGTACTTCGTCGCCGTCGCCGAGCGGGGGTCCATCGCCGCGGCGGCCGCCGACCTCCCCATCTCGGAGTCAGCGG
>DATJIX010000306.1:0-7512 GCA_035492865.1 Mycobacterium sp. | reverse complement strand
GCCATCGCCCATTAGGCGATCTTTAAGGCCTCGCGGTGGTACGGATAACCGGTCGAACGGGAGGCTGAGGCAGCGTCAATCGGCCAAGACTCGCGCCGTTACGTATTACGCTATAAATGTAATGATTGCAAAGATAGCGGGTGATAAGCCGAGGGTCGCGGTCATCGGCGCTGGTCCCGGCGGTATCGCAATGGGGATCCAGCTGGCTGCCGGCGGCTACGACTTCACGATCTTCGACCGCAACGACGGCTTCGGCGGCACCTGGTGCAACAACACCTATCCCGGTGCCGCCTGCGACGTGCCGTCGCACTTCTACTCCTACTCGTTCGCGCTCAACCCGCGCTGGAGCAAAACCTTCGCCAACCAGCCCGAAATCCTGACCTACCTCGAGAACGTCGCCGCCGACCACCGACTCGGCAACCACCTCGTCCCCGGGACGCGCGTCAGTACCTTGCGGTGGTCGGATACTGACCACCGTTGGACGCTGGAGACCGACGACGGCTCGACGCATCAGTTCGACGCCGTCGTCACCGCCGTCGGGATGCTCGACGTGCCGAACATTCCGGAGGTCCCCGGCGCCAACCGTTTTCGCGGTCGCACCTTCCATTCCTCGAACTGGGATCACTCGAAATCGACTGCGGGGGAGCGGGTCGCATCGATTGGTACGGGCGCAAGCGCCGTTCAGTACGTGCCTGAGATCGCTGCCCACACCGCACATCTGACGGTGTTCCAGCGGACGCCGATCTGGGTGAGCCCGCGCTACGACGAACCCTTCACCCCCGAACAGCACGAACTCTTCGAGCGTGATCCCGAAGAGGCGCTGAAGGTGCGCGACACCGCGTTCGAGGCCTACGAGGCGGCCAACTTCCGGGTCGACTCCGAAATGACCAAGGGCCTGACCGACATGGCGCGCGAATACCTCACGCGCAAGGTGGCCGATCCCGAACTGCGGGCGAAGCTGACGCCGTCCTATCCGGTCGGGTGCAAGCGGCCGTTGCAGTCCCGCACGTGGTTTCCGACGTTCGCGCGGCCGAACGTGCGTCTGGAGACGTCGCCGATCGTGGAGTTCACCGAACGTGGGCTGCGCACCGCCGACGGTGCCGAACACGAGGTCGACACCGTCATCTACGGCACCGGCTTCCACGCCGCCGACTATCTGCGCAGCCTCGACGTCTACGGCACCCGAGGCCGCCGACTGCGCGACGAGTGGCGCGACGGCGCCGAGGCGTATCTGGGCACCGTCGTGCCGGGCTACCCCAACCTGTTCACGCTGTACGGCCCCAACACCAACGGCGTCACCTCGATCATCTACATCCTCGAGGCGCAGGCCGAATTCGTCCGTCGCACCCTCGACGAGATGGTTCGACGACGCGTTCAGGCCGTCGACGTCAAGCGCGACGTCCACGACGCCTACAACGCCGAGATCCAGCAGGCGATGCAGGGCACCGTATGGCTGGCCAACTGCAACAACTACTACCGACACCCGAACGGCAAGGTCGTCACCCAGTTCCCATACAGCGGAACGACATTCGTGGCAATGCTGGCCGAGGTCGGACTCGACGCGTTCGATCAGATGGAGGCAACCACATGCCGGGAATCCACCACACCGCGATAGTCACCTCCGACGTCGAGCGATCGATTCGGTTCTGGTGCGACGGCCTCGGCCTCAGCCAGCTCTTCGACCACACCTTCACCGGCGACTGGCCGACGCTGTTCAACGCCCGCAGCGATCGGCTGCGGTCGGTGTTTCTCGGCGACCCGGCCACGCCCGACTCCGGGATCGTCGAGCTGGTGCAGTTCGATGAAACCAGCGGCGCGCCACCACCGCCTGACGCGCCGGCATTCGGCTTCTTCCTGCTGTCACTGGAGCGCGATGTCGACACGACGCTCGCGGCGCTGGCCGGCCTCGGCTTCGACGACGGGGCGCGCCGCATCGAGATGCCCGCACCCGGCGGCAAAACCGTTGCGATGGCGGTGATCACCGCGCCCGACGGGGTGCGCGTCGAGCTGATCGGACCGGCACGGTGATCGCCGTCGTCACCGGCGGGGGTTCCGGGATCGGCCGCGCGGTCTCCGAGCGGCTACGTAACGCCGGCGCCGACGTCGTGGTGTGGGATCTCAAGGGTGGCGATATCGCCTGCGACATCAGTGATCCCGAGTCGGTGGCCGCCGCCGTCGAGCAGACCGTCGCCGGTTATGGGACGCCCGACCGGCTCGTCGCGTGCGCGGGAGTCGGGGCGTCGGGACTGCTGTTGGATCAGACCCCTGCCGATTGGCAGCGGGTCATCGACACGAACCTGACAGGGACGTGGCTGACCATGCGCGCGGTCGCCCAGGTGATGGTCGACGCAAATGCGGGAGGGTCGATCGTCGCGGTGTCCAGCATCAGCGGCACACTGGTCGACCGCGATATGGGCGCTTACTGCGTGTCCAAGGCCGGCATCGACATGCTGGTGCGGGTGGCGGCCGCCGAATGGGGTGCTTACGGCATCCGCGTCAACGCCGTCGGCCCCGGGGTCACGCGCACGCCGATGCTCGCCAAACCCGAGCAGCTGCCGGGATGGGTCGAGGGTTTGACCGAACGCACTGCGCTCGGCAGGCTCGGTGAGGCCGACGATGTCGCAGAGGCCATCGTGGGCATACTCGAAATGTCTTGGGTGACAGGGCAAGTCGTGTTCGCCGACGGCGGGCTGGCGCTGCACAGTCCTATCGACGCATACGGGCAGACGCAGCGGGTGATGAAGCGACCCGGCTAGGCCGCCACGCTGGCCGGAGCCATCCGGTTGTACACCTGCCACCAGATCATCTCGTGGGCCGTCGGTGAGATCTCACCGCGCGCGAGTAGTTCGTCGGCCTCCAGCAGCGCACCCGCGAGATTCTCCAGCCTGTGGTGCAGCGCGCATGACAGCGGATCGCGCCGCCCTGCCATCACCATGGCGCCGATCGTCCTGACCTGCCTGCGTGGATCGCCAGCGCGTGTGACGCTGACGAGGCCCAGCCCGAGATAGATCGACGTCGAGATCGCCAACGCCGTCCACGGCCCGGTCAGCTGGGTGAGCCAGACTTCGCAGAAGACCCACACCAGCGCTCCCCAGAGGGGCCAACCGCGCGCGACGCGGACCCGCCGCCGTTCGGCGTCGCTGATGCCCGGCGGGAACACCACCAGGCGGTAACGGGTCACTCCGAAGCGGTCCGGGCGAATCTCGATCGACCCCCACGCGCGGTCGCCGTCGAGCAATCGCGACCACCCCCGGCGTAGCAGGCCGGGGCCCGTACGGATGTCGTTCATGTCTCTGGTGTACCCGCACCGGCGCCATGAATGTCCGCTCCGAACACTTTCTTTACGCGGCCGTCGACGTTCTTGACGGGCGACTACCTAAGTATTGTGTACTATACCCAGTATGACGATCGAGAAGATCCCTACCCGGCTCGCCGATCATCCGACGGTTCGCAAGGTGCGGTCGCGCAAGACCGAGAAGCCGGGGGTCATCGACGCGGCTTGGCTGCGTCAGGTCTGCCTCGACGCCGGCGCTGACGACGTCGCGTTCGCCAGCGTCGAGAATCCGGATCTCGCGAGCGAGCGTGAGCACGTCGACGCGGCACTGCCGGGCACGCAGAGCTTCATCTCGCTGGTCGTCAAGATGAACCGCGACAACGTCCGGTCGACCGCGCGCAGCGTGGCCAACCAGGAGTTCCACCGAAGCGGCGAAATCATGAACGAGGCGGCCCACCGGGTCACCCGCGCGCTGCAGGACGCGGGTTACCGCGCGATCAATCCGTCGATGTCCTTCCCCATGGAGATGGACCGATTCCCCGGCCGCATCTGGGTGGTGGCGCACAAGCCGGTCGCGGTCGCGGCGGGCCTCGGCGTGATGGGCATCCATCGCAACGTCATCCACCCCAAGTTCGGCAACTTCATCCTGCTCGGCACGATCCTGGTCGCCGCTCCCGTCAGCAGTTACGGTGAGCCGCTTGACTATTCGCCATGTCTGGAATGCAAGCTCTGCGTCGCGGCCTGCCCCGTCGGCGCGATCAAGAAGAATGGCGACTTCGACTTCGTCGCCTGTTCGGTGCACAACTACCGCGAGTTCATGGGTGGCTTCACCGATTGGGCGCAAACCATCGCCGACAGCGCCGACGCCGAGGACTTCCGGTCGCGCGTGACCGATTCCGAGAACGCGTCGATGTGGCAGAGCCTGTCCTTCAAGGCCAACTACAAGGCGGCGTACTGCCTCGCGGTGTGCCCGGCCGGCGAGGACGTCATCGAGCCCTACCTCGACGACCGCAAGGGCTTCATGGATCTGGTGCTCAAGCCGCTGCAGGAGAAGAAGGAGACGCTCTACGTGCTACCGAACTCCGCGGCCAAGGAGCACGCCGAGCGGCGTTATCCGCACAAAGACGTGAAGGTCGTCGACAGCGGGATCCGGGGCCGCTAGAAGAGCTAAGGAATAATTTTTGCGCGCAGCCGCGTTTGCGCATTCATGAAGATCATCGATGTGGCGGCGTTTCGCGCCAAGTCAGGCACTGTTCCGCCGCTGCGTCGGCTGGTGATGTGCGTTGCGGCAGTATTGGTTTCGGGTGTGACGCTGGTCGCACCCGCTGTTGTTTCTCCCGGTGCGTCGGGCGTCGCCTCGGCAGCGGCCGATCCGTGTCCGGCGGTCCAGGTGGTGTTCGCTCGCGGTACGGGGGAGCCCGACGGGATCGGCCGGGTCGGCGAGGCGTTCGTCGACTCGCTGCGGCCTCTGGTCAAGGGCAAGTCCGTCGCCGTGTACGCCGTGAACTACCCGGCGAGCCGGGACTTCCTGCGCGCGGCCGACGGCGCCAACGATGCCAGCGTCTTCGTGCAGAACATCGCCAACACCTGCCCTGACACCAAGATTGTGCTCGGCGGTTACTCGCAGGGCGCGGCCGTCATCGACGCCATCACGGTGGCCGATCAGCCGCAGCTGGGCTTCACGCAGATCATGCCCGCCAACGTCGCTGACCACGTCGCCGCGGTCGCCGTGTTCGGCAACCCGTCCATCCGGCTGCTCGGCAACCCGCTCACGGTGCTGAGCCCGCTGTACGGCTACAAGACCATCGACCTGTGCAACGGCGCGGACCCGGTCTGCTCGAACGGCGACGACGTGTCAGCCCACAGCTTGTATGTGCAAGCCGGAATGGCAACGCAGGCAGCGCAATTCGCCGCCGACCGGATCGCCAACCCGCAGGCGCCGATCAGCACGCTGGCCGGCCAGGGCTAGCCCCAGGCGTGCACGGTGTTCTGGGCCGGCTCCAGGCCCTGGGACACCAGAAGTTCGGTGGCATCGGCCGCCTGCTCGCAGATCGTTGGGACTTCCCGCCACTCGGCGTTGGTGAAGTTGCCCAACACGAAGGCCGCGCCATCCATGCGGCCGGGCGGGCGGCCGATGCCGATGCGCACTCGCTGAAAGTCATTGGTGCCCAATGCCGATGACACGGAACGCAGCCCGTTGTGCCCGGCCACCCCGCCGCCGAACTTGAGCCGGATCCGGCCGAAGTCGATGTCGAGCTCGTCATGGATGACCACGATGTCGGCGGGCGCCACCGAGTAGAACTTGGCCAGCGGCCCGACCTGGCGCCCTGACTCGTTCATGTAGCACCGCGGTTTGGCCAGCACGACCGACCGGCCGCCGAGGCGGCCCGTCGCCACCTCGGCACCCGACTTCTTGTGCACCTTGAATCCCGAACCCAGGTGGTCCGAAAGGATATCGGCGACAAGGAAACCGAGATTGTGCCGCGTCGTCGCGTATTGCGGTCCAGGGTTGCCAAGGCCGACCACCAAAACGGTTTCGGCCATACCGGAACCCGCTTACTCGGACTCGTCGGCGGGCGCCTCTGCGGCGGCCTCGCCCTCGCCACCCTCGGCGGCTTCCTCGCCCTCGGCCGGCTCGGCGGCCTCGCCGGCGCCTTCGCCCTCGAGGTCCTCGGCCGTCGGCGCCGAGACCACGTTGACGACGAGCGTGTCCGGATCAGAGATCAGGTTGACGCCCGACGGCAGCGTGATCGAGCTCGCGGTGAACTGGGTGCCGATCTCGGCGCCCTCCACGGAGACGGTGAGGTGATCGGGGATCGACTGCACGTCGGCCTCGATCGTGATGGTGTTGGCGTCCTGGGTGACCAGGGTGCCGTGCGTTGCCTCGCCCTCGACGAGGACGTTGACCTCGACGGTCACCTTCTCGCCACGGCGCACGACCAGCAGATCGATGTGCTGGATGCTGCGGCGGATCGGGTGGATCTCGAGCGCCTTGGTCAGCGCCAGCTGCTCCTTGCCCTCGATATCGAGGGTGAGCACGGCGTTGGTGCCCGAGTGGCGCAGCACGGCCGAGAAGTCGTGGGCGTTGAGTTCGAGGTGCTGCGGGTCGCTGCCGTGGCCGTAGAGAACGGCGGGCACCTTGCCCTCGCGCCGGGCCCGTCGGGATGCGCCCTTGCCGGTTTCGGTGCGGACGGCAGCCGCCAACTTGTTCGGGGAGTTCTTGGCCATTGGTGTTGCTCCTGTGTCGTGTGCTCAGCACAGCAAGGGCGCAACCACTTCAAGAGGCTCGCGTCGATAACGGTGGCCGGGCCACCCTCGCCGTGAATCGCCAGCCAGATTAGCGCATCAGCAGCTCAGAGCGCGAATTTGGTGTCCGTGAGCTGCTCGGATAGCTCCCAGAGCGCCGCCGCCTTCTTGGCGTCGCGGGCCAGCGGGGTGCGCAAGCCGGTGGGACCGGTTGGTCCCCACATGGCGAAGCGTGGGCCGATGAAGCTATCGCCGGGCAGGTCCTGGGAGGCCGCGTAGAGCGTCTGGCGGGCGCCGAAGTCGGCGCTGGTGGCGACCAAGGAGTTGCCTGCCTGGAAGACCCTGCCGAACACGCCCGACGAATGTGACTGCAGTTCTGTCGCCGAATACCCGGGGTGGGCGGCGGTCGCAATCACCTTCGACCCCGCGGCGTCGAGGCGGCGCTGCAGCTCCTTGGTGAACAGCAGATTCGCGAGTTTCGACTGCCCGTAGGCCAGCCACGCCGAATAGGGCCGCGACTTCCAGTTCAGGTCCTTGAGGCTGACGTAGCCGATCAGATGCATCTGCGACGCCACCGTCACCACCCGTTCGGTGATCTTGGGCAGCAACAGGTTGGTCAGCGCGAAGTGGCCGAGGTGGTTGGTGCCGATCTGGCTCTCGAAGCCGTCGACGGTTTGCGCGTAGGGCACCGCCATGATGCCTGCGTTGTTGATCAGCACGTCGACGCCGTCGATGCCGTCGGCGAACGAGCGAACCGACGCCAGGTCCTGCAGGTCGAGCTTGCGGACCTCGACGTCACCGGTCATGGTGGCGGCTGCCTGGGTTCCCTTGGCCGTATTGCGCACGGCCAGGATTGTCTTGGCGCCGACGCGGGCCAGCTCGCGTGCGGTGATCAGGCCAAGGCCACTGTTGGCACCCGTGACAATCACGGTGCGCCCGGCGAAGGACGGCAGGTCGGCGGCGGTCCACTCAGTCATGGTGCTAACCCTAAT
>DATJIX010000305.1:0-6050 GCA_035492865.1 Mycobacterium sp. | reverse complement strand
CGGCGTCGTGTTTGAGGATCGCGTCGGGGGTGCCTGTGGCGCCGTCGGCGTAACCGACGGCATAGCCGTACCGGTGGCGCCTGCCGACCAATCGCTCGTCGACGCGCGGAAATTCTTGGGCGGTGTCGTCGAGGCGTTCCTCGGTGACTTTTCCCGTGGTGAGATCGACGGTCCAGCGATCCAGCGAGGGGCTGGCGGGCACGATGCGCAGTCCACTGTCGAACACCGAAGAGTGCCGGACGACGTCGAGCACAACGGTGTTCTCGGTGTCGTAGGCGTTGAGCGGGTGAAACACGTAGCACGGCTTCACCTCGAACCAGCGGATGTCGGCCGCGGTGCCCTCGCGAGGCATCACGCCGACGCGCGCCTGCCGCTCCGGTGCCCACCGGTACGGCATTCCGCCGCTTGGCGGGCCCGAGCGCTCCGATCCGCGCATGATCGCGCGCACCATGAAATCCGGTGCGGCGTGCCGTTCGGCGAACCGTGTCAGCAGTCCGCGCCTCCTGCCCAGATCCAACGCGACGGGCAGGTCGTAGAGCACGACATGTTTCTCGGTCAGCGAGAAGTCGTGCATCATCGTCTGCGCCCGCAGCCGGATGTCGACCGTGCGTCGTACCTTGCCGTCGACACCTGTCACCGTGTAGCGGACGATATTGCCGCGCATCGGGTTGTACGAGACCGCGTGCAGTTCACCGGACACCGGGTCGCGTTTGGGGTGGGCGGTGTAGCCGGCGAACAACGTGCCGCAGAAATCCGATGGCCCAACGGTTTCCAGCTCATCGGTGAGTTCGTAGGGTCGGGCGCCGGATTCGGCGATAGCAAACGTCTTCCCGGCGAGGCCGATGATATTGGTGTTGGCCGCGAAGTCGAATCCGCCGTTCGCGGGGCCACCGGCCCAGGCTTCGCCGAGGGCACGGGCGACCGAGGCCGAGCGCACCCAGCGGTTGCGATACCAGTGCGCCTTGCCGTCGCGCAGTCGCAGACCGTGCGCCATACCGTCACCCGTGAACCAGTGGTAGTGCGCGGGATCCGGCACATTCAACGGATTCGGGCCGATGCGCAGATACCGGCCGTCCAGATAGTCGGGAACCGCTCCTGTCACATCGAGGTCAACCGCGGTGATTTCCTCGTGCACAGGCCCGTAGTTTCCGTCCAGGTACGGATTCTCCGTTTCGCGGGCAGGGCTAGCGGTAGTCATCCATCCAACTCCTTCGATGATGCTTGCCGATCTCCTCGGCGACTGCCTGGCGGATGTCGCTCACGAGTCCATGGTGCGCCGCCTCTTGCCTGCTGCGCGAGCACCTGACGGTTGATTCCGGTGTCCATCGATCGGTTGACGGCAAGGGCGGGCACGCTGGCCCGCGGGGACCTATCGATGCACAATCGATGCAGAATGCGGTAGAACTGACTACACCGATCGAGATTGACTCGCCCGCCGCCGGGTAAAGCAACGCAATCGATGCAGGAGATAGGGGTGCCGCTTGACTGCGATTGACAGACGCACGCGCGCGCACACGTCGGGGTTGACCTCGGCGTCCTCGGCGAAACCGCAGGTCGAAGCCCATGGCGGTGGTTGGCGGCGCTCAACGCGCCGCATCATGCAGGCAATCGTCGACGATTTCGTCACGCTGCGCTGTGAGCCGGAGTTGCAGGCGGCCGGCATCGGGATTGCGGCCAAAGTGCTCAGGGACTCCATTGACGGCGGCAAATGCGTGCGGTCGCTGTTCATGTATTTGGGCTGGTTGAGCGGCGGTGCCGAGGACGATGTCGCCGCGCTCCGCGCCGCCGCGAGCCTCGAACTGCTACACACGTTCGCGCTGCTCCAGGACGACGTGATGGACGGTTCTGATCTCAGGCGTGGCCGGCCATCGGGTCACGTGGCGTTCGCCGGCTGGCACCGTCAGCGGGAGCGGCGCGGTCAACCGGATCGCTTTGGCGAATCCGCGGCCGTCCTGCTCGGTGATCTCTGCCTGGTCTGGGCCGCGCAAATGCTGAGGGAAAGCGGCATGTCCTCGACCGCGTTGGAACGCGTCTGGCCGCGCTACGACGCGATGCGAACCGAGTTGGCGGTCGGCCAGTTTGCGGATCTGGTCAACGAAGCGGGTGAATTTCCGACCCTGGACAGAGTGCTCGACGTGGCGCGCCGCAAATCGGGCAATTACACCGTCCGCCGTCCCCTCGAGATGGGTGCGGCGATGGCAGGCGCCGACCAAAACGTGCTGACCATCCTTGCCGGCTACGGCGACGCCATCGGCGAAGCATTCCAGATGCGCGACGACCTGTTGGGAATCTTCGGGTCACCCGACGTGACGGGTAAGCCGGCAGGCAGCGACCTGATCGAACAGAAGGCGACCAGCGTGGTGACGGCCGCCTATCACCTCGCCGACTCGACGTTGCGCAGGCAATTGCGGCAGTTGATGAACGCTGACGACCTCGATGCCGACGACGTGAATCGTTGGCGTGACTTGATCGCGGCCACGGGCGCAGTCGAGTGGGTCGAGGGACTCATCGCGACACGATTGACGCGGGCGCTCACTCTCATCGAGAACGACCGTATCCGTCCGCCGGTACGAAATGTGTTGGCAGACATGGCTGCGGCCTGCACTGAGCGGACAGCGTGATGGCGTTACGCACTGTTGGCGACGGCGCCCACCGAGTGGTCGTCGTCGGCGCGGGACTGGCCGGCTTATCGGCCGCCCTGCACCTCGCCGGTCGCGGTCGAGAGGTGACGGTGGTCGAGCGGGCGGCCCATCCAGGCGGCCGTGTCGGCCGGTTGGACATCGGCGGATACCGATTGGACACCGGCCCGACCGTATTGACGATGCCCGACATCATCGACGACGCCTTCGCGGCGGTCGGGGAATCGCTTTCCGACCGGTTGGACTTGACTCGGGTCGACCCGGCCTATCGCGCGTCGTTCGCCGACGGCAGCGCGCTGAACGTGCACAGCGGACGCGATGCCATGGCCGCCGAAATCGAGAGCTTCGCAGGCCGTCCGGAAGCCGACGGATACCTGCGCCTGCGCGAGTGGTTGGCCAAGCTCTACGAGACCGAATTCGACGGCTTCATTGCAGCGAACTTCGACTCGCCGTTGTCGTTGCTGACTCCGCAGCTCGCGCGGCTGGCCGCCATGGGCGGGTTCCGCCGATGGGATCGCGTGGTTCGCAAGTTCATCAAAGATGAGCGGCTGCAGCGCGTGTTCACCTTTCAAGCCCTCTATGCGGGGGTTCCGCCGGAGCGCGCACTGGCCGTGTATGCGGTCATCGCCTACATGGACACAATCTCCGGGGTCTACTTTCCCCGCGGCGGAATGCGGGCGCTTCCCGATGGACTCGCCGCGGCCGCCGTCGATGCAGGCGTCGAATTCTGTTACGGCGCTGATGTTCTTGCGTTGGAACGTAGTGGGTCACAGGTGACCGCCGTACAAACGAGCACTGGCGAGCGTATCGGCGCCGACGCAGTCGTGCTGACCACAGAGCTTCCCGACACGTACCGGCTGCTCGGCCGCACGCCCCGCAGGCTGTTGCGGTTGCGTCCGGCGCCGTCGGCCGTCGTTGCCCACGTCGGATGCCGTGCGGTGGGTGACGACCTCGGCCACCACAACATTCTTTTCGGCCGGTCGTGGCAGCAGACATTCCGCGACATCATCGATGATGGGCGGGTGATGAGCGATCCGTCGCTGCTTGTCACACGGCCGACCGCCAGTGATCCCGGGCTGGCTCCCGCGGGTCGCGACTTGCTCTACATCCTGGCACCTGCACCGAATACCGTTGTGGGTAGCACAGATTGGGCGGCAACCGGGGCTGCCTACACCGATCACATGCTTGACGTGGTCACCGATCGGTTGCCGGCGTTGGGCGTCGAAGCCGAGGTGCTGCACGTCGTCGACCCAGCGGGCTGGGCCCGTCAGGGGATGGCGGCGGGAACTCCCTTCGCACTGGCTCACACTTTCAGCCAGACCGGGCCGTTCCGGCCGGCGAACACAGTGCGGGGGATAGAAAACGTGGTCCTCGCAGGATCATCGACCGTGCCCGGAGTCGGGGTGCCGACGGCCTTGCTATCAGGCCGCTTGGCCGCCGACCGGATCACCGGGGCGGTTTCAGGGCGACGTCGGTTACGGGTGGTGCCAACATGATCAGTTCCGAACTCCATGCCGCGGGTGTGCATGACCCCGAGTTGCGCGATGCCTATCGTCTTTGTCGCACGCTCAACGCGCAGCACGGTCGCACGTTCTTCCTTGCGACTCGGCTGCTCGCTCCGCAGCAGCGTCCAGCCGTTCACGCCCTGTACGGGTTCGCCAGGCGCGCCGATGACATCCTCGACGACTTCGACCCACCGCTGACGACCGCCGAACGCGCCGAGCGGCTGCAGGCCCTGGCCACCAAGCTCTTCAACCGTCTGGTCACCGGCGTCACCGACGACGGCGATCCAGCCTTGGCAGCCGTAGTGCACACCGCCCGCAAGTACGAGATCCCATGGGAGTTGTTCGACGATTTCCTCACCTCGATGAGGATGGACTTGACGACGACCGACTATCCGGATCGAGCTGCACTCGATCGATATATGTACGGTTCGGCCGAAGTCATCGGGCTGCAGCTGCTCCCTGTGCTTGGCACGACCGGCACGCGCGAGGACGCCGCCCCACACGCCGCTGCGTTGGGAAAAGCCTTCCAGCTGACCAACTTTCTTCGTGACATCGATGAGGATCTGCAACGCGGGCGGGTTTATCTGCCAGCCGACGAGCTCGCGGCGCACCAGGTGGACCGCGACGTGCTGATGTGGTGCCACGCCAACCAGCGCACCGATGCGCGGGTACGTCGAGCGCTGGTCGACCAGCACGCCGAAACCAGACGCGTCTACGAGTATGCGAGTCACGGCATCCGGTTGCTGCATCCGCGATCGCGCCCGTGTATCGCCGCGGCGCTCGCGCTGTATTCGGAGATCCTCGACCGCATCGAGGAACTCGATTTCGCGGTGTTCAGGCAGCGCGCCTCGGTCGGCATGGCTCGCCGGCTACAGGTGGCCGGCGGTGGGCTGGTCAAGGCGTGGGCAGCGAGGGCTCGAGGTGCCGGGAGATGACGATGGACCACTGGCAGTACCTGCTCGTCCTTGCCGCGTGCCTGGCGATCACCGCGCCCCTTGAGTTTTTCGGCGCAGGCGTATACCGGCAGCCGTTGCGCACCGCGGCCGCCGTTTTACCGGTGGCCATGGTGTTCGTCGTCTGGGATGCGATCGCGATCGCCGCGCGGGTATGGAGCTATAACCCGCGCTTCATCACCGGCATCGAGTTGCCCGGCGCAATGCCGATCGAGGAGTTGGCATTCTTCGTCGTGATACCGCTGTGCGGGCTGCTGACGTACAACGCCGTCAATGCGATTCTGGAACGCCTGCGCCGGAGTCAGGACGCAAGGCTCGTACCGTGACCGGGCTCGGATACTTCGTGCCCGCCGTGGTGGCGGTGTTGGCGGTGTGCGCGCTGGAGTTGGCCGTGTTGCGAACCGGGTTGTTTCGGCGTGCGGGGTACTGGATTTCGATGGTGATCGTGCTGGGATTCCAGATTCCGGTCGACGGCTGGCTCACCAAGCTCAGTGCCCCGATCGTCATGTATGACGACCGGCACACCAGTGGCGTTCGCTTTCCGTTCGACATCCCCATCGAGGACTTCCTATTCGGATGGGCCATGGTTACCGCCGTGCTGCTGCTGTGGGAACGCAACCGGGCGCGCCAACACGAAGAGACGACGTCGTGAGTCTGTCTTTCGGAGACATTCCCGGCGCATTCGACAACGGCGCGCCCGCATACGACAAGCTCGTCGATACCAATCCGGGCTATCACAAGCACCTGCGCCTTTCTGCGGAGCGGATGATGCTGGCGGGTCAGGGGCCAGCGCTGCGGATCCTCGACGCAGGCTGTGGGACTGGGGCATCCACCGCGGCGCTGCTCGCAGTCGCGCCGAAGGCCGACATCGTCGCTGTCGACGCGTCGCGCGGTATGTTGACCCAGGCGGCGGCTAAATCATGGCCCTCGTCGGTGCGATTTGTGCACAGCCG
>DATJIX010000304.1:0-19799 GCA_035492865.1 Mycobacterium sp. | reverse complement strand
GTCGAGTTCGGCCTGGAAACCACCGGCTGCGGGCAGTGGCCCGGCGCCGTCGTGCGGCTGGACGCGCCGGTGATTCCGCACATGGGCTGGAACGTCGTCGACGCGCCCGAGGGCTCGACGCTGTTCAAGGGCATCGCGCCGACTACCCGCTTCTACTTCGTGCACTCCTACGCCGCGCAGCAGTGGGAGGGCAACCCGGACGCGTTGCTGACCTGGGCGACCCATCACGTGCCATTCCTCGCCGCCGTCGAGGACGGGCCCCTGTCAGCCACCCAGTTCCACCCGGAGAAAAGCGGCGACGCCGGTGCCGAATTGCTCACCAACTGGGTCGGAGCACTAGGTTGAGCCCGTGCCAGATTTAAGGCGTTTGATTCTTTTGCCCGCCGTCGACGTCGTCGACGGCAAGGCTGTCCGGCTGGTGCAGGGCCAGGCAGGCAGTGAAACCGACTACGGCTCGGCGCTGGACGCCGCCATGACCTGGCAGCGCGACGGTGCCGAGTGGATCCACCTCGTCGACCTCGACGCCGCCTTCGGCCGCGGCTCCAACCGCGAACTGCTGGCGGAGGTGGTCGGCAAGCTCGACGTCGCGGTCGAGTTGTCGGGCGGCATCCGCGACGACGACTCGCTCAGCGCGGCGCTGGCCACCGGCTGTGCCCGCGTCAACCTGGGCACCGCCGCGCTGGAGAACCCGCAGTGGTGCGCCAAGGTGGTCGCCGAGCACGGCGAGAAGATCGCCGTCGGGCTGGACGTCAAGATCGTCGACGGCGAGCACCGGTTGCGCGGCCGCGGCTGGGAGACCGACGGCGGCGACCTGTGGGACGTGCTGGAACGCCTTGACCGCGAAGGTTGTTCACGCTTCGTCGTCACCGATGTCACCAAGGACGGCACGCTGAACGGTCCCAATCTCGAACTGCTCACCAAGGTCACCGAGCGCACCGACGCCCCGGTGATCGCCTCCGGCGGGGTCTCCAGCATCGACGACCTTCGCGCGATCGCCACGCTGGTCGACCTCGGCGTCGAAGGCGCGATCGTCGGGAAGGCGTTGTACGCGGGACGATTCACGCTGCCGCAGGCGCTGTCCGCGGTAGCGCAGTAGGACGCGATGGCCCTCGACGAGACAGACCTGGACGCCCTTGTCTCCGAGGCCGCCAAGATCCTGGACGACGCCGCACGGCCGTTCGTCGACGGTCACAGGGCCGACTCCGCGGTGCAGAAGAAGGGCAACGACTTCGCCACCGAGGTCGACCTGGCCATCGAACGCCAGGTGGTCGAGGCCCTCACTACCAAGACCGGTATCGAGGTACACGGCGAGGAGTTCGGTGGCGCCGACGTCGATTCACCGCTGGTGTGGGTGCTCGACCCGATCGACGGCACATTCAACTACGCGGCGGGCTCACCCATGGCGGCGATCCTGCTCGGGCTGCTGCGCAACGGCGAACCGGTCGCGGGGTTGACGTGGGTGCCGTTCACCGGCGAGCGATTCACCGCCGTCGTCGGTAAACCTCTGCGCAGCAACGGCGTCGAACAACCCCTGTTGCAGGCGGCGAAACTGGCCGACTCGATCGTCGGCGTCAGCACCTTCAACGTCGACTCCCGCGGCAGGGTGCCGGGCCGTTACCGGCTGGCCGTGATCGAAGACCTGAGCCGCAAGTGCTCACGGATGCGCATGCACGGCGCCACGGGCATCGATCTCGCGTACACCGCGGCAGGAATCCTCGGCGGCGCAATCAGTTTCGGCGCGCACATCTGGGATCACGCAGCCGGAATCGCGCTGGTTCGGGCGGCGGGCGGCGTCGCGACCGACCTCGACGGCAGCGATTGGACAACGAAGTCGCGCTCGGCGGTGGTCGGCGCGCCACGGGTGCACGAAGAGCTGCTCGAGATCCTCAATTCCGCCGGCGCCCCTGAGGATCACTGATGAACCCCAAAGATCTTGCGGTGCGGATCATTCCGTGCCTTGACGTCGACAACGGCCGGGTGGTCAAGGGCGTCAACTTCGAAAACCTGCGTGATGCAGGTGATCCCGTCGAACTGGCCGCACGCTATGACGCCGAGGGCGCCGACGAGTTGACGTTCCTGGATGTCACCGCGTCGTCGTCAGGCCGGGCCACGATGCTGGAGGTCGTCAAACAGACCGCCGAGCAGGTGTTCATCCCGCTGACTGTCGGTGGAGGGGTTCGCTCGGTCGAGGACGTCGACGTGCTGCTGCGGGCCGGCGCCGACAAGGTTTCGGTCAACACCGCAGCGATCGCAAGGCCGGAACTGCTTGCGGAGTTGTCCCGCCAGTTCGGGTCGCAGTGCATCGTGCTCTCTGTCGACGCGCGCACCGTGCCTGCCGGCGAAGCGCCGACGGCGTCGGGCTGGGAGGTCACCACGCACGGCGGCAGGCGCGGCACCGGGATCGACGCGATCGAGTGGGCCACCCGCGGAACCGAACTCGGAGTGGGGGAGATCCTGCTCAACTCGATGGACTTCGACGGCACCAAGGCCGGCTTCGACCTGAAGATGCTGCGGGCGGTGCGCGGCGCGGTCTCTGTGCCATTGATAGCCAGCGGCGGCGCGGGCGCGGTGGAACACTTCGCCCCCGCCGTTGTTGCAGGAGCCGACGCCGTGCTCGCCGCCAGCGTGTTCCACTTCGGGGAGCTGACCATCGGCGAGGTCAAGGCGGCGATGGCCAAGGAAGGGATCGTGGTGAGGTGACGCTCGACGCAGGTATCGCGTCGCGGCTGAAGCGCGACGCCAACGGGCTGTTCACCGCGGTGGCGCAGGAACGCGGCACCGGACAGGTGCTGATGGTGGCGTGGATGGACGACATCGCACTGGCCCGCACGCTGGAGACGCGCAAGGCCACCTACTACTCGCGCTCCCGGCAGCAGCATTGGGTCAAGGGCGAGACTTCGGGCCACACCCAATACGTGCACTCCGTGCGGCTGGACTGCGACGGCGACGCGGTGCTGCTGGAGGTCGATCAGGTGGGCGCGGCCTGCCACACCGGCGATCACACCTGCTTCGATGCGGACCAGCTGCTCGCACCGGAGGATTAAGCTGCCCGCGTGAAGCGGATCGCGGCCGCAGGCCTCCTTGCGGTGACCGCTCTGGCGGCGCGACGTCATATGCAGATGCGCGACGCCATGGCAGCCGTCCCCGCGGAGATGCGCAACCCGATCCTGGCGTTCATATCCGGCACGATGACCCGGCGAATGCTGCCGTTGCACCGCCTGCAGTCGAGCATTCGCACACCATCGGGCCGCGGAGTCACAGTGGTCAAGCGCCGCGTCGGTGACACCGGAATTGGCGTGCTTGTGGTTACACCCTCCGACGGGTCCGGACCGCGCCCGGCGGTGCTCTGGATTCACGGCGGTGGGTACATCCTTGGCTCACCGCAGATGGAATTGTTCGGGACCGGCCGTCTCGCAAGGGATCTCGGCGCGGTCACAATCTCGCCGCATTACCGGCTGGCGCCGGAGCACCCGTTCCCGGCTGCGCTCGACGATTGCATGCTGACCCTGAGGTGGATGCGCGACCACGCCGACGAGCTCGGCATCGACCGAGAGCGGATCGCGGTGGTGGGAGCCAGCGCGGGTGGCGGGTTGGCGGCCGCGGTCGCGCAGCGCAGTCACGACGAGGGCATCCCGTTGCGGGCCCAGGTGTTGGTGTACCCGATGATCGACGATCGCACCGCCTTGCGCGACGATCACCATGGCCGGGGCACATTCCTGTGGACGCCCGCGAGCAACCGGTTCGGGTGGAGTGCGTATCTGGGGCGCGAGCCGCGCATGTCGGATGCGCCGGAGTACGCCGCACCAGCGCGGCGCAAAGATCTGACGGGATTGCCGCCTGCGTGGATCGGGGTCGGCGACCTCGACCTGTTCTACGACGAGGACGTCGCCTATGCCGAGGCGCTGAGCGCCGGTGGTGTGCCATGCGAGCTCGTCACCGTATCAGGCATGTATCACGGCGCAGACGGCATCGCGCCGAAAGCGGCTGCGGTGCAAGACTTCCGCCGCAGCATGACCGAACATCTGCGGACCTACCTCTAGGCCTCAGCGTTCTGCTGTTCGGCTTGCTGCTTGCGGTGCGGTGGCGGACGTCACAGCGTTGCGGCGACGTCACGCGCCTCGAACGCCAGCCAGAGTTCCGTGCGGTCTCGCGGGTTGTCGAGCCTTCGTCCCGTGAGCTCTTCAACACGCCGCAGATGCCGTCGCATCGTGTGCCGGTGCACATTGGCCATGGACGAGCCCTGCTCGATCGTCGCGCCGGACGCGAGAAATGATCGCAAAGACTTCGTCAGCGCAGCACCGTTGTGGGCGTTCTCAACCGCGCCAAGCACGGCGTCTGCGAAAGTGGCAAGGCCGTCGGGGGTGACGAGTTGCAGAAGTACCTGAGCATTGCCCAGTCCCATCGCCTCCACCAGCCCGTTGCCCCGACGGCGCGACTCCGCCTGGGCTTGGCGAGCCTGCCGATAGCTTGCCTGGCAGTGGTGGGGACGGACCGGACCACCCAGCCCGGCTTGGGTGCCGACGAGCACCGCGCGCAGTCGCTCGACCGTCGTCTGGTCAGCCGGCACGATTGCCTTCACACCGGACAGCGAGATCAGTACCAGCGCGCCCGGCACCGCGGTGGCAACGACGTCGGCCAAGTCGTCGGGTGTGAGCATCGCCGACCACGCGGACAGGACCTGGACACGGTCCGAGGTCATGCCGACCGACGAGAGCGCCTGGGCCGCTCGCGCATTGTCCGCACCCGACAAGAGTCGCCGCACCACCTCAGCGCCCGGTCGGCGTTCAAGCACGGCTACTGCATGGCGCCTTTCCATTTCGATCGACAGAAGCCTTGCGGCGTAGCCTGAGACGCTGTGGGTGAACTGCTCGCCGAGGCCGCCCTCGGAGCGTCCGTACATCAACACCGCGCGCGGGCGATCAATGCCGAGTGCCACCATCGCGTACGTGGCGTTATCGCTGGACTCGACGAGGCTGGTGCGCAATTCGTTCCCCTCTGACCGTGCCAGATAACGTTTGACCGCCGATGCTGGATCGCTCATTGTGGTCGTCGGGTTGACGATTGCGTGACCGTCTATGCCGTATACGCCGACCCATCCATCTATCAATTGCCCCATGGCCGAGGCGATTTCAAGGATCGGCGCGACACTCGCGGCTGCGGAGGTGAGGGGAGCGTACGCCGAAAGGATCCGCTCCGACATCGCTACTCGTTCGTCGGCCATATGCCCGTAGACGGCTTGGGTGATCGCGATGAACGGCGTCGTGACAGGGACGGTCAACAGGGGCAGTCCGTGTGCGCGAGCACCGTCGACGAGCCCCTTCGGGGGCCGTGAATACGGCAGTGATCCGCCCAGCCCCAGCACGAGTGCGGCGACCCGCTTGAGTTTGAGCCGGGCGGCGTAGTCAACCTGCTGACGGGCATTCGGCCGAATGCCGAGGCCGTCGCTCATCAGCAGTTCGCCACCGGCCAACCACGGAGTCGGATCGGGCTGTTCGCTTGCGTGTGCACCCGACAGTTCGACGTCGAGCAGGTCGCTTCCGTGCACGACGCGAAGGTTCAATTCGTCGATCTCGACGATCGTCCGCAGCTGAACCATCGCGGCTCCTTGTCCATCATGGTGCATCTAGACAGGTCTCTTGTCCATTTTGGACTATAGGAAGCGGTTGCGGCGTCCCGCAGGCTTAATCCGTGACGACAGTGGTGCTGACCTTCGCATTGGACGGTGAAACGCCCGTACTTGCGGCGGGCCGCCGCTATTCGGAGCACGCGATGGTGATGACGCATCAAGCCTTTGAGTCGAACGTGGGGTTGCCGCGGCTACTGGAACTGCTCGCCTGCTACTCGATTCCTGCGACGTTCTTCGTTCCCGGATTCGCCGCCGAACGGGCACCCGCGATGGTCGACGCAGTCGCCGAAGCCGGACACGAGGTGGCACACCATTCGTACAGCCATCGGAGGCCGACGTCGTTGTCGGAAGCTGACGATCGCAGGGAGTTCGAGCGCGGTTTGGAAGCGCTGCATCGGCACGGCATCCGGCCGGCCGGATATCGCGCACCCATGTGGTCGGCCGCCTGGCGGACGCCGAGCCTGGTGTCCGAGTACGGCATGATCTACGACTCCAGTCTGATGGACGACGACAAGCCCTACATCTTGCAGACTGCACGCGGCGACATCGCTGAAATCCCGCCGCACTGGTCGCTGGACGACTGGGAGCAGTACGCCTACCTGCCTGCCCCGCACCTCGGATACCACATCAACGATCCGGCACAAGTATCGGCGATGTGGGTGTCCGAACTTGCCGCGATGCGAAGGCACGGCGCCACATTCGTGCTTACCGGGCATGGGTTCCTGTCCGGCAGGGCCGGCCGCGTGGAGGGGTTGAGGAGCTTCATCGAGGCCGGCCTGGCATTTGGCGACGTCCAATTCCGAAGCGCCCAAGAGGTGGCGCGCTCGGTGCTGGCCGACATCTCGGCAGAACGTAGGAAACACGAGCGGGTCGACGTCGATTCCGCCATCTATCCAGATTGGTGACATCATGATCGGCGAAAATACCAACGCCAACCCGGTTTTCGGCCTCGAGCGACACGGGTACGAGCACATTCCGGAAACTGACCGCACGATGACGTTGCGCGAGACCAGTTTTCTTTGGATCGGGACCAATCTAAATCTCTTCTTCGTCGCCGTCGGCGCGGTATCGATCAGCCTTGGGTTGAGCATGTGGCAAGCCTTGCTCGCGTGTGTGGTCGGTAACGCGTTCTTCGCCCTGGTGGGTTTGGCGTCGGTCGGCGGCGCGCGCGCTGGACTCCCAGTCGTCACGTTCACACGTGCCACGTTCGGCCCGCAAGGTAACCGGCTCAACGCCTTTCTCGCGTGGGTGTCTTCGGTGGCGTTCGAGGCAATCAACACAATCTTCGGGGCCTACGCGCTGCTCGCTCTGTTTCCACATCTAGGCTGGGCCAATCCCGGTGCGCCGGGCAAGCTTCTGGCTGTCCTTGCGCAATTGCTCCTCAGCGGCGGTATTGCGGTACTCGGCCACGCCACCATGGTGTACCTGCAGCGAATCTTCGCCGTACTGCTGACGATCGCACTGATTCTTGTATTCGGGTTCTCGGTTGGTGGCGTGCAGTTGAGTCATCCGGCCCAGGTCTCGGGCCTCACCGCGATCGGCATCTTCACCGTTGCATGTGCTGTCATCGCTTCGGGACCGATCTCGTATTTGTACAACGGCCCGGATTGGGTCCGCTACCTGCCCAGTCGAACCAGCACGCGGGGAATCGTTCTCACCGTCGCACTGTCGAGCGGCCTGCCCGCGCTGGCGCTGTGCATGATGGGCGCGCTGCTCGCGTCGCGTGGCGACATGTCAGATCCGATCGCCGGCGTCGAACCGTTCGTGCCAGCGTGGGTGTTCTACATCTACATCGTGGCGGCGGTTGGCGGTTCGGTGGCCAACAACGTCGTCACCTACTATTCCTCGGGCCTTGCGATGCAGTCTGTCGGGATTCCGATGCACAGGTACTCTGCGACCGCACTCGACACCGTCATCAGCACGGCGATCGTGCTCTACATCCTGTTTGTGCAAGATTTCAGCACCGCGCTCAACAATTTTGTGGCGCTCATGATTGTTTGGCTCGCACCCTTCGCCGGCGTCTGGATCACCGACGGACTCCTGCGGCGGTGGCGTTATGACCCGGTCGCCGTCCACACCACCAAGCGTGGCGAAGTCAACCCGTACTGGGGTTGGAACGGAATCAACCTGCACGGCTTCGCCGCGCTGATCGCCGGCGTCATCGCCTGCGTGCTCACCATCAACGCCCCCGTGTTCCAGGGACCCGTCAGCCGACTGCTGGACGGCGTCGACCTGACTTGGATAGTCGGATTCGTGGTCAGTGCGCTCACCTACCTTGCGCTTGTGCGGACCGGCCGCGACTCCGACGCTGCGGTCACACGCCAGTTCGCCGCAGTGTCGGAGAACCGGCAGTGAGCACAGTTCTCGTCACCGGTGGAACGGGATTCCTCGGCAGGCAGATCGTCGGCCAGCTCGCCGCGGACGGTGTGGAGGTGATCAGCTACAACCGGGATCACAGCGTCGACCCGCATCCGAATGTCACTGCGATTCAAGGAGAACTGTTCGACTTCCCGCGACTAGCGAGCACGCTCACCAGATACCAGGTCGACCGCGTCATCCACACCGCGGCTCAGTCGCATCCCGAGATCTCGCTCGAGCTGCCGGTGACGACGTTCGCCGCCAATGTTGACGGCACCCTCGCCGTGTTCGAGGCGGCCAGGCTCAGCCCGTGTCAGCCGCGGATCGTGAATCTGTCGTCCGAATGCGCCTACGGTCACCTGGACGAGGCGACTCTGGTGACCGAATCAGTCCAGACACTACCGAACACGCCGTACGGGGTGACCAAGGTCGCCACCGAGCTGTTGGGCAGGGTTTACCGCAAGGCCTATGGACTGGACGTCGTCTCGCTGAGGGTGACCGAAATCTACGGGCGAGGGCTGACGATGCCGGAAGTGATGATGGAGATGATCCGGGCCGCAGCCGAATCCGTGCCGTTCTGCCTCGACGCGGGCGCGCTGCACCGTTTCCAATTCGTTCACGTGAGCGACGTGGCGCGCGCGGCGATTCTCGCCTCGGCGAAGCCCGCGTTGCCGCAATATGTCTACAACATATCGGGTGGCGAACAATTGTCGCTCGCCGAGGTTGCCGACCTGGTGCGGTCCGTGTTTCCCGCGGCTGACATATCGCTGGGCCCGGGTTACCTGCCCGGATGGGATCGGCAGGGCCAGTTCGACATCAGCGCCGCCGAACGCGATTTCGGTTATCGGCCAAGCATTTCCGTCGCAGACGGCATTAAGGAGTTCGCATGACCCCGTCCTGGTTGTCCGGGAACGCCGCCGCCCTCGTCCTCACCTTCGACGTCGATGCCGAGTCGTGCATCCTCGCTGAGGGACGGCGGTACGCCGACAATCCAAGTGTGATGACACACCAGGCCTACGGCCCGCGGGTCGGTGTGCCGCGAATCCTCGACATGCTCAATGACTACGACGTCAAGGCGACGTTCTTCGTGCCGGGCATGACGGCGCAGCGTTACCCGGCGCTCGTCGAGAGCATCGTCGGTGAGGGCCACGAAGTCGGCCATCACTCGCACTCGCACCGCCCCCCGCAGACGCTGACCGAAGACGAGGAACGTCGCGATTTCGACCTGGCATTCGCCGCCCTGGACAAACTCGGCGTCACGCCGCGCGGTCATCGTTCGGCGCTGTGGGCACCGCGGTGGAGCACCGCGGATCTGGTGGCCGAATATGGCTTGACCTACCAGTCCAATTTGATGGACGACGACCGGCCCTATGTGTTGCAAACGGCCAGGGGAAGGATCGTCGAGTTGCCGCCACATTGGAGCCTCGACGACTACGCACAGTACGCCTTCATGGTGGATCCCGACATCGGGCACAACGTGGAGTCGCCGCGGAAGGCGGTCGAGGTGTGGAGGCTCGAACTCGACGCCATGCGCGAATACGGCTGTCTGATGGTGCTGACCAATCATCCGTTTCTGTCAGGCCGGCCGGCGCGGGTGAAGGCATTGCGAGCCCTGATCGAATTCGCTTTGACCGCAGGCGATGTCGACATCACGACCGGTGAGGCGATGGCTGATCGCGTGATGTCGAGCCCGGATGTTGTCGTGCGGGACCACGCGCGGATCGAGGTTGGCCATGATTTGTACCCGGTTTTCTAGGAGACTGTGACGATGTCCCGCTTCACCGATCGCGTCGCCCTGGTCACGGGTGCGAGCTCAGGAATTGGTCGCGCCACGGCACTGCGCCTGGCACACGAGGGTGCCGCGGTCGCGCTGGTGGCTCTCGCAGGTGACGACCTCGAAACGGCGGCGGCGGAATGCCGTGCCGCCGGTTCGGCGGTGATCGCGGTGCCCACCGATGTCGCCGATGCCCAGCAGGTGGCAGCGGCGTTCGATCGGGCCGAGACGCTCGGCCCCGTTTCGGCGGTGTTCAGCAATGCGGGCATTTCGATCGTCGGTCCCGCCATCGAATTGACCGACGACGACTGGCTGCGCCAGCTGCACGTCAACCTGTCCGGCAGTTTCTACGTGGTCCGCGAGGCGGCCCGCCGAATGATTCCGCGCGGCGGCGGCGCGATCGTCGTCACCGGCTCAGAGCTCGGGCTGCTCGGCCAGGCCGGCTATGTCGGCTACACCGCGACCAAGGGCGGCGTGCTGGCGATGACGCGTGCGTACGCCGCGGAGCTTGCGGTGCACGGTATTCGCGTGAACAGCATCTCCCCGGGGACCACCGAAACCCCAATGCTGCTGGCTGAATTCGCTGCCGCACCCGATCCCGACAGGGAGCGTGCCGAGAACGAGTCGACCATTCCGCTCGGCAGATTCGGGCAACCGGGTGACATCGCAGCCGCTGTCTCGTACCTGTTGTCCGACGACGCCGCCTACGTCACGGGCGCCAACCTCGTCGTCGACGGCGGGCGCACATCGTGTTTCACCGCAGGCACTCTCGGCGGTTAGACGTCGATGCGGTTCACCTTGGCGCGCGCGGTCCAGCGGCCCTCGTCGTAACCGACGACGACGGGGTGGGCGAACGCGGCGCTGACGTTGTCCGTCGTCACGGTTTCGCGGGCGGGGCCGTTGGCCACGGTTCGCCCCTCGGCGATCAGCAGCGCATGTGTCGTCGTAGTGGGCAGTTCCTCGAGGTGATGGGTGACCAGGATCGACGCCACCTCCGGGTGGGTCTCGTCGAGGGTGTCGATGGTTTCCAGCAGCTGCTCGCGCGCGGCCACATCCAGACCGGTGGTGGGTTCGTCGAGCAGCAGCAGCCGCGGCTCCGAAATCAACGCGCGCGCAATGAGAGTGCGGCCGCGCTCGCCCTGTGACAGGGTGGGCCAAACGTCGTTCGCCCTGCGCGAAAGGCCGACCGTGTCGATCATCTGGTCCGCATGGCGCAGTTGGTCTTCGCTCGGCGTCCACCGGTTCGGGATGTCGATGGTGGCGGTGATGCCGGTGAGCACCACGTCGCGGACCGTCAGCGGGTATTGCAGGCGGTGTCGCGGATTGACGTGTCCGATCGAATGACGCAGCCGCGCCAGGTCCACGCGACCCATCTGCTCGCCGAGGATGCGCACGGATCCCGACGTCGGGAAGGTGACCGCGGCGCAGAAGCCGAGCAGCGTGCTCTTGCCCGCGCCGTTGGGCCCCAGCAGCGCCCAGTGCTCACCCTGCTGCACCGTCAGCGAGATGCCGTCGATGATCTGCTTGCCGTCGCGGCGAAACGTCACATCGGCGAGTTCAAGAACAGCCGTCACGCTCAATCACGCTACGCCTGGCCGTGGTACACCCATCGCGAGGACGGCGGCGTCGTCGTCTACGCCTTCACCGAAGCTCTCGAGCAGCGAACGAAGCGCGTTCACCATCGTCGCGGCGGTCGCGGGAGAGCGCGCCGACGCGAACTCGATCAGGGCGGCCTCGCTGAAACGCTGCCTGGGCACGGCCGTCCGTGCCTCCGTCAGGCCGTCGGTGTAGAGCACGAGCGTGTCGCCTGCCGCCAGGCGGATTCGCGTCGACGTGAACCGCGCGGCGGGTGAGATGCCAATCGCTTGTCCGCCAGGGATTTCGACGTAACGCGCGCCGCCATCGGCGGTGAGCAGCAGGGCGGGGGGATGCCCGCCGTTCGCGAGATGCACGTCGAAACCGTCGTCGCGCCGGGTCAGCACCCCGAAGAGCACAGTGCAGAATCGCATCGAGTCGTTGAGCACTTCCTGGTGGAAGACCACGTCCAGGTTGCGCAACACCGTCTCCGGATCCTGGTCCATGACCGCGGCAGCGCGCAGTGTGTATCGGGTCAACGACGTCAGCGCGGCCGCATTGGCGCCCTTGCCGCATACGTCTCCGACGAAGAACCCCGACGTCTGCGCTGAAAGCGGAAACAGGTCGTAGAAGTCACCGCTCACCTGGTCGGGCGACGCGGCGTGAAAGTATGCGCGCGCCTCCAATCCTTCTGGCGGTGTCAGTGATGGCGGAAGCAGCGAGCGTTGCAGGGTCTTGGTAAGGACTTGCGTGCGCGTGCGCGCGTGTTCGGCCTCTCGCCGGGCCTGCAACAGCTCGCGCTCGTAGGAGCGACGGTCGCTGGCGTCTTGGACGACGATCCGCAGCAGCTCGACGCGGCCGTCGGCATCCGTCCCGACGTTCGCGGTCATGAAGACCGGCAGGCGCGCGCCGGAGGCGGTCACCAAATCGACTGTGATGCCCGAGATTTCACCGTTGAGTTGCAGCGACGGCGCGAAGTGCGTCTCGTAGTGGATGCGGCTGCCCGCGGTGAGCAGGTCGGTGAAGGGTTTACCGATGAGTGCCGCAGCGTCGAAGCCGAGCCATCGCGACAGCGTGGTGTTCACCGAGACGATCCGGCGGTCGGCGCCCGCCAAAATGTATCCGGACGGCGCGTTCTCGTAGAGGTCCTCGGGGTTCACGTCGGTCCGGCGAAACCCGCAATGGCCTTGGCGGTGGCTTCCGGCGCGCTCAGGTGCGGGCAGTGGCCGGTGGTGTCCAGCGTGACGAGCGCGCTGCCGTCGATCTGCCGATGGACGTATGCCCCCACTTCTCGAGGCGCAATGGCATCCTGTTCGCATTCGACGACCAACGTCGGTATCGATACGCGTTTGAGATCGGCGCGGTTGTCGGAGAGAAACGTGGTGCGCGCGAACACCTGTGCGCATGCGGGATCGGTCCGACAGAAGGTGTCGGCGAGTTCGTCGGCGAGTTCGGGGTGATCCGGTGCTCCCATGATCACCGGAGCCATTGCCCTGGACCATCCGAGGTAATTGCTGTCCAACGACTCGAGGAGTTCGTCGATGTCGCCGCGGCAGAAGCCGCCGCGATAGTCGCCTTCGTCGATGTAGCGCGGAGATGGCGTCAGTAGCACCAGTTTTGCGAACCGACTCGGATCGGTGCCGACCGCGAGCACGCCCATCATGGCTGCCACCGAGTGGCCGACGAACGTCACGTCGCGCAGGTCCAGTTCGGACACGATGTCGAGAATGTCGTCGGCGTAGCCCTGTAGGGACGCGTAGCGCTGGGCGTCCCAGGCGGCCGGATCGGCCGCCCCCGATCCGACGTGGTCGAACAGCACGACGCGGAAATCCCCGATGAGTTCCGGAACGACCAATCGCCACAGCTTTTGGTCGCAGCCGAAGCCGTGCGCCAGCATGATCGTCGGCTTGTGGTCGGGGCCGACGACATTGACGTTATTGCGGGCGCTGGCGGTCACTACGCCGATTGCCGCTCCCGCAGCGTCTGCAGCGCCTTGTCGGCGTGGGAGTCCATGCTGAACTCGCTGGCGATCACGTCCAGCACGGTGCGGTCGGTGTCGATCACGAACGTGGTCCGCTTGACGGGCATGAACTTGCCGAGCAGCCCGCGCTTGACGTCGAACTGCGCGGCGACGACACCCTCGGTGTCCGACAACAGCGGATAGTCGAAGTTCTCCTTCTCGGCGAACTGCGCCTGCTTCGCCACCGCGTCGGCGCTGATGCCCACTCGGCTGGCGCCGACGGCGGCGAACTCCGATGCCAGGTCGCGGAAGTGACAGGCCTCTTTGGTGCAGCCCGGGGTCATCGCCGCGGGGTAGAAGAACAGCACGATCGGACCGTTGGCGAGTAGCTCTGTGAGGCTTCGCACAGTGCCCGTCTGGTCCGGCAGTTCGAACTCAGCTACCTGGTCACCACGTTTCATGGGTGTCACGCTACGCCCGTCGATTTGGAACGGTCTGGGAGGATTACCGGGTGCAAACGACCGCCAACCTCGCACTGACGACCTCGCGCGAGGACTTCCGGGCACTGGCCGCCGGGCACCGCGTGGTGCCGGTGACCCGCAAGGTGCTGGCCGACAGTGAGACCCCGCTGTCGGCGTACCGCAAGCTTGCCGCCAACCGGCCAGGGACGTTCTTGCTGGAGTCGGCCGAGAACGGCCGCTCGTGGTCGCGATGGTCGTTCATCGGTGCAGGCGCATCCGCGTTGACCGTGCGCGACGGCGAGGCGGTGTGGCTGGGTACGACGCCCCAGGACGCGCCGCGCGGCGGCGATCCGCTGCAGGCACTGCGCGCGACGCTCGAGCTGCTCGAGACCGAGAATGTGCCTGGCCTGCCGCCGCTCACCAGCGGCCTTGTCGGGTTCTTCGCCTACGACATGGTCCGCAGGCTCGAGCGGCTGCCGTCGCTGACCGTCGACGACCTCGGCCTGCCGGACATGCTGCTGCTGCTGGCCACCGATATCGCCGCGGTCGACCACCATGAAGGCACCATCACGCTGATCGCCAACGCGGTGAACTGGAACGGCACCGACGAGCGGGTGGACTGGGCCTACGACGACGCGGTCGCCCGCCTGGATGTGATGACCGCCGCGCTGTCCGAGCACCTGCCGTCGACCGTCGCGACGTTCACCCGGCCCCAGCCGCTGCATCGGTCCCAGCGCACGGTCGAGGAGTACACCGCGATCGTCGAGAAGCTCGTCGGCGACATCGAGGCGGGCGAGGCGTTCCAGGTGGTGCCGTCGCAACGGTTCGAGATGGACACCGACGCCGATCCTCTCGACGTGTACAGAATGTTGCGGGTGTCCAACCCCAGTCCGTACATGTATTTGCTCAATGTGCCCAATGATGCTGGCGGACTTGATTTTTCGATCGTCGGCTCGAGCCCCGAGGCATTGGTGACCGTGAAGGACGGCCGGGCGTCGACGCACCCGATCGCAGGCACGCGCTGGCGGGGGGAGACCGAGGAAGAAGACGTGCTGCTCGAGAAGGAGCTGCTGCACGACGAGAAGGAGCGCGCCGAGCACCTGATGCTCGTCGACCTCGGCCGCAACGACCTTGGCCGGGTCTGTCGGCCCGGCACCGTGCGGGTCGAGGACTACAGCCACATCGAGCGCTACAGCCACGTCATGCACATCGTGTCGACGGTGCACGGCGAACTCGCTGATGACAAGACCGCACTGGACGCCGTGACGGCCTGCTTCCCGGCGGGCACGTTGTCCGGTGCGCCGAAGGTGCGGGCGATGGAGCTGATCGAGGAGGTCGAGAAGACCCGCCGCGGCCTCTACGGCGGCGTGCTGGGCTACCTGGACTTCGCGGGCAACGCCGACTTCGCGATCGCCATCCGCACCGCGCTGATGCGCAACGGCACCGCGTATGTGCAGGCCGGCGGGGGAGTCGTGGCTGACTCCAACGGCCCGTACGAGTACACCGAGGCGGCGAACAAGGCCAAGGCGGTGCTGAATGCGATCGCCGCGGCCGAAACGCTGACCGACCCGTGATCCGGCTGGGCCAGCTTCTGCTCCTGCTGTCGGCAGGGGCGCTGTGGGGCGCATCGCGGATGGCCTGGGTCGACGTGCAGTCGTTCGACGGACTCGGCCAACCCAAGACCACCGTGCTGACCGGGGCGTCGTGGTCGACCGCGCTGGTGCCGCTTGCGGCGATTTTGTTGGTTGCGGCCATCGCACCGATAGCGGTCCGTGGCTGGCGACTGGGATTGTTGGCATTCATCGTCGCGGCGATCAGCGCCGTGATGGGTTACCTGGCGATCAGCCTCTGGGTGATCCGCGACGTCGGCGTCCGCGCCGCTCACCTGGCCGAGGTGCCGATCACCGCCCTGACGGCCACGCAGCGGCACTACGGCGGCGCGATCCTGACGTTGGTGGCCGCGGTCGGCGCGCTTGTCGGCGCGGTTCTGCTGATGCGGTCGGTCGCAAAGCCCCGGCCGGAAGTCGCTCGATACGAGCGCCGCAGATCGGAACCGTCGCCGCAGGAGGCCTCAGCGCAGTCGGAGAGAGCGATCTGGGATGCCCTCGACGAGGGGCGAGACCCGACGGATCCGGACAACAAGGGTCGGTGATCGATCGTGCTGCGGTGGCCGCTACCCTTCGTTAAAGATCAAACATGCTTTCAGGAAGGACCGCGGCGGGTATGAGTTCGGCGAGTGTGCTCGACTCCATCATCGAGGGAGTTCGCGCCGACGTTGCCGCCCGCGAGGCCGTCGTTCCCCTCGCCGAGATCAAGCAGATGGCCAAGGACGCGACGCCGGCTCTCGACGTGCTCGCCGCGTTGCGTGAACCGGGCATCGGCGTGATCGCGGAAGTCAAACGGGCGAGCCCGACGCGCGGTGAGTTGGCGTCGATCTCCGATCCGGCCAAGCTGGCCCGCGCATACGAGGACGGCGGGGCACGCGTCATCAGTGTGCTGACCGAGCAGCGCCGGTTCAACGGCTCGCTCGACGACCTCGACGCGGTGCGCGCTGCGGTGTCAATTCCCGTGTTGCGCAAGGATTTCATCGTTCGGCCGTATCAGATCCACGAGGCCCGCGCGCACGGCGCGGACATGCTGTTGTTGATCGTCGCCGCGCTGGAGCAGTCGGTGCTGGAACCGATGCTTGATCGCACCGAGTCGTTGGGGATGACGGCGCTGGTCGAGGTGCACACCGAGGAAGAGGCCGACCGCGCGCTGCAGGCAGGCGCGAAGGTCATCGGCGTCAACGCGCGTGACCTCAAGACTCTTGACGTCGACCGTGATTGCTTCGCGCGTATCGCGCCGGGGCTGCCGAGCAATGTCATTCGGATCGCCGAGTCGGGAATACGCGGCACCGCAGACCTGCTCGCCTACGCCGGAGCGGGCGCCGACGCGGTGCTCGTCGGCGAGGGACTTGTCACGAGTGGCGACCCCCGCAGCGCCGTCGCCGATCTGGTCACCGCAGGCACGCATCCGTCCTGCCCGAAACCAGCGCGCTGACACGTGGCGGACCTGTCCGGCCCGGAGCTGCCGCGTTCCAGCGCGGCCGTGGCCGAACCCACGGCGCACGACCCCGATGCGCGTGGCCATTTCGGTGTTTACGGCGGGCGGTTCGTCCCCGAGGCGCTGATGGCGGTGATCGAGGAGGTCACCGCCGCGTATGAGAAGGCCCGCGGCGACCAGGCTTTCCTCGATGAACTGGATCGGCTGCAGCGGCATTACAGCGGACGGCCGTCTCCGCTGTACGAGGCCGAGCGGCTCTCGGAGCACGCCGGTGGCGCGCGGATCTTCCTGAAGCGAGAAGACCTCAACCACACCGGATCTCACAAGATCAACAATGTGCTCGGTCAGGCGCTCTTGGCACGCCAGATGGGCAAGACGCGGGTCATCGCCGAAACCGGCGCGGGACAGCACGGGGTGGCGACGGCGACGGCGTGCGCGCTGCTTGGTCTTGAATGCGTCATCTACATGGGCGCTGTCGACACCGCGCGACAGGCGCTGAACGTGGCGCGGATGCGGTTGCTGGGTGCAACGGTGGTGTCGGTCGAGGCAGGCTCGAAGACCCTGAAGGACGCGATCAACGAGGCATTCCGTGACTGGGTCACCAACGCGGACAACACTTATTACTGCTTCGGCACCGCGGCGGGCCCGCATCCGTTCCCGACCATGGTGCGCGACTTTCAGCGGGTGATCGGGCTGGAAGCACGGGTGCAGATCGTCGACCAGGCGGGCCGGTTGCCCGACGCGGTGACCGCATGCGTTGGCGGCGGGTCGAACGCGATCGGCATCTTCCATGCGTTCATCGACGATCCGGGCGTTCGGCTGGTCGGCTTCGAGGCGGCGGGTGACGGTGTCGAGACCGGCCGCCACGCCGCAACATTCACCGGTGGGTCGCCGGGTGCCTTTCAGGGCTCGTTCTCGTACCTGTTGCAGGACGAGGACGGGCAGACCATCGAATCGCATTCGATCTCAGCGGGTTTGGACTACCCGGGGGTCGGCCCTGAGCACGCGTTCCTGAAGGACACCGGCCGTGCCGAGTACCGGCCGATCACCGACACCGAGGCGATGGACGCGTTCGGGCTGCTTTGTCGCACCGAGGGCATCATCCCCGCGATCGAGTCCGCGCACGCCGTGGCGGGCGCTTTGAAGCTCGGCGTCGAGTTGGGCCGCGGGTCGATCATCCTGGTGAACATGTCGGGCCGCGGTGACAAGGACGTCGAGACGGCGGCGAAGTGGTTCGACCTGTTGGACGGTGCCTCATGAGCCGGCTCGCTGCGTTGTTCTCCGAGTGCCGCGACGAGGGCCGTTCTGCGCTGATCGGCTATCTGCCGACGGGCTTTCCCGATGTGCCGACGTCGATCTCCGCGATGACGGCGATGGTCGAATCCGGCTGCGACATCATCGAAGTCGGCATCGCGTATTCGGACCCGGGAATGGATGGTCCCGTGATCGCGGCGGCCACCGAGGCGGCGTTGCAGGGCGGGGTGCGAGTGCGTGATGCGCTCGCCGCGGTCGAGGCGATCAGCAAGGCCGGCGGTCGCGCGGTGGTGATGACGTACTGGAACCCGGTGTTGCGGTGGGGCGTCGACGCGTTCGCGCGTGACCTGGCGTCAGCGGGCGGGCTCGGGATGATCACGCCCGACCTGATCCCGGACGAGGCTTCCGAGTGGTTGGAGGTTTCGGACGCCCGCGATCTGGATCGAATTTTCCTGGTGGCGCCGTCGTCGACCCCGGAGCGGTTGGCGGCGACGGTCGAGGCGTCGCGTGGATTCGTCTACGCCGCTTCGACAATGGGCGTGACGGGCGCGCGTGACGCGGTGTCGGTCGCGGCGCCCGAATTGGTGAGCAGGATCAAGGCGGTGTCGGATATTCCGGTGGGCGTCGGCTTGGGTGTGCGGTCCAGGGAGCAGGCGGCCCAGATCGGCGCCTACGCGGACGGGGTCATCGTGGGGTCGGCGTTGGTGTCGGCATTGAAGGACGGTATTCCGGCGGTGCGGTCGCTGACCGAAGAACTCGCTGACGGTGTACGGCAGAGGATTACTGCGTGACGACGACTTACCTGGCCTACATACCCAGCCCATCGCAGGGCGTCTGGCACCTCGGCCCGGTGCCGCTTCGGGCGTATGCGCTGTTCATCATCATCGGGATCGTGGCGGCGCTGGTGATCGGCGACAGGCGCTGGGTGGCCCGCGGCGGCCAGGCAGGTGTCATCTACGACATCGCGTTGTGGGCGGTGCCGTTCGGTTTGATCGGTGGTCGGCTGTATCACGTCATGACCGACTGGCGAACGTATTTCGGCGACGACGGCGCGGGACTGGCCGGGGCGCTGCGGATCTGGGACGGCGGACTGGGCATCTGGGGCGCGGTGGCGCTCGGCGGGGTCGGTGCGTGGATCGGGTGCAGGCAGAAGGGTATTCCGCTGCCTGCGTTCGGCGATGCGATTGCGCCGGGAATCATTCTGGCGCAGGCCATCGGCCGGTTGGGCAACTACTTCAATCAGGAGCTGTTCGGGCGGCCGACGACGCTGCCATGGGGCCTCGAGATATACGAGCGCCGTGATGCCAGTGGTGCGCTCGACACATTGAACGGGACATCCACGGGTCAGCTGATCGAGGTGGTCCACCCCACGTTCTTGTACGAATTGCTGTGGAACCTCTTGATTTTCGCGGCGCTGATCTGGATCGACCGCCGCTTCAAGATCGGCCACGGCCGGTTGTTCGCGGCGTACGTGGCGGGGTACTGCCTCGGCCGGTTCTGGATTGAGCTGATGCGCAGCGACGTGGCCACCCACTTCGCCGGGATTCGGGTCAATTCGTTCACGTCGACGTTCGTGTTCATCGGCGCCGTGGTGTACATCATGGTGGCGCCGAAGGGCCGGGAAGATCCTGCGTCGCTGGCCGGTAAGCCGGAGACCGAGGATGAATTCGCCAAGTTCGCCACCAAGGAACTGGCAGCAGTGGCGGCAACGACCGGTGTGGTCGCGGCCGCGAAGGCTGCGGGTGC
>DATJIX010000303.1:0-3005 GCA_035492865.1 Mycobacterium sp. | reverse complement strand
CCCACCCGGTTCGGGCCTGGACGCATCTGCATGTAGCCGAGCAGCTTTCGCTCGAGCAGGATCGCAACCAGCAAGGACAGCATCAGGAAAACGAAGATGAAGAGCGCCTTGGCGATCATCAGCCACCACGGATCGTGGCCGAACAGTGTGGGATCTGGATATGTCATGAGGAAGCCCGTCCGATCGATACGACGGAACCGGTCGTCACGCCGAGTTGCGGATATACCGCGGAGCCGGGGGAGTTGAGCGGCAACCACACGGTGCCGTCGACCATGTCCGTGATCGCCAGCGGCAAGGTGATCGCACCGCGGTCAGTGCTCACGGTCACCAGATCGCCTTCGGCCGCGCCGATTCCGGCTGCGGTGTTCGCCGACAACCGGGCAACGGGCAACCGTGCGGTGCCTGCGAGGTGCGGTTCGCCGTCCTGAAGCCGACCCGCGTCGAGCAGCATCCGCCAGCCCGCCAGCACGGCCTGCCCGTTGCCGGGTGGTGTCGGCCGCGACGGTGCCTCCTTCGGGGATGCAGGTCGTTGCCCGGCCCAGAAGCCGAGGCGCGCCATCTCGTCGCCGGCGACCGCCGCAGACGTCATGTTGAGATCAATGCCGAGTTCGTCGGCCAGGTAGGCCAGCACCCGCAGATCCGGTATCGCGTTGGTCTGCAGCGACGGGCCGAACGGACGAATTCGCCCTTCCCAGTTCACGAACGAGCCGGCCTTCTCCACCACCGGCGCGACGGGGAACACGACGTCGGCGAGCGCTGTGACGGCGCTCTCTCGCAATTCGAGGCTCACGACGAACGGTGCGGCATCGATGGCGGCCAGCGCCGCGTCCGGGTCGGGCAGATCGCCGAGCTCCACGCCTCCGACAAGAAGAGCACCTAGTTCGCCGCTTCGGGCCGCGGCCAGAATGCCAGTGGTGTCACGGCCGGGGGCGGACGGCAGATCGTCGAAATTCCAGCCGGCGGCGGCCTGTTCGCGGGCCGTTGCATCGCTGACGGGTCGGCCGCCGGGCAGGAGACCGGGCAGCGCGCCTGCCTCTACTGCGCCGCGCTCACCTGCGCGTCGTGGTATCCACGCCAGCCGCGCGCCGGTGGCCGTCGCCAATTTGGCTGCGGCGGAAAGCGCTCCGGGGGAGGTGGCCAGCCGCTCGCCCACCAGGATGATCGAGCCGGGGAGGCTCAACTGTGCGTCGTCGGCCAGACCGTCCAAGGCCGCTGCCTCGCCGCCCGGCACGGCGGGGATCAGCGTCCCGCGCATCTTGCCCAGCGAGCGAGTGGCGAACGGTGCGATCGCCTTGACCTGCAAGCCGTCCTTCCGGACTGCCTTTCGCAGTCGCAGGAAGACGATCGGAGATTCCTCTTCCGGCTCAAACCCGGCGAGCAGCACCGCCGGCGCCTTCTCCAGATCGGCGTAGGTCACCGTCATCGGCTGGCCTGCGACATGCGCGGCCAGGAAGTCGGCCTCCTCGGCGCTGTGCGGACGGGCGCGGAAGTCGATGTCGTTCGTGCCCAACACCATTCGGGCGAATTTCGAGTAGGCGTAAGCGTCTTCCACGGTTGCCCGGCCGCCGACGAGCACCCCTGTGCTGCCGTGGGCCGCGGCCAGTCCGGCGCTCGCCACGCTGAGGGCCTCCGACCAGGACGCCGGCCGCAGCTTGCCGTCTTCGTCGCGGACCAGCGGAGTGGTGATGCGATCACCCTGGGTGGTGTAGGTGAACGCCCAGCGACCCTTGTCGCAGTTCCACTCCTCGTTCACCTGTGGGTCGTCACCGGCCAAGCGGCGCAGCACTTTTCCGCGCCGGTGGTCGGTTCGCTGGGCGCATCCCGACGAGCAGTGCTCGCACACGCTGGGGCTCGACACCAGGTCGAACGGCCTGGCCCGGAACCGGTACGCGGCGCCGGTGAGCGCACCGACCGGGCAGATCTGCACGGTATTGCCGGAGTAGTACGACTGGAACGGTTCACCCGGGGCAATGCCGACCTGTTGTAGCGCGCCGCGCTCGAGCAACTCGATGAACGGATCGCCGGCGATCTGATCGGAGAACCGGGTGCATCGTGCGCAGAGCACGCAGCGCTCACGGTCCAGCAGCACCTCTGAGGAGATGTTGATCGGCTTGGGGAAGGTTCGTTTGACGTCCTCGAATCGCGTCTCTGGCCTGCCGTTGGACATCGCCTGGTTCTGCAGCGGGCACTCGCCGCCCTTGTCGCACACCGGGCAGTCCAGTGGGTGGTTGATGAGCAGGAGTTCCATCACCCCCTGCTGGGCTTTGTCCGCGGCCTCGGACGTGAACTGGGTGCGTACCACCATGTCGGGTGTGCACGTCGTGGTGCACGACGCCATCGGCTTGCGTTGACCCTCGACCTCGACCAGGCACTGCCTGCAGGCGCCAACGGGGTCGAGCAGCGGGTGGTCGCAGAACCGCGGAATCTGGACGCCGATCAGTTCGGCGGCCCGGATCACCAGGGTGCCTTTCGGCACACTGACTTCCACGCCGTCGACGGTGAGGTTCACCATCTCGACCGGCGGGGCGTCGTGGGTCGGTTCGGTCACCGTCATCTAGACACCCACCCCTTCCGTGGCCATCAGCGTCGAGGCGTGCGGGTCGAACGGACATCCGCCAGCCAGGTGCGCGACGTATTCGTCGCGGAAGAACTTGATCGACGACATGATCGGGGCCGCCGCGCCGTCGCCCAAGGCGCAGAATGACTTTCCGTTGATGTTGTCGGCGATGTCGAGCAGCTTCTGGATGTCGTCGTCGGTACCGGCGCCGGTTTCGAGGCGTTCGTAGATCTGCGCCAGCCAGTACGTGCCCTCGCGGCACGGTGTGCATTTTCCGCAGGACTCGTGTGCGTAGAACTCGGTCCATCGGCGCACCGCGCGCACCACGCACGTGGTTTCGTCGAAGATCTGCAGCGCCTTGGTGCCGAGCATGGTGCCAACCCCTGCCATACCTTCGTAGTCCAACGGCACGTCGAGGTGTTCCTCAGTCAGCAGTGGCGTTGACGAG
>DATJIX010000302.1:0-6686 GCA_035492865.1 Mycobacterium sp. | reverse complement strand
GGTCTCGATCAGCCGGCCGGGCTCGTGCTCAACCTGCACGGCGCCGGGCAGACCGGTGGCGAGCAGGCCGCGGTGACGAACTACAACGCCATCGCCGACCAGCACGGGTTCGTGGTTGCCTATCCCGACGGCATCGACTTCAGCTGGGCCGACGGTCGCGGCGCGTCGGTACCGGACCGCCAGGGCGTCGACGACGTGGGATTCCTCGTCGCGCTCGTCGACCGGCTCGCCCGCGACTACGGCATCCCGAGGGGCCGAATCTTCGCGACGGGAATGTCGGCAGGCGCATTCATGACGACCCGGCTGGCCTGCGAACGCGCCGACGTCTTCTCCGCCGTCGCCCCGGTGGCAGGGACGCTGGGCATTGCATTCCCCTGCGCGCCGTCGCGACCGGTCTCGGTGCTGCAGACGAACGGATCCGCCGATCCGGTGGTGCCTTTCGACGGCGGCACGATGCTCGGTCGCGGCGGGTACAGCGACATCGTGGCGGCACCGGCGATGGCGCAGCGCTGGCGAGATGTGGATCGCTGCCCGGGACCCGCCGAAGATGTCGTCGGCGGTGTGCATCGCTTCACGGCGGCGGGATGCGCAGGCGGCACAGAGGTGGTCTTCGTCCAGGTCGACGGTGCCGGTCACACGTGGCCCGGTGATGCGTCGGCGGCGAGCGGGCAGTTCTTCGCCGCGCACGGCAGGTGAGCTGCGTCAGTCCCTGTGCTGGACGACGTTGATGACGTTGCCGTCTGGTGCGCGGACCAGGAACCGGCGCACCCCCCACGGTTCTGTCGTCAGCGGATGCACGATCTGGTAGCCGAGCTTCTGCGCTTCCTCGTACGCGGCGTCGACGTCATCGGCATGCACCGAAATCGCCGGGTCTTCAGGCGCTTTCGCGTCCCGCGTCACGAGCTGGACGTGGGCACCGGTCTCGGGGGAGGTGTAGCGGGCCACCCATCCCATGTTGAACTCCTCGGTGCTCAGCCCGAGGAAGCCGGTGTAGAAGCTTTTCGCGGCATCGACATCAGCGACTCGAAGGTTCGCGGTGATGCGGTTGGCTCGCATGCAATCCTCCTGCCTTCTAACGGAATTGAGCTTACCGATGCTCCGCGTGCCGACCGAGAAAGTCCACGACGGCCCCGGCGAAGTGGTCGTTGCGATCGCCTGCGACCATGTGTCCGGCTCCGCCCACGTCGACGAAGTCGATCTCCGGGAAGCGCGCGATGAATTCGTCGGCCCGCTCCTGGGTGACGAGGTCGCTCATCTGACCCCGGACCAGGAGCATGGGGACGCCGTTGCGAAGGATCGCCTCCACCGCGTTGTACATGCGGTCGACCTCGGTCACTTCGATGGGCGGAAGTGCCGCCGTGCCGTCGATGAACTTCGGATCCCAATGCCAGTACCACCGGCCGTCGCGGTGGCGCAGATTCGTCTTGAGTCCGTCCAGATCCGTCGGCCGCGGCCGGTGCGGGTTGTACTCCTGGATCGCGTCAGCGACCTCGTCGAGCGAGTCGAACCCTGATTCCATTCGGTCGTACATGAAGCTGTGTATCCGCGACGCCCCCGAGGGATTCATGTTCGGCACGATGTCGACGAGGACGACTGCGCGTGCCGCGTCGGGCGAAAGTTCGCCTGCCAGAAGCATCGACGTGAAACCACCGAGCGATGCACCGACCAACACGGGCCTCGGAGGCAGCTGGCGCAGCACCTCGAGTGTGTCCATCGCGAAGGTGGTGACTCGATAGTCGCCGTCTTCGGACCAGTCCGACTCTCCGTGGCCGCGTAGGTCGACGGTGATCGCCTGCCAGCCGCGCTCGGCCACCGCCGCGGCGGCCCGGCCCCATGATCGGCGGGTCTGGCCGCCGCCGTGCAGGAACACCACGGCCTGCGCATCTGGGTCACCGAAGCGGTCGGCGACGACGCGGACGCCGTCGACGCCGGTGGTGGTGAACGGTTCGGGTGACGTGGTCACGATGAGCTCCTCAGCGCAGGCAGCACCTCATCCGCCAGCAGTTGCACGGACTTCCAGGCTTCGTCTATCGGCATGGCGCCGACGAGCGGATGTAGCACCACGGGATCCCGCGGATTCTCGCGGACGTCGGCGACCAACTCCTCGGGTGTCATGAAGCGGTACCGGCCTGCGGCCCGGACGTCGTCGACGGTTTCGATGGTCTCGGAGCCGTGCATGAACGAGTGCACCTCACCGGCACCCCAACCCGAGTAGACGCGGGCCTCCCACAAGTAGTGCTCGCCGAGTTCGGCCCAGGCACGGTCGGGATCCTCGTGCAGGAAGACCATGCCGCGGCTGCGCTCAGCAGGCATGACGACCACCGGCGGATGGCCGAGTTCGGCGCAGAGCTCGCGGTAATAGTCGGCGAGCTCCGGTAAGTGGCTGGGCAGGTTGAGTGGCAGGCCGAACCGCGCCGCACGTTTCGCGGTAGCCCGGACACTGCCGCCGACGAACACCGTCGGATGCGGGCGCGTCAGTGGGCCGGGGGTGAATGTCGACGACGACCACAGCGACGTGATTCTCTCCAGGAGTTGGTCCATGAGCCGTCCGCGTTGGTCGAACGGGGTTCCGAACAACTCATATTCGACGGGCCGGTATCCGATTCCGATCGTCACGATCAGCCGGCCGCCGCTGATGGTGTCGACGAGCGTGATGTCCTCAGCGAGCCGGACCGGATGCCAGAGCGGGCCGAGGGCGCAGTCGACGCTGGCGATGAGTCGGGTGGTGCGGGCAAGGAATACCGCGGCGGTCAGGATCGGGTTGCAGCTCCAGCCATGCCCGCTTTCGTGATGTTCGTCGACACTGACGCCGGTGACGCCGCGGGTCTCCGACCACGAGCTGAGCTCCAGCGCCGCCTGGATCCGGTCGCGCCGTGCGGCCGGATCATCCTGCGGGGCGGCGAAGTTGAACCGCAGTATCGACATCGTCATCGGAACGCCTCGAGAAAACGGTCGAGGTCGCCCATGATGTTGCGGTCCACGATCTCGACGCGGACGCCGTCCGGCGACAGGTAGTAGGCGAAGACCGACGGCGCGTCGTTGTCGCTGGCGGGACACAGCTCCAGGGTGAATCCCTGTGTCTGCAGTGCCGAGGCGGTGGTGGCGAAATCATCGGTGAAGTAGCCAAGGTGGTGAACGGCGTTGCCACGGGCCGCGATCCATGGAGTGCCTGGGACCTCTTCGATCAGCTCGACGTGCGGAGCCTGCAACGAATACACGAACCGAAGGTCGACGGTCTGCTGCCCGGTCTGGGTCCGGATCGCCACCGGACCTTCGATGGGTTTGGTGAAGCTGTACCCGGCCATTGCGGCGAATCGTCGGGCGGCGGCATCGAGGTCGGGTACCACGATCCCGGTGTGGTACAGGTCTTCGGGCTTCAGCGCTCTGGTCATGGTGTCCTATTGGCTGGTGGATGCGCCGTCGACGATGAAAAGGGCGCCGCTGGTGTAGGAGCATTGTTCGGTGCACAGGAAGGCGATGGTCGGCGCGATCTCCGCAGGAGTGCCAAGGCGCCCCAAGGGGATTCGGGCGAGCTCGGCGCCGATGATCTCGGGCACCTGCTGGGCGAGGGTGGTCATCGGTGTGTCGATCATGCCCGGCACCACGGCGTTGACGCGGATATTGCGCGGCGCCCACTTGACCGCCAGATTGTGGGTGAGCGCGACGATACCTGCCTTGGCCGCGCTGTAGCCCGGCACCAAGGTGACGGCTCGCAGCGCCGAAACCGAGGCGAGGTTCACCACGCTCGCCCCACCCGCGGCCGACGACGCGGCGAGCGCTTTACGCAGTCCGACCGTCAGCCGGTAGGGCCCTGTCAGGTTCAGGGCCACCGATGCGTCGAACCCGTCGGGTTCGGCCTCGTTGAGTCCGCCAGGGAAGTTGGCTCCGGCGTTGTTGACCAGAACATCGAGTGTGTCTGTCGCCGAGACCAATTCGTGGATCGATGCCGGGTCGGTGAGGATGAGTTGGCGGTATGTCATGCCCGCGAGGTCGGTGTCGTAGTCATGGGGCTGCGCCTTGGTCCCGGTGATGGTGACGTTGGCGCCGGCGTCCCGGAACAGCGTCGCGGTCGCGTGTCCGATACCGCTGGTGCCGCCGGTGATAAGCGCACTCGTGCCGGTGAAGTCGAACGCGACCCGTGCCGTCATGCGTAGTCTCCGATCTTCTTGGTCAGCCACGCGGACTCCCAGAAGTTGGTGCTGGCCGCCAATAGTTGCTCGTGTGCGGACTTGAGTACCGCCCGCGCTCGGGCGTGGGCCGGATCGGTGTGAACGACCTTCTCGGCGAGGTAGATGGCGTGCACGGGGCGGCCCGCCGACGCATGCGCCTCGGCGCGTGCGAGGAGCGCGTCGGCGCCGATCAAATCGACCAGATCGGCGCTGATGTCATCGGGGCTGACGTCGTAGAGTTCGGTGGTTGAGCGGTGGTGAAACCAGCCTGAGTAGTTCTCCCAGATTGCCCGCACGTCCCACGACACCTTGCCGTATCCCTGGCCCACCTCGATTTCCGGCGGCAGGCTGACATCGCGCATCAGGGTGTACACGTCGGCGCCGGCGTTCATCCCTTCCACCGTCCGGTCGTGAATGAAGGCGATCGCGTCGCGCAGGCGGGTCAGTTCGTCGTGGATTCGCTCTGCGCCCGTAATGGGCTCGAAGTGGCCGGTTATCAACGTCTCCGGGTGCAGTTCGCGAACCCGGTCGATCGAGCTGATCGTGGTCAGGGCATCGCGGTAGCGGTCACCCCGCATGGTGACCAGGTTCGGGATGTGGCCGAAAACCGGTCCGAAAGTGTTGCCGCACAGGCAGATCTTCTGCTCTGGAAGCCAGACGACCATCGAATCGGTTGTCTCGCCGCCTGGAGTTGCCAGCAGTTCGATCCTGCGCCCGCCGACGGTCAGCGTGTATGCGTCGTCGACGTCGATGTCGGCGTGGTGGGCCGCCTGCGCAGGCAGCTTGTCGCCGAATCGCTTTCTGATGGCCGCAATCCCGCTCGACAATCTGTCGGAGAACGCGAACGCGCTGTTGCCCGCGCGGTAGGCGACCAGTCGGTCGTTGTCGTCACGCCACTGTCGCCAGTTGGCCTGTGCGATGACCTGAGTTGCCGGGTCCCGCATCGTGTCCAGACCGCCGACATGGTCGTAGTGGCCTTGGGTGACGATGATGTAGCGGATGGGGGAGGAGTCAACGGCGTCGAAATTGGCTCGGTGGACCTGGCTTTCGAAGCCCATGCCCGTGTTGACGACCACCCTGCCGTCCGCCGTGGTCAGCAGGTAGGTATTGGACAATCCCGGCGAACACCAAATCCCGGGTGCGACTTCACGGGCGCGCTCGGCCGAGGCCGGGGCGAGCGCGTCGGCCCCCGGTCGGCTGCGGTAGATCGGCTCTTCGAGCATCGGCTAGCTGCCCTCCGGCCGAACGTCGAACCGGTCGAAGTAGAACGCGAATCGGGAACGCAGCTCGTCCGGTGACACTCCGAAATGCCCTCGCAGGTCGTAGCGGACCGCCCCGTGCTTACCGCGCGGGTTGCTGTCCAGGTATGCCTGAAACGCCTTGCGCACCTTCGGGGTCAACTCGACTCCTGCGCGCCCGTAGAGATCATCGAGCAGTTCCATCTCATTGCCGTTGAGGTGGTGGAAAGCGATGTCGACACTGCGGTCGGCTGGAACGATGTCGCGATCCCGCACGCACGCACCGAGCAACCGCTGCACCCGGTCGGTCCAGTAGTCGAGCAACCAGTTCGGTTCGATGCTGGTGCGGCGCAATCGGTCGGAGTAAGCCATCATCGTGATCGCCGACTGAACCACCGCCACGGGGTCGCGGTGCGTGAAGGCCACCGTCGCGTCGGGGAAGGTCGCCATCAGCGGGCCGAGTTGCTCACAGTGTTGCGGTGACTTGAGCACCCACGTCCGCGGACCGCGCAGGAAGGTCAGCGCCTGCAGCACGGTCTTCATATAACCGTAGTGGCGGGTCTGGTCGAGGCCGAGGTAGAAGTCGCGCCAACCCGGCACCCGGGCATGCCATTCCAGCACGTAGCCGGCGAAGTCCAGGTCGAGTATCTCGACCTCTTCTTCGATCGCCTCGGGGAAGCGGTCGTGCATCGCGGCGGTGGCGGGTGCGCTGACCATCATGGCATCGTGTTCGTTCTTCGCGCGGGTGTATCGCGGGTCGACCCCGGAGACATCCGGGCCTTGACCCGGAAGCGGCAGTGGCTCTTGGCTTTCCCAGTACGGAAGCGCCCGGCGTCGTGGGTCTGCGGCCAGCAGATTGACCAGATGCGTCGTACCCGACCGCGGCATCCCCACCACGATGAACGGCTTCTCGATCGGTATCGACTCGATCTCGGGGTAGCGCTTGAGCAATTCGGTCAGCGACAGCCTGTTGCGCAACAACCGCACCACGCGCTGGCGCAATGTGCCACGGAGCAGCTGGGTCAGTCCGTCATCTGCTTCGATCGCGCCGACGTAAGCCCTGGCCCGCTCCCACAATCCCTCCGTGTCCGCGAAGTCGTCGACACCGGCTTCGGCGACCGCCTCCTCGACCATCGGGTCGAGATCGAGGTCGACCCGGCGCCGTTCGGTGTGCTCCAGGATCTGCCGTTGTACATCGGTCAGTTGGGGCGCGGTCAGATCGTCGAACCGGAGTTCGCTCGAACTGAGCGCGCTCATCGATCGAGATCCCACTGCCCGA
>DATJIX010000301.1:0-17130 GCA_035492865.1 Mycobacterium sp. | reverse complement strand
TCGAGGATCTTGCTGTCGCGCGCCCACTTTTCCAGCAGGGTCTGCTCGGAATAGCCCGTGGTGCCGGCAATTTCGACCGCCTTGAGCGTGATGTCGCTCGCCACGCGGCCGGCCTTGGCCTTGCCCATCGACGCTTCCTTGGAATTCGGAATGTTGTTGTCGGCCTGCCAGGCGGAGCGAACCATCAACAGGTACGCGGCCTCCCAGTCGGCTTCCATCCTGAGGAACTCGGCGGCGGGTGCGCTCTGGGCATGGGCGGGTTTGTCGTAGGAGATCTCGACACCCGACTCGGTGAGCAGCTTGCGCAGCTCCTCGAGGGCGGCGCGGGCGATACCCACGGCCATCGCGGCGACCACGGGGCGGGTGTTGTCGAAGGTTTCCATCACCCCGGCAAAGCCCTTCTCCACGTGGACTTCTGGGCTACCGAGCAGGTTGTCCTTGGGGATCCGGGCATTGTCGAACCGGATGACCGCCGTGTCTGAGGCCTTGATGCCGAGCTTGTCCTCGAGGCGCTCCACGGTCACGCCGGGATGTTCGCGAGGAACGATGAACGACTTGATGGCCGCACGCCCGAGAGACTTGTCGAGCGTCGCCCACACCACGATGTGCGTCGCCCGCGACCCGGCCGTGACGAAGATCTTCTCACCGTTGATGACGTACTCGTCGCCGTCGAGCTTGGCCGTCGTCGTCACCGCTGCCGAGTCGGACCCGAAGCCGGGCTCGGTGATGGCCATCGCGGCCCAGACGTCCTTGCCAAGCTGCTCCAGCTGTTCGGGGGTGGCCACGCTGGAAATCGCGGCGTTGCCGAGACCCTGGCGCGGCACCGACAGCATCAACGCGACGTCGCCCCAACTGATTTCCATCACGTTGAGCACCGCCGACATGTTGCCGCCGTTGTGGTTCGAATCTTTGGTCTCGCTGCCCGCGAACGCCTCGGCACCCGCGAACGCGAAGGCCTTGGCGTCCTGGATGCCCTCGAACAGGGTGGCCAGCGTGTCCAGCTCGACGGGATACTCGTGCTCGCGCAGATCCCACTTGCGAGCGATGGGGCGGAGCATTTCCGCGGCACCCTGATGCGCCTTCTCAATTACCGCTTCCAGTTTGCGCGGCAGTTCCAGATTGATTGCCATGGTCCGACTTTCGCTCGAAGTTAAATAACGACAACGCCCTCGGCGACGCCGATCGCGCGCAAGTCGCGGTACCAGCGTTCGACCGGGTGCTCCTTGGTGTAGCCGTGGCCGCCGAGCAGCTGCACGCCGTCAAGGCCGATCTGCATTCCCTTGTCGGTGCCCAGCCGCTTGGCCAGCGCTGCCTCGCGCGCGAACGGCAGTCCCTGGTCGGCGCGGGACGCCCCGCGCCAGGTGATCAGCCGCAGCCCGTCGAACTCGATGGCGATGTTGGCGCACATGAACGCCACCGCCTGCCGGTGGGCGATCGGTTCGCCGAATGCCTGACGTTCCTTGACATAGGGCACCACGTAGTCGAGCACGGCGTGCGCGGTTCCGACGGCCAGCGCAGCCCAGCCGAGCCGTGACAGTGCCACGGCCTCCGAGTAATCCGCGTCGGTGGCGGCGTCCTCGCCGAGTCGGGCGCTCAACGGCACCGTGACCCGATCGAGTTCGACCTTGCCGAGTGCCGCCGCACGAATGCCCATGCTGGGGTCGGCAGTGACGGTGACGCCCTTAGCCGAGGATTCGACGATGAACAGCGCGGGCTTACCGTTGAGTTGTGCTGCCACGATGAACAATTCGGCATTCGCGGCTGCGGGTACCAACGACTTGACGCCGTCGAGGCGGTAGCCGCTCGGGGTGCGTACCGCGGTGGTCTTCAACGCAGTCGGATCAAACAACGGGTGCGGTTCGGCGATCGCCACACACGCCTGCGGCACGTTCTCGCCTGCGAACTCCTTGAGGTAGGTGGCCTGCTGATCGGCGCTGCCCCAGTGCGTGAGTGCGGATGCCACACCCGCGGGCGCCAGGATCGGCAGCGCCAAACCCATGTCGCCGTAGGCCAGTGCCTCGGCCACCAAGACGTTGGTGACCGCGCCGCGATGCGCCGCGATGCCTTCAAAGTCCTCGGGCACGTTGATCGCGGTGACGCCGAGTTCCGTCGCCTTGGTGACGAGATCGTGGGGATACGTCGCGGCCTTGTCGGCATCGTGGGCTGCGGGACGCATGACTTCTTCTGCGAATTCGCTGACGGTGGCGACGATCATCTGCTGTTCGTCGTCCGGTGTCAGGTCGAAGTAGTCGGCACCGCTTTTCTTCAGCCTTGTCGGGCCGCCCGGCGCCCCCGACACCCGCTTGAACTGCCGCCCCGCCGCTCCGGCGGCGGAGAACACCTGCTTGACGCCGTACTTCAGGCCGCGGTTCAGCGGGTCGCGCAAGTTGTAGCGATCCAGAAATTCCTGCCCGACGATGGGCGTGATCAGTGCCAAGCCGATATCGGTCGCCGAGCGCTTGTGCTTGTGCATGCCGACGGCGCTCTCTTTACCGGAGCGCTTCTTGGACGGCAGGGTGTTGGTCATCTCAGCTGCCTCGTTTGCTGTTGGAAGTGCGCGAATACGCAACTGACTCCAGAGTAAGGTATGCGAACTGACTCTTGAGTAAGGTCGCCGGTTTTGTTGTGAAGCTCACACGGCCATGCTCTACGTTTAGGCGAACCGGAAGGGAGCCGGCGTGCGAGTTGGGCTGACCACGCGACTGCTCGTCGCCACCGGTGTGGTTGCGGTGATCGTCAGCGCCGCGTTCGCATTTCTCTTCTTCGCGATGGCGTCCGTCCACCGCGCCAGGGACATGGCCACGCATTCGGCGGACGAGTCCTACGTCGCTCGCGACGTGAGACGGATGCTCGGCGACATGGAGACCAGCCAGCGGGGCTACATCATCACAGGGGAGGAGAAGTTCCTCGGCCCATGGGAAGTCGGCCGACAAAAGCTTCCGGAGAGACTGACGACGCTGCGCGCCATGGTCGACGATCCGACACAGGCGCGTCGGGCAACGCAATTGCAGACCGATGCGCTGGCCTACGTCAACGACTATGCCGTGCCCCTCGTTGCCGCGACGCGGCGTGGAGAGGCGTGGGTGAGAGGTCTTCCGGCCAGCGAGGAAGGCAAGCTGCGAATGGACACGTTGCGTGAGCAGCTGGATGCATTCCTCACGACGGAGTTCTCGCTGAGCAACGAGGAGCAGGTGAAGGCCGACCTTGATTACGAGCAAGCGACGTTCGTCGCCGTGGTCGGGCTCTGCGCTTCGCTTTTGGTCACCGCGCTCTGCACCCTCTATCTGGCGCGCGGGGTCGTCGGTCCAGTGCGGCGGACCGCGCGAATGGCCGAGCGACTGTCGGCAGGCGATCTGGGGGCGCGTGTGCCGGAGACCAGCAAGGCCGAAATCGGGGTGCTGGAGCGCAAATTCAACGCGATGGGCGAGTCGCTGCAACACGAGCACGATGAGTTGGCCCGTGTCACCGACGAACAAGCCGCGCTGCGACGCGTGGCAACGTGCGTCGCGGAGGGGCGGCCGGCGAGCGAGGTATTCGCCTCCGTCACCGAGGAAGTCGGATTACTGCTCGATGCCGAGATCACCCGCCTGCTGCGATTCGAGGCGGATGGCAGCGCAACGGTGGCAGCCGCGTGGACCCGCACCGGAAGCCCCGTCGCGGTCGGTGCCCGCATCGAGATCGACGTGACCGTTGCGGCGCGGGTCCGAACAAGCGGGACAGCCGCGCGCCTCACCGAAGAGTCGCCACCGGGACTGTCGGCAGGGTCGTACTCCGCCGTGGGTGCTCCGATCATGGTGGGCGGCGGACTCTGGGGTGCGATGACCGCGCTGACGCCGCTCGACCGCCCGCTTCCCCACGGGACAGAAGCCCACATGGTGGAGTTCACCGATCTGGTCGGCACGGCCATCGCGAATGCGCAGGCCCGCGCCGACCTGATGGCCTCGCGCGCCCGCATCGTCACCGCCGCCGACGAGACGCGGCGACGCATCGAGCGGGATCTGCATGATGGCATCCAGCAGCGGTTGGTGGCGCTCGCGCTGAAGCTGCGGCTGGTCGAACCGGATGTCCCCGCCGAGGTGCCCGGAGTGCGCGAGGAGTTGGCGGCGCTGGACGCGGGCCTGCTCGAGGCCGTCGAGGAACTACGGGAGCTATCGCGTGGCATTCACCCTGCGATCCTGTCCAAGGGAGGCCTCGGGCCGGCGCTGAGGTCGCTGTCACGCCGCTGTGCCGTCCCGATCGAATTGGATGTCCGCGTCGACGACCGGCTCCCGGGGAACATCGAGGGGGCGGCGTACTACATGGCGGCCGAAGCCCTGACGAATGCCGCCAAGCACGCCAACGCATCGGTGGTGAAGCTCAGCGCTTTCGTCGAAAACGGCACTCTGCTTCTGAAGGTTCAAGACGACGGAACCGGCGGGGCCAACCCCTCCGGCGGGTCGGGCCTCATCGGCCTTACCGACCGGGTCGAGGCTGTCGGCGGCATTCTCACCGTGACCAGCCCTCGAGGCCAGGGCACCACGTTGCTCGCGCAATTGCCGTTGGGGCCGACTGAGCCCTAGCGGTGTCCTCCGCCGTGGAAGCCGCCACCGCCGAAGCCGCCGCCGTGGAAGCCCCCGAAGCCGCCGCCGATGAAGCCGTCGCCCAGCAGAAGCCCCTCGTCGCCGTACGGCTCGAACGAAGCGGGCCCTGGAGTGGCATCGATCTGCACGTTGCCTGGCGACTGGCACACTGTTCCGCCACCCGTGCTGTCACAGTCTTGGCTGATCGTGGAGGCCGACGCGATTGGTGCGGCAATGATTGCGGCTGCAGCTGCACCCGCCGCCAAGGCCGGTGCGATAAACGCAAACTTGTTCTTCATGATAATTCTCCTTTAAGTCGTTGTGTTACAGTCTGATTCGCTGCTAGATCAGGAAACCGAGACCGCCGTAGGGGTAGTACTGGACGGCCGGCGGCGCGTCGTTGATCTGCACGTTGCCCGGCGACTGGCAGACCGTTGCGGATCCCGTCCCGGCGCACGACTGGTGCGGCTGTGCCGCAGGTGCCTGGGTGTCAGGGGCGGCCGACGCGATCGGCGCTACGAGGATCGCCGCCGCAACTGCCGCGGCGCCCAACACCGGGGTGAAGTAGGTGAGTTTTGTGGTCATGGCGTCTCCTTGTCTGGGTGTCACTTCCAGACTGGTCGGCGGCGGGGCCGGTGTCGTCCCCGCTGCCCGCCGTTCTCAACCTCCGGCTGGCAGGTAGTCCGCTATCCGCCGGTGAGCCTCGTCAGAATCGCCTCGTGCAGAAGGCCGTTGCTCGCTACCGCGCTGCCACCGTGCGGCCCAGGGGCGCCCGCCAGGTCGGTGAACGCCCCGCCCGCCTCACGCACGAGGATGTCCAGGGCGGCGAGGTCCCACAGCGACACCTCGGGCTCGGCCGCGATGTCGACCGCGCCGTCGGCGAGTAGGCAATAGGACAGGAAGTCGCCGTATGCGCGGACCCGCCAGACAGCGTCGGTCAGGTCGATGAAGCGATCTCGCAGCCCCAGCTCGGCCCAGCCCGACAGGCTGGAGAACGACAGACTCGCCGACTCGAGGTCGGCCACCGACGACACCGACACCTTCCGCGGCGGCGCACCGGCGAACGAGGCGAATGCGCCCTTGCCCGCGCCTGCCCACCAACGGCGTTGCAGCGCAGGCGCACTCACCACTCCGGCGACCGGGACTCCGTCCTGCAGCAGGGCGATCAAGGTCGCCCACACCGGTACTCCGCGCACGAAGTTCTTGGTGCCGTCGATCGGGTCGATCACCCATTGTCGGCCGGTGAAAACCGCTGTGCCGCCGAACTCTTCACCGAGCACCGAATCGTCGGGCCGCTGCACCGACAGTGTGTCGCGCACCGCGATCTCCACGGAGCGGTCCGCGTCGGTGACCGGTGTCAGGTCGGGCTTGGTATCGATGTGAAGGTCCAGCGCGCCGAAGCGTTCCATCGTCAACGCGTCGGCTTGGTCCGCCAGCCGCAGGGCGAGGTCGACGTCATCTTGGACCGTATCCACTCCAGCAGTCCTACCATGTCCCTTGTGTTCGAGTTCGTGATCATCCTTGTGCTCATCGGAGCGCTGGTCGCGCTCGCCGCGCCATGGATCATGCGCCGTCGCGGCGCCGGTTCGGACTGGGTTCAGGGCAACCTGCTGGTCACAGGCGTCAGCCCGAAGCCCGACGCCACGGGCGAGCAGCTCGTCACGGTCACCGGTGTGATCAACGGACCCACGGTCGACGAACACGTCGTGTACCAGCAGCTGGCCATCGATGTGAACGACTGGCCGACCATGGGTCAGCTGTTCCCGGTGATGTACTCCCCGAACAACCCCGACCGCTGGACATTCGCCCCGCCGCAGGCGATGCCGTAGCTCAGCCGTGGCCGATGCGAAGCAGATCGGCGACGCTGGTCAGCTTGACCCGGGGGCGGCCGTGTGGCTCGCCGGCTGACCGTTCGTATTCGTTGATCAGCTTCCAGTGGTCGTCGGTGATCAGCTTCGGCTGCCGCGACAGCAGCCACTCGACCAGCGTCTCGGAGTGATCCGCTTCGACATCCGCCAGCTCCGCGCCGGACAGATCAGAGAGCAGCGTGTCCACGGTCTCCTGCGAATCGCTCTTGTTGCTGCCGATGACGCCGGTGGGACCGCGCTTGATCCAGCCCACGACGTATTCGTTGCGGCTGCCGTCGATCCGGCCCGCGGTGTGCGGGATGGTGCCGCTGCGATCGTCGAACGGCAGCCCCGGCGTCTGCACCCCGCGGTAGCCGACCGCACGCACCACCAACTGCGCGGGCACCTCTTCGCGCTCGCCGGTGTCCTTTGCGACGATGCGGCCGTTGTCGTCGACAAGTTCGTTGTGGCCCAACACAATTGATTCGACGCGACCCTCACCCTTGATCTCGATCGGCGACGTGCGGAACCGGAACACGATCCGGCGCTTGGCGCCCTTCGGTGAGCGTTCGGAGTAGCCGCGCAGCACCTTGATGTTGTTGCGCACGGTCTTTGCCGCGGCCTCGAGATCCGCCTCGGAGATGTCGGCGAAGTCGGCCGGGTCGACGATCACGTCGACGTCGCCGAGCCCTTCCAGGTCGCCGAGTTCGCGGAGTTCCAGCGTGGTGAACGGCGCCTGCAGGGGCCCGCGCCTGCCGATCAGGAGCACCTCTTCGACGCCGCGATCGTGCAGCGCCTTCAGCGCGTGGTCGGCGATGTCGGTGGTGGCAAGCACGTCGGGGTCGGTGACGAGGATGCGCGCCACGTCCAGCGCGACGTTGCCGTTGCCGACCACGACGGCGCGTCCGCTGGAAATGTCGGGAGCCATCTCCTCGAAATGCGGGTGCGCGTTGTACCAGCCGACGAAGTCGACGGCCGCCACGCTGCCGGGCAGTTCCTCGCCTGGGATGCCGAGCGGGCGGTCGGACTGCGCGCCGACGGCGTAGATCACCGCGTCGTAGCGCTCGGCCAGTTCGGCAGGCTGCACGTGTTCACCGACCACGATGTTGCCGAAGAACCGGAACCGCGGATCGAGCGCGGTCTTCTCGAACGGAGCGCTGATCGACTTGATCTTCGGATGGTCCGGAGCCACGCCGGAACGCACCAGCCCCCACGGGGTCGGCAGCATCTCCAGCATGTCGACGCGCACGTCAGCGTGGTCTTCCCCGGTGTCTTGAGCATCGGCGAATTTCAGAAGCGAGGCAGCGGCAAAGTAACCCGAGGGTCCTGAGCCGACGATCGCCACGTGGTAGGGGCGCATACACAGCTTTCTGTCGCTGCCCGGCCACCCGCAAGGGGCTGTCGCGTGGTGACCAGGCTGGTTGCCAGTCCGATCGTAAGCCGCTTGTACGCTGAACTCCCGTGGATCCCGACCGTCAAGCCGATATCGCCGCCCTCGACTCCACCCTGACCACGGTGGAGAGGGTGCTCGATGTCGATGCGCTGCGCGGTCGGATCGAAAAGCTCGAGGCCGAGGCGTCCGACCCGAACCTGTGGGACGACCAGACGCGCGCCCAGAAGGTGACCAGCGAGCTGTCGCACGCACAGGGGGAGCTGCGCCGGGTCGAGGAACTGCGGCAGCGCCTCGATGACCTGCCGGTGATGTACGAGCTGGCCGCCGAGGAGGGCGGGGCGGACGACGTCGCCGAGGCCGACACCGAACTGAAGAAGCTGCGCGAGGACATCGAGGCGATGGAGGTGCGCACGCTGCTCTCGGGCGAGTACGACGAGCGCGAGGCGCTGGTCAACATCCGCTCCGGCGCCGGCGGCGTCGATGCGGCGGACTGGGCCGAGATGCTGATGCGGATGTACATCCGGTGGGCGGAGCAGCACAAGTATCCCGTCGAGGTGTATGACACGTCCTACGCCGAGGAGGCGGGCATCAAGAGCGCGACCTTCGCGGTGCACGCGCCGTTCGCGTACGGCACGTTGTCGGTCGAGCAGGGCACGCATCGGTTGGTGCGAATCAGCCCGTTCGACAACCAAGGTCGCCGCCAGACGTCGTTCGCAGAAGTCGAGGTGCTGCCGGTCACCGAAACCACCGACCACATCGACATTCCGGAGAGCGATGTGCGCGTTGACGTGTACCGCTCCAGCGGACCTGGTGGCCAGTCGGTGAACACCACTGACTCGGCGGTTCGACTCACGCACATCCCGACCGGTATCGTGGTGACTTGCCAGAACGAGAAGTCGCAGCTGCAGAACAAAGTGTCAGCCATGCGAGTACTTCAGGCAAAGTTGTTGGAACGCAAGCGTTTAGAAGAACGTGCTGAGCTGGATGCGCTGAAGGGCGACGGCGGCAGTTCGTGGGGAAACCAGATGCGGTCCTACGTGCTGCAGCCGTACCAGATGGTCAAGGACCTGCGCACCGACTACGAAGTCGGCAATCCGGCTGCGGTACTGGACGGAGACATCGACGGATTCCTCGAAGCGGGAATCCGGTGGCGCAACAGACGAGATGACGAATAGCACCGTACTTGCAGTGAGTTTCGCCGACCGGTGGCATGGCTTCTGGACCGGCTCCATCGGTGACTGGATTCTGGTCCGCGGTGTGCCGATCTCCCTGTATCTGATCGGCGGTCTGCTGGCGGCCCGTTTCATCAACTGGGTGGCGCACAGGATCGTTCGCCGGATCGACGCGGAGTACCGCGAAAGCGACCAGCTGGTGCGTTCAGAGAGCGCCAAACACCGTCAGGCCGTGGCGTCCGTCATCTCATGGGTATCGGTCGCGCTGATGTTCGTCATCGTCATGGTGCAGGTCACCACGATCCTGGCGATTCCGATCGGGTCGCTCGTCGCGCCCGCCGCGGTGCTTGGCGCCGCTCTCGGTTTCGGCGCGCAACGCGTGGTGCAGGACCTGCTGTCGGGTTTCTTCATCATCACCGAGAAGCAGTACGGCTTTGGTGACCTGGTATCGCTGACGGTCGCCGGCATCAACGCCCCCGCCGATGGCACGGTCGAAGACGTCACGCTGCGCGTCACCAGGCTGCGGTCCACCGAGGGTGAGATGTACACGATCCCGAACGGCCAGATCGTCAAGACCGTGAACCTGTCCAAGGACTGGGCGCGTGCGGTGATCGACATCCCGGTCCCCACTTCGGCCGACCTCAATCTGGTGAACGAAGTGCTGCAAGATGTGGCCCAGAAGGCGATTGAGGACCCGAGTCTCGATGCGCTGCTCCTGGACGCGCCCCAGCTGATGGGCGTGGAGAGCATCGAGCTGGACACCGTGAACCTGCGGATGGTGGCGCGCACGCTGCCCGGTAAGCAGTTCGAGGTGGGCAGGCGGATCCGGGTGCTGGTGGTTCGCGCGCTGCGCCGCGCAGGCATCGTGACATCGGGCGATGGCCACACCCCGCTGGTCGAGGCCATCGTGCATCCGGCCACCGCGGGCGGCGCGGAGGAATCGCAGGCAGCGCCGGAGCAGAAGAAGTGATGAAGTCGTGGTTCAGCGCCCGGCTGGGGCGCATGCGGGTGTCGACGATCGTGCTCATCGTCGCGTTCCTGGCGCTGTTCTGGGTGTATCACAACTTCGAGCCGAAACCGGAGGCGCCGGAGACGCCGCCGACTGCGGTCGTTCCGCCCGGTTTCGTGCCCGATCCCAACTACACCTGGGTGCCGCGGACCAACGTGCGACGGCCGAAGGAACCGGAAACCACGATCACCACGACGACGACCACGACGAGCACGAGCCCGACCGAGACGACCACGTCGCCTGGCGAGACGACCAGCCCGACGTCACCGACGACGTCCACGCCGACGACGACCGTCGTCCCCGGTCCGCTGGGACCGCAGACCGTCACGCTGCCGCCCACCCTGACGCCGACCACGCCGCAGGCTCCCGCGTCAGGACCGGCGCCGACGACGCCTGCTCCGCCGAGTTGACGTTGAGCGGCTCAGGACCCCGTCACCGCTACACTGGCGCTCCGTGATGATCACCCTCGACCATGTGTCCAAGCAGTACAAGTCGTCGGCGCGGCCGGCGCTCGACAACATCTCGGTCAAGATCGACAAGGGTGAGTTCGTCTTCCTGATCGGCCCGTCGGGTTCCGGCAAGTCGACGTTCATGCGCCTGCTGCTGGCCGAGGAGCACCCGTCCACGGGCGATATCCGGGTGTCCAAGTTCCACGTCAACAAGCTGCGCGACCGACACATCCCGGGCCTGCGCCAGGTCATCGGCTGCGTGTTCCAGGATTTCCGGCTGCTGCAGCAGAAGACGGTCTTCGAGAACGTCGCGTTCGCGCTGGAGGTCATCGGCAAGCGCTCCGAGGTGATCAACCGGGTGGTGCCCGACGTGCTGGAGATGGTCGGCCTGTCCGGCAAGGCCAACCGGCTGCCCGGCGAGCTGTCCGGCGGCGAGCAGCAGCGTGTCGCCATCGCCCGCGCGTTCGTCAACCGGCCGCTGGTGCTGATTGCCGACGAGCCGACGGGAAACCTGGACCCCGAAACCAGCAAAGACATCATGGATCTGCTCGAGCGGATCAACCGCACCGGGACCACGGTGCTGATGGCCACCCATGACCACCACATCGTTGACTCGATGCGTCAGCGCGTCCTCGAACTCGAGCTTGGCAGGCTCATCAGGGACGAACAGCGCGGCGTCTACGGAATGGACCGCTAAGTGCGCTTCGGCTTCCTCATCAATGAAGTCCTGACCGGATTTCGCCGCAACGTCACCATGACGATTGCGATGATCCTGACCACGGCGATCTCCATCGGCCTGTTCGGGGGCGGCCTGCTGGTGGTGCGGCTCGCCGACAACTCCCGCAAGATCTATCTGGATCGCGTGGAGAGCCAGGTCTTTCTGACCAACGACCTCTCCGCCAACGATCCCACCTGTGACGGCGATCCGTGCAAGGCGCTGCGCGCGAAGATCGAGGGCCGCGACGACGTGAAGTCGGTGCGATTCCTGAATCGCGACGACGCCTACAACGACGCGATCAAGAAGTTCCCGCAGTACAAGGACGTGGCGGGCAAGGAGGCGTTCCCGGCATCGTTCATCGTCAAGCTCGATAACCCCGAGCAGCACAAGGATTTTGACCAGGCGATGGTCGGTCAGCCGGGCGTGCTCAATGTGCTGAACCAGAAGGATTTGATCGACCGGTTGTTCGCGGTGCTCGACGGGCTGTCCAACGCCGCGTTCGCAGTGGCGCTGGTGCAGGCGGTCGGCGCGGTTCTGTTGATAGCCAACATGGTTCAAGTGGCGGCCTATACCCGGCGCACCGAGATCGGCATCATGCGATTAGTCGGTGCCAGCCGCTGGTATACACAGTTGCCGTTCCTGGTGGAAGCGATGCTGGCGGCGTTCATCGGCGTGGTGATCTCGATCGTGGGCCTTGTTGTGGTGCGCGCGTTGTTCCTGGAGAACGCGCTCAACCAGTTCTATCAAGCCAACCTGATCGCCCGGATCGACTACGCCGACATCCTCTACATCGCGCCGATACTGTTGTTCGTTGGCGTCGCGATGGCCGGTGTCACCGCATACGCCACGCTACGCCTGTACGTTCGAAGATAATCATGGCCAAGAAAGCGGACCCCACCAAGTCCAGCAACAACAGAATTGTCGCGACGAATCGCAAAGCGCGGCACAATTATTCGATCCTGGACACCTACGAAGCCGGTATCCAGTTGGTGGGTACCGAGGTGAAGAGTCTGCGCGAGGGCCAGGCGTCGTTGGCCGACGCGTTCGCCACCGTCGACGACGGCGAGATCTGGCTCCGCAATCTGCACATCCCCGAGTATCACCACGGCACCTGGACCAACCACCCGCCGCGGCGCAACCGCAAACTGTTGTTGCACCGCAGTGAGATCGACAATCTGGTCGGCAAGGTCAGGGACGGCAACCTGACCTTGGTACCGCTGTCGCTGTACTTTTCTGACGGCAAGGTCAAGGTTGAACTGGCGCTGGCCCGCGGCAAACAGGCACACGACAAGCGGCAGGACATGGCCAAGCGCGACGCGCAACGGGAAGTGACTCGGGAGCTTGGCCGCCGCGTCAAAGGCATGACCTGACGGGCCTGGAAGGCCCGGTCTTCGCTCTGCTGTCGGGATTCGGCTACGGCATCAGCGATTTCGTCGGCGGCCTCGCCTCGCGGCGGGTGGCCGCGCTGCGCGTGGTGCTGGTGTCCTATCCGATCGCGCTGGTGTTGCTGACGGTGTTGGCCGCGGTAGTCGGCGGCGAGATCAGTCACGGCGCGGTGCTCTGGGGCGGGCTGTGCGGTATCTCGCAGGCGTTCGGCATCTGGTGGTTTTATGCGGCGCTCGGGTCGGGACCGATCTCGGTGGTGTCGCCGCTGACGGCGATCCTCGTGGCAGGCATCCCGGTTGGGGCCGGCTTGGTGCTGGGGGAGCGGCCGGGACTGATCGCGGGCGTCGGCGTGGTGCTGGCGTTGGTCGCGGTGGTGCTGGTGTCCCGGCAAGTGACCGATGAGGACGTCACGCCGCACAGGTTCACCGCGAAGGTCGCGTGGTTGACAGTCGGATCTGGCGTGGCGTTCGGGCTGAACTTCGTGCTGATTCATCAGGCACCCGTGCAGGCCGAACTCTGGCCGCTGGTGTTCGCACGTCTCTCGGCGAGCGTGATGGTCTTCTTCGTCGCTGCGGTGACCGCCAACCTGCGCCCGCCGAGCGGCAACCCGCTGCGTCTTGCGGTGCTCGCGGCGCTGCTTGACACGGGGTCCAACGTCGCGATGCTGCTGGCGCTGCACGCGTCGTATCTGTCGTTGGCCGGCGTGCTGATGTCGCTCTACCCGGCCGCGACGGTGCTGCTGGCGATCGTGGTGCTGCGCGAACGGGTGACCCGCTGGCAAGCAGCCGGCATGGTGCTGGCGGTGACGGCTGTGGCTTTGATCGCCGCGGGGTGACGATTCCGTTAATATTTGCTGTGAATTTCTCAGTAGCTCTAATTTGCCGGACCGACCATGCGCTGGGGTCGGGGAAGATTAGGGAGAGCCCTGTCGCCAGATACCGGAGGGAGCCGGGTGTCGCTGAAAAGCTACCAATTGCGCCTCGGCTTGTTTGCCTTCGTCACAGCCATCTCGTGGGTCAATGCGTTGGCCATCTGGGGCGACCGGGCGGCCCGGCTTGGCGAGCTGGCGCTCCAGTCGATCGTCGGCGCCGGGACCATCCTGTGCGGGTTGATCGTCGCGTGTCGGATGACCGGTCAATCGCGGTGCTGGCGCCTGCTCGTTGTCGCCGGTTGTGTGGCCTTTCTCGCCGGTGAGTCGATGTGGTGTTGGACAGGCGCAGGCGCGAACGCGCCCCCGCTGAGCGTCGTCGCCTACTTCTTGCCTCCGCTGTTAGGGCTGGCTGCAATGGTCGTGCTCGCGCGCTCCGGAGGCGGCCTCATCGGCCACCCGGACGATCAACTGCGGCACTCCCGCGCCGTCACCGCGATGGACGGGGTTGTCGCGGCTTTCGCGTTCACGATCCTGGTGGTCATCGCCGGAACCGGGCCATCGTTGCCGCGGTCGCAGAACTCCTTCGTCGTCGTCGCCTTTGCGGTCACCGAATTGGTTGTCGTGGTGGCGGTGGTGATCACGGCGGTCATCTACCGCGCGGACCGCCCATATCGAGCGAACTACCTCTGGCTTGCCGGCGGCATCCTCACCGTCGCGACCTCGGACCGGATGATCGCCTACTTCCACACCGTCGGCTTGGAGGGCGGCGACCTTTGGGGCGGTGTCGGCTTCGTCGTCGGGCCATTGGCGATTGCGTACAGCCTGCTCGATCTGTCATCGGAGTCGCAGACCGCTCACGCGGACGAGGCTATGGACATCGCACAGCTTGCCCTGCCCTACCTCGGGTTCACCGGAATCGCAGGGTTGTTCGCCTTCCACCTTCTGATCGGCCGAGAACTGAACGCGTTCCTGATCGGCGCCACGGTGGCGACGGTGGTGCTTGTCGCCACCCGCCAAGTCATCTCATTGCGCGCGCAGCGCCTTGTCACCAAGCAACTGTATGAGGCGCAACAACGCCTGGCGCATCAGGTGCACCACGACTCCCTGACCGAACTGCCCAACCGGCTGTTGTTCGCGCAACGGCTCGAGCACGCGATGGGCGACGGCCAATTCGTGCTGATCTATGTCGACATCGACGACTTCAAGGAAGTCAACGATCAGTACGGGCATGCCGCGGGCGATGAACTCTTGCGCGCCGTTGGCGAGCGGCTGCGGCGGTGCATCCGAATCACCGACACACTGGCCAGAATCGGCGGCGACGAGTTCGCGATCTTGATCACCGGCGATATGGAGCAACCGGAAGTCGTCGCCGACCGTATCCGGCTGGCGCTTCGAGACCCGTTCGCGGTGCACGGTTCGTCGGTGCGGGTGCGAGCGAGCCTGGGGCTGGTTCGTCACAAGGCAGGCGGGCCCGCACCGACGTCGGATGATCTTCTGCGGCAAGCAGATATCGCGATGTACGAGGGAAAGCGGCTCGGTAAGGACACCGCGGTGATCTACCGACCGTCGTCGGTGCTGGCCGCTGACTTCCCCGCTGCGTTGCGAGAAGCCAAGGGCGGCGTCCCCGCTGGGTTCCGCCTCGTGTACCAACCCGTCGTGCGCTTACCCGACAGCGAACCTGTTGCGGTCGAGGCCCTTTCGAGGTGGATCGCGCCCAATGGAACGCAGATTCCGCCCGAGACATTCGTGATAGCGGCGGAGGCTGCCGGCCTTGGCGCCGCTCTCGACGGATTGGTGTTGGATCTCGCCTGCCGCGACGTTGTGGCAGCCAACGTGAACCTCGATCTCCACGTCAACATCGGCGCGGCGCGGTTGGGCAACCCCGAATTCGAGCAGCAGGTGCTTCGAACGCTGGCCCGACACGGAATGGACCCGAGCAGACTTGTCGTGGAGATCACCGAGACCGTGCCGATCGTGGACCTTGCCGACGCAGCCGCACAAATCACTCGGCTGAAGGACGTCGGCATCAAGGTCGCCCTTGATGATTTCGGCGCGGGTTACAACTCGCTGACCTACCTGCACGCGTTGCCGGTGCACATCGTCAAGCTCGATCGCAGTCTGGCGATGGGTGCGGAAGCAGACCGGGCTCTGATCCTTTATCGCTCGGTCATCGGACTGTGCGACGCGCTGGGATTCGAGGTGATCGCCGAGGGCATCGAGTCGAGCGCCCAGGCGGAGACGGTCTTCGTCGCGGGGTGCCGTCGGGCACAGGGGCACCTTCTCGGTGAGCCGGGACCGCTGGAGGGCATCGACTCGTCGTTGCGGATGTACCGGTAGTCCCACTACCGCGACCGTGCGTGTCTGCTCGCCGACACGCCGCCTCAAGCGTGCGTTTCGCGCACGCTCGCGCGCCGCGAGCGTTACGTTCTGCCGAATGAGCAGCCCTTCGCGACCCGTGACAACCCTTGACAAGTCCGATGTGTTGGCCGGCCTGTTCGGCGCCTGGGATGAGATCGACGCTGTGCTCGCCGGTCTGGCCGACGCGCAGTGGCAGGCACAGAGTCCGCTGCCGGGGTGGACCGTCCACGACGTGACGGCACACGTGATCGGCACCGAGTCGATGCTGCGGGGTGTCCCGACGCCGGAGCCCGACGTCGACCTGTCGACGCTCCAACATGTCCGCAACGACATCGGCGTGCTCAACGAGCGGTGGGTGCGAAAGCTGCGCGGTGTCAGCCCCGCCGATCTGCTCGACCGGTTCCGCGCCACCACGGCCGAGCGCCGGGAGGAGCTGGCGGCGATGAGCGATGACGAGTGGAATCAGGTCACCGCGACGCCGGCAGGCCCCGACACCTACGGGCGCTTCATGCGGGTGCGGGACTTCGATTGCTGGATGCATCTGCACGACATTCGCGATGCGCTCGGTCATGCGGCCACGCATCCGGCAGGCCCGTCGGCCGATCTGGCGCTTGATGAGATGACGGCCAGCATGGGGTTCGTGGTCGGCAAGCTCGGCGGGGCGCCCGACGGTTCGCGGGTGGCCATTGAGTTGACGGGGCCGCTGGCCAGGACGATCAACGTCGCGATCGAAGGCCGGGGGAAGCTGGTCGATGACTTCGGCGAGGCCGGGCCGACGGCGGTGATAACGATGGATGCGTTGCTGTTCTCCCGGCTGGCAGGCGGTCGAACCATGCCGGACCAGCATGGGGACGCCATTTCGTACGGTGGCGACGAGGCCGTCGGCAGGCGGATCGTCGAGCACCTCAACTACGTGATCTAGCTGGGACTATTTAATCCCTGGTCTGTGTTGTACCGCCCGGTAGACTGAGATGTCCCGCCGAGAGTCGGCGGGGTTGCGAGGGGCTGAACGGTTTCGACTTCGCGCATCGAATCAAGGGAAGCGTGCCGGTGCAGGCAAGAGACCACCGTAAGCGTCGTTGCAACCAATTAAGCGCCGATTCAAATCAGCGCGACTTCGCACTCGCTGCTTAAGCGACTGTGAGTCTGTCAGACCGGGAGCGCCCTCGGCCCGGACCCTGGCATCAGCTAGAGGGATCAACCGATGAGTTCGGTCGCGGGACTCATCGGGACACCAACAGCGACTGGGATCGTCATCTCGGCTAGTTCGCGTGACTGAGAGATCCGAGTAGAGACACAGCGAACTGCGCACGGAGAAGCCTCGAGGGAATGCCGTAGGACCCGGGTTCGATTCCCGGCAGCTCCACC
>DATJIX010000300.1:0-12836 GCA_035492865.1 Mycobacterium sp. | reverse complement strand
CTCCCCCACCCGGGTCCCCCCGCCGGGCGCCGACAACGCCGTGCGGCCTTCCTGCGCGCCCCGGCCGTCCATCGACCACGCCAGGTAGATCATCATGTCGGCCACCGTCGACGGCGGCATGATCGTCTCGTACCGCCCGGCAGGCAACTCGACGGTGCGCTTCGCCCAACCCAATTGCGTCGACAGCTGCTCGAGCAACGAATCAATCTGCACGTCAACGAAATCGGGGGTGCTGACACCTGCCCATGCGCTGGCGCCGTCGCGTTTGGCGTTGATCTCCACCGAGCCTGTCGGCTGCGTATAGCGCCGCCGCAGCCCACCGGACGTCGCCACGAACGTCGTCTCCACGATATGCCGGGCATACCCGTACAGCCGGTCCGCGCCCCGGAACCCTTGCGCCAGAGGGCCGGCGAGCCCCGAGAACACGTGCGCACCCGTGCCCGGCGTCGGCGCATCCCAATCGGCGGGTCCATCGGTACCCGGCAGTGGCGGGGCACTGTCGCGCGCCTCGGGCGCAGACACCGCGGTCTCCTGCGACGCGGCGACCAAGTCCGCGATTGCGGTCGGGTCCACGTCGCTGGACCTCATCGAGCCGACCCGTGCGGTATCTCCTCGGCGCACAATCGATATCACGGTGGTGGTCCGGCTCACCGACTCACCGTTGGTGGTCATCGAATTGCCCGCCCAACGCAGCGCGGCGTCCGCGCGATCGGTCACCAGCACGATCGTCTCGTCAGCCCGACCCAGCCGCGCCGCCTCGGCCAGCGCAGCGTCGACGGCCTGTTGTGCGCCGATCATCTACCGCCCCGCCTCGAAAACGGTGTTGAGCACGTTGATGCCGCGGAACAGGGCCGACGGACACCCGTGGCTGACCGCCGCAACCTGGCCGGGCTGGGCCTTGCCGCAATTGAACGCGCCACCGAGCCGCCAGGTCGACGGTCCGCCAACGGCTTCCATCGCGCCCCAGAAATCGGTGGTGGTGGCCTGGTAGGCGACGTCACGCAGCTGGCCGTCCAACCGGCCGTCGCGGATCCGGAAGAACCGTTGCCCGGTGAACTGAAAGTTGTAGCGCTGCATGTCGATTGACCACGACTTGTCGCCGACGATGAAAATCCCGTCGTCGACACGGGCGATCAGATCATCGGTCGTGAGGTCGTCTGCAGAAGGCTGCAGCGACACGTTGGCCATCCGTTGGATCGGCACGTGATGCGGCGAGTCGGCGTACGAGCAGCCGTTGGACCGATTCACGCCCAGCCGCGGGCCGAACACCCGGTCCAGCTGATAACCGACGAAGGTGCCGTCGCGCACCAGATCCCAACTCTGCGCCCGCACCCCCTCGTCATCGAAACCTATTGTGGCCAAACCATATTCGACCGTCCGGTCGGCGGTGACATTCATCACCGGCGAGCCGTAGCGCATGGTGCCGAGTTTGTCCGGCGTCGCGAACGACGTGCCCGCATACGCGGCCTCGTAGCCGATGGCCCTGTCGTATTCGGTGGCGTGCCCGATCGATTCGTGAATCGTCAGCCACAGGTTGGACGGGTCGATCACCAAATCGGTCGGTCCCGCTGTCACCGACGGCGCCTTGGCCTTCTCGGCGAGCAGCGACGGCAGCTGCGCCAGCTCGTCGGTCCAATTCCACACGTCGTCTACGACGACGTACTCCCAGCCGCGCGCCGTGGGAGGCGCCAACGTCCGCATCGAGTCGAATGTGCCCGCGGCCGCGTCGACCGTGACCGCCTCCAGCGTCGGCTGCACCCGGACCCGCTGCTGGGTGATCGACGAGCCGAACGTATCGGCGTAGAACGTCTGCTCCTTCGCCGCATACAGTCCCGCCGATACATGGTCGACGCCGTCGGCAGCCAACAGCCGCCCCGAGTACTCGCCCAACACCGCGATCTTGTCGGCGACGCCGACGGTGAAGGGATCGACCAGGTAGTCCGACACCCAGCTGACATCGGAGTAGACCGGCTCGGCGGCCAGCTCGATGCGCTCGGCGTTCAGCGGTGCCAGGGTCGTCGCCACCCGCACGGCGCGACGGGCGGTCTCGGCCGCGACATCCGGGTCCAGCTCCGCATGGGAGGCGAAGCCCCAGGTTCCGTCGACGATCACCCGCACGGCCAGACCGATCTCATGGTTGACGACCGCGGTCTCCAGCTCACCGTCGCGCAGCTGCATGATCTCGGTGGTGATGCCGTGAATCCGCAGGTCGGCATAGCTCGCGCCGGCCGCGACCGCGGCGGACAGGGCGGCCTCGGCGAGTTGGTGGCGCGGCAACGCGAGGAACTCGGCATCGACCCGGCGCGGCGCAGTCACGCCACCACGCTAGTAGGAGGCCACAGCTGGCGCTTTAATGGCTCGGTGGCAGCCAACCGGATCCGGTCGACGGCGCTGGGCTACGCCCTGCTTGCCCCCAGCCTGTTCGGCGTCGTCACGTTCCTCCTGCTGCCGATGCTGGTGGTGTTCTGGCTGAGCCTTCACCGGTGGGATTTGCTCGGCCCGATTCGGTATGTCGGACTGGACAATTGGCAATCGGTGCTCACGGACCGCTCGTTCGCGACCTCGCTGCTGGTGACGTTGGCGTTCATCGCGATCGTGGTGCCGGTGCAAACCGTTCTTGGGTTGATCGCCGCCGCGATGCTCGCGCGCGGACTGCCCGGCAGCGGGTTCTTCCGCACCCTCTACGTGCTGCCGTGGATCTGCGCGCCGCTGGCGATCGCGGTGCTGTGGAAATGGATCCTCGCGCCGACGGACGGCGCGGTCAGCACCCTGCTCGGTCACCAGATCGAGTGGCTGACCGATCCGGGTCTGGCGCTGCCCGTGGTGTCCGCCGTCGTCGTCTGGACCAATGTCGGCTACGTGACGCTGTTCTTCCTGGCCGGCATCCTCGCGATTCCGGAGGACATTCACAACGCGGCCCGCACCGACGGGGCGACGGCGTGGCAGCGGTTCCGCCGCATCACACTGCCGATGCTGCGGCCGACCCTGTTCTTCGTGACGGTCACCGGGATCATCAGCGCAGCACAGGTCTTCGACACCGTGTACGCGTTGACGGGCGGCGGCCCGCAGGGCCGCACCGATCTGGTGGCGCATCGGATCTATGCGGAGGCGTTCGGTGCCGCGGCCGTCGGCCGCGCCGCGGTGATGGCGTTGGTGCTGTTCGCGCTCCTGGTGGGTGTGACGATCGTCCAGCACTTGTACTTCCGGCGACGGATCTCCTATGACATCACCTAACCGGGTGCTGTCAGGCGCGATCGTCTATCCCGGGCTGGCGGTCGGCGCGCTGATCACGTTGGCGCCTTTCGCGTTGGGACTGCTGACGTCGTTCACGACGGCGCGCCAGTTCAACACCTCAGCGCCGCTGTCGTGGCCCAAGCCGCCAACGTTGGAGAACTACACCGGACTGGCCAGCGCCGGGTTCGGTCGGGCACTACTCGTCACCGCATTGATGACGGCGGTCATCCTGCTCGGGCAGATGACGTTCTCGGTGCTCGCGGCGTATGCCTTTGCGAGGCTGCAGTTTCCGGGCCGCGACGTGCTGTTCTGGGTGTACATCGCGACGCTGATGGTGCCTGCCACGGTGACGGTCGTCCCGCTATACCTGATGATGGCCGAAGTGGGTCTGCGCAACACGTTCTGGGCGTTGGTGTTGCCGTTCATGTTCGGCTCGCCGTACGCGATCTTTCTGTTGCGCGAGTACTTCCGGACGATCCCCGCGGACCTGATCAACGCGGCCCGCGTCGACGGGGCCAACACACTGGACGTCATCGTGCACGTGGTGCTGCCGGCCAGCCGTCCGATCCTGGTGACGCTGGCCCTGATCACCGTGGTGTCGCAGTGGAACAACTTCATGTGGCCGCTGGTCATCACCAGCGGGACCAAGTGGCAGGTGCTGACGGTCGCGACGGCGGGCCTGCAGTCGCGCTACAACGCGCAGTGGACGTTGGTGATGGCGGCCACGACAGTGGCGATCGTGCCGCTGATCGTGTTGTTCGTGGCGCTGGGCCGCCACATCGTCCGCTCGATCGTGGTGACGGGGCTGAAATGATGCTGCGGCCACGGTTTTCCACGCTGGTGTTCGTCGGGTTGGCGCTGACGTTGGCCGTGTTGCTCGTCGTCGCCATGCTGCTGGGGCGGTCGGATGAATCCGCGGGCCGGACCGTGGTGACGGTGCGGTTGTGGGACGAGCAGGTCGCCGCGGCGTACCGCGACTCGTTCGCCGAGTTCACCCGCGAGCACCCCGACATCGAGGTGAGGGTGAACGTCGTCGCCTACTCGAGCTACTTCGACACCCTGCGCACGGACGTGGCAGGCGGGGGCGCGGATGACATCTTCTGGGTATCGAATGCCTACTTCTCGGGATACGCCGACAGCGGCAGGCTGATGAACATCGCAGAGGCGCTGGGCGCCAATGCCTCTCAAGCGTGGGACCGCTCGGTGGTCAATCAGTTCACTCGCGACGGTGTGTTGTGGGCGGTGCCGCAGCTGACCGATGCGGGTATCGCGCTGTATTTCAACGCCGACCTGCTGGACGCCGCGGGTGTGCAGCTGCCCGAGCTGTTGACATTGCACTGGTCGCTCGACGGCGACGACACGTTACGGCCGCTGCTGGCCAGGCTGACGTTCGACGACTACGGCCGGGCCGCGGGCACACCGGGTTTCGACCCGACGCGGATCCGCCAATGGGGCTACAACGCCGCCAACGATCTGCAGGGCATCTACCTCAACTACATCGGGTCGGCGGGCGGGGTGTTCTCGGTCGGTGACCGGTTCGCGTTCGACAACCCGCAGGCTACCGAGGCGTTCGAATACCTGGTCCGGCTGATCAACACCGACCATGTCGCGCCGCCCGCGTCGGATACCAACGACAACGGCGACTTCTCCCGCAATCAGTTCCTGCAGGGCCGGATGGCGTTGTTCCAGTCCGGCACCTACAACTTGGCCACCGTCGCGAACCAGGCGCCGTTCCGGTGGGGCGTCGCCATGCTGCCGTCCGGGCCGAAGGGCCGCGTCAGCGTCACCAACGGGATTGCCGCGGCCGGCAATTCGGCGACCAGACACCCGGATGCGGTACGACAGGTACTCGCCTGGATGGGTAGTCGACAGGGTAACGAGTTCCTCGGCGCGAAGGGCTCCGCAATCCCTGCCGTGCTCGCGGCGCAGCCCGTCTACGGCAAGTACTGGTCGTCGCGCGGCGTCGACGTGAGCCCGTTCTTCAGGGTGCTGCGGGGTCCTCGCATCCCTGCGCCGGGGGGCGCCGGCTTCGCGGCGGGGTTCGACGCCCTGAAACCGTATTTCGACGAGATGTTCCTCGGCCGCAGCGATGTGCCGACAAGTCTCGCCGTGGCGCAGAAGGCGGCGAACTCAGCGGCGGCGCGTTGACTCATTGATCGATCGCTTCCGCCATCATGATAAAGCCCTCGGCCCCAAGGGAAGTCGCCATGTCTCGGAAGCGCCTGGCGTAACCCCGATAGGCCGACTCGTCGCCCTCCACCTGGGCCACCATGGCGCGGACAATGAACGACACCATCTGATCGAGTGCGTAGCGCGGATTGCTCAGTTCGATGATCGAATCCAGCACATGGTGCACCTCCTTCAAATCCGCAGCACCACCACGAGTCATCAGTAGCTCGATGAGTGTTGCCGCGACGCCGCCGCGGCTCATCATTTCCCCTGAGCCGGACAACCGCGCAAGGTTCGACCGCGCTGATTCGATGGCGCCATCGAGGTCACCGGCGGCTGCCCTCTCTTTCGCGAATACGCCGTCGATGTAGGGCAACGTTGTGGTGCTGAACCGCTGTTGAAGGCACGCGTCGCGGGTCTGTCGCAACAGATCCAGACCAGCGTCTCGATCCGCTCCGCTGAGGAATATCAATGTGACGCCCCGAACGAACCGCGCAGACGTCAGGGCGAAATCGTCGCCGGATTTCTCTGCCAGCTGTAATGCTTCGGCCGTCTCCTTCAGAGCCGCATCGTCTGGAATCAAGGCTCCGGCCGCGATGCCGAGATACTTGTACATGATTGCGAAGACGAAGCATGCCGGATCCTTGGCACGGGCCATGTCGACGGCGCGGTCCACATCGTCGCGCCAGCCGACGATCCCGATGCGGTAGCGCAGGGTTCCCCGGATCGCAAGCAATAGTGACAACGGTGAGCCGAAGATAAGGTTGCCCATGGTCGGATCGCCGTTCGCGAGATCGATAGCGCGCTGGGCCATTTCGAGGGCCTCTGTCAACTCGCCTGCTTCATACTTGGCAAGGATCAAGGGAAACGCCAATCCGACCGTCAGCACCGGGTCGCCGATCGACTCGAACAAGGCCATGCATTCCGATGCGAGCCGCGATGATTCCCGATGGCGGGAGTGAACCGTCAGCGCCATCACGAAGCCGGACATCCCCACCGACAATGATCGCTTGTCGTCAGAAAGGCCAGTCAGGTCGCGCAGTTCATCAAAACCTGAGTCCGCGACGCTGCCCCCGACTCGGAAAGCCGAAGCGCACAGCAGAGTTCGCGGGGCTATCCGCATCGCCTCGATATCGGGCGTGTCATCGGGCATTGAATCGGAGACCTGGCTCGCTCGCCGCCAGCTGATTCGTGCGCCGTGGATGTCTCGGGTCGCCGACCACGCCGCCGCGCGCATATGCCAGCCGTAAGCCTGCGACAGGTCTCCGGCCGCTTCCGAGTGCTCGGCGATCAACGCCGCGTTCGCCTCGAGGGCGCTCGCTTCGCGCTGCTCGATCGCGGCTGCTAGTCGACGGTGCCAGTCCGCGCGATCCGCCTTCAGCTGTGATTCGTAGGCCACGGTTCGGATCAACGGATGCCGGAAGGCATACTCCAGTTGCGAGCTCGAGGTCACCTCGTCGATGAGTTCGGCGTCGGTCAACGCGGCAAGTTGCGGTTCGACGCCCAGGGTTTCGAGTAAGCCTGGTGTGAACCGCGACCCGACCACCGCCGCGGCCCGCAAGGTCCGCTTGGCGACCTGACTCAGGCGATCGATCCGTGCGGCGATGGTCGCTTGCAGCGTCGCCGGAACGCTCACATCGGCCGTATCATCGCGGCAGACGTACTGGCCTTGACGGCCGACCAGCACGCCGCGGTCGGCGAGGTCACGCACGATTTCTTCGGCGAAGAACGGGTTTCCGGCAGCCCGCTCGGTGACCAGCGTTCCGACTCGTGAGGTCGACGGGTCTGGGCCCAACAACTCTGCCGTCAACGCCCTCGCCTGCGAAACATCCAGCGGCGCAAGTGTTATGTGCCTCGCATCGGCGATCTGCATCAGCGCGCCCCGGTATTCAGGCCGGTAGGAGACTATCGCCATCGACTGTGAGCGCGGAACCGCCGCCAGAAAGTCGGCCAGCATCGACTCACTGACCTCGTCGATCCAATGCGCATCTTCGATCACATAGAGCGCGGGGCGCGGACGCAACAGCAGCCCGTCAGTCAGCAGTGCAGTCAGCCGTCGCCGACGGGCGTCCGGGTCAATGTCCGGCATTGCCGCGTCTTCGTCGGCGATGCCAAGGAGATCGTCGAGAAGGAGAAGGTCGTCGCTGTCAGCGCCTGGGAACTGCGACCGAACCCGTTGTCGGGCGGGGATAGCGGACAGATCGACGACGCCGCATGCCGCACGCAGCAGATTCGCGACAGCATGAAATGCGATGTCCCCGGCATGCGCTTCGCAGAACGTGGCGTACACATCCGCGCCGGCACCGTGCGCCAACGCGGTCGTCTCCCTGATGAATCGGCTCTTGCCAATGCCCGGGGGCCCGACCACGCGGATGACCTGGCCATGGCCGTCCGTCGATTGTTCGATGGCGTCGGCGATGCTGTCTATCTCAGCCTGACGCCCGACGAACGTTGACCTCGACGGCTGCGGCCGTCGGGAATGGACAGCAATCAGTTGGCGGGCCGGCACGCCCGCGTCGCGGCCCTTGATCCGCACAAGCTCTGGCTCACCCAGAGCCGCAGCGGCTTCGACGAGCTTTGCGGTGGATTCGCTGAGCATCACCCCGCCGGGCTGTGCGACGGACTCCATCCGCTGTGCCATGCCGACTTGTTCGCCGATCGCGGTGTATCCAGCAGCGCTCGAAGATATTTCGCCAGCGACCACCTGGCCCGAATTGAGGCCGATGCGCAGCTGCAACTCGAGGCCATCGCGGTCACGCACTTCGGCAGCTTGGTGTTGCACCGTCTGCTGCAGTTCGAGCGCAGCACGGCACGCGCGTAACGCGTGATCCTCCAAGGCCAAAGGCGCACCGAACAGCGCCATGATCCCATCGCCGGTGAAGCTCTGCACCGTGCCACCGTGGCGCTCCACCACCGCGGAAGCGCCATCCACTAGCTCGGCCATGATCTCTCGCAACCGCTCCGGCCCAACAGAGCTCGCAATGTCCATTGAACGCACGACGTCGGCGAACAGCACCGTCACTTGCTTGAATTCAGCTGGCTCACGCACGACGGCGATCGGCGCCCCACAGGAATCGCAGAACCGAGCACCGTCCCGCGGTCGCGCGCCACACGAGTCGCATACGGTCGCTGCCGTCGCCATCTATCCCCCGCCGCCGTTAACGCAGTCCACAGGCCGCTCGGCCAAGGATAGAGCTACCGCGTGGACACCGTGCCAAGGATCGTCAACTCGAGGGTGAGCGCGACGGCAGACATCAGGACCACGATCGCGAGTGCGACCCAGTCGGCGCGTTTCGGTCCTGACGGATGCGCCGAGATCTGACCGGCACCGCCGCGCGCGGTGATCGCATCGCCCACCTCGTCGGCGCGCCGCAGCGCAACCGTGATTCCCACAGCGAGCAGGTCGACGATCTCCAGCGCCCATCGCCGCCGTCGCTGCCGCCGCGTCGTCAGCACCATCTTGGGCCGCAGCCGACGCGCCGCGTAGAGCACCCGGAACTCGTCGATCAGCATGGGAAATGCCCGCAGCGCCAACGCCAGTGCGACCGCCCAGTCGTCGACCGGTATCCGGAAAGGTCGCAGCGGCCGGCCCAACTTCGCTACCGCAGGCGCGATTTCGGCGACATTGGTGGTCCACGACACCATCGCCCCCAGCCCGAGCAGCACGATCGACACCGCCGTGATGCGCAGGAAGGTCAGCAGCCCGCCCAGCGCGAGGTGCACCGAACCCAGGTCGATGATCGGACTACCGCCTGCGAACGCCGCAGTGGCGCCGCCGATGAACAGCAGTACCCACAGCCAGCGGGGAATCGAAGGGAGCACCCCACGCTGGATGTGCGCCATCCGTGCCGTCGTGAGGATCAGCGCGGCCACCATGCCGATCGGCACCCAGCCCGGGTAGAAGGTCAGCAGCACACCGATGCCCGCAACGGCGATGAGTTTCGTTCCGGCCCACAACCGGTGGATGACGGTGTCCCCCGGCACCGGCCGCAGCAGCACCACCGGCGCGCGCTGCTTGGTCGTGGCGGGGGCCGTCATGACAGGCCTCCAGCCGTCGTCGGTGCCGCCAACTGGCCGTTGTGCAGATGCAGCGTGCGCGGGCACAGGTCCTCCAGACCCGAAAAGTCGTGGGAGATAACGACAACGGTCACCCCTGCCTGACGACGCAGGTCTTCCAGCAGCCGCAGCAGCCCGCGCTGGCTCGCCGCGTCCAGGCCGGCCAGCGGCTCGTCGAGGATGAGTGCCCTGGGATGCCGAGCCAGCAGCCCGGCGAGCACGACACGACGCATCTGGCCGCCGCTGAGTTGGTCGATCCGCCGCTTCGTCATCCCGGCATCCAGCCCCACGGTGGCCAACGCCGCCACCACGCGGTCGTGGTCACGGTGCGAAAAGCCGGCCGCCGAGGCGATTTCCAGATCGACACGGCTGCGCATCAGCTGCAGCCTGGCCGCCTGGAACGAGATCGCCACCGCGCCAACCTGATCGGACACCGGCTTGCCGTCCAGCAGACAACTGCCAACGGTGGGCACCGTCAGGCCCGCCATGATCCAGGCCAGCGTCGATTTCCCCGATCCGTTCAACCCGTGGATCAGCACGCCGTCGCCCTCATTCACGGCGAAGTTGATGTCCTGCAGAGCGGTTGTCGCCCACGGTGTTCCGCTGGCGTACTCGTGTCCGACACCGACGAGTTCAAGCACCGGCGCATCCGAGTGATGTGCCGCGTGCACCGTGGCGGACGGCGCCGCGGCCTGCTCGACCATCTCGGTGTTGTCCGCGGCGCCACCGTTTCCGGTCAGGTTGATCACCCGGTCGGCGGCGTCGGCCTCGCTGTTGTAGTGGGTGATGTGGACCAACGACATGCGGTGGTGCTGGGTCAGGCCGGACAGCACCGACATCAAACCGTCGCGACCGTCCTGGTCGACCATGCTGGTCACCTCGTCGGCGATCAGCAGCGAGGGCTCGCGCGCCAGCGCCGCCGCGACCGCGAGGCGCTGCAGTTCGCCGCCGGACAGGCCTCCGGTGTCGCGCTCGGCGAGCCCATCCAGGCCCACCTCGCCGAGCAGCTGATCCACGTCGATGGCCTTGCCGGGCGGTAGCCCCCACACCACGTCGTCGGAAACGCGGGTGCCAAGCACCTGGCTCTCCGGATGCTGCATGATCACCGCGGTGCCGCCCAGCTTGCCGAGGCCGACGGCGCCGGGTCGGTCGATCGTGCCGGCGGTCGGCTCGCGGCCGGCCAACATCAGCATCAGCGTGGTCTTGCCCGAACCATTGGCACCCGTCACCGCGAGGTGCTCGCCGGGTTCCACGGTCAGCGACACCGGGCCGAGGGCATCGTGGTCGGCCGTGGGATAGCGGAATCGGACGTCGCGCAGCCGAGCAGGCACCGGGGCGATCGGTCCCGCGTCCGTCGACGACTCGAGCTTGTGCACATCGGGAATCCCGAGCAGCCGGGTCATCACGCGTGACAGCGCCCACCAGCCGATGAAGGTGACGATGACGATGGTCAACACCGACCACCCGAAGAACAGGTAAGGCCAGTAGTGCAACGCGGTGGCGAAGTCGTGTTTGAGCCGCTCCGCGGCGGGCTGCATGTTCGGAATACGGGCGATCATCGCTGCGAGCCCGTTGATGTTGGCGGTCACGGAATCGAAGAGCAGGTGCCGCAACCGCGCCAGGATCGCCAGCGCCGCCACCGTCGCGACGCCGAACAGCGAGCCCGCGATCAGCGCCGCGCCAAACACGGTGAAGATGCCACGGCCGCGACGTTTCACGGTGCCGGTCAGCCCGCCGATGTAGGCGCAGTTGACGACGGTCATGAAGCCGCCCATGCCCGCGATCAGAAACGCGATGACCGCGCCGGCGACGGTCGCGGCGATCAGCACCCGTAGCCGGTACCGGTAGGCGAGCAGGCCCATCGGCACGGTGCCCAGTAGCGAGATACCGGCAGCGAATGGGACGACGACGGCGATGATTGCGGTGGCCGCGCACAACGCCGCCATCACCGAGGCTTGTGCAAGTTCGACCGGTTGAAGTGAGCCTGCGCGACGCGGGGCGCTCGGCTCGGTCACGGTCATTTCTCGATTCTGCCAGCCGCCTGCGAGGACCCCTTCCCACCACGCTGTGAGCGCCACCACCGGCGCGCGCGTTTGAAATGCATAGTAAACCTATGCAACCATGGACCTCATGACCCCGACGCTCGGAGCCGATCTGCTGTCCGTGGTGGCCCGGATCAATCGTCTGGCCACGCAACGGGTCCGCCTGCCGCTGGGCTTCGCTCAAGCGCGGCTGCTGTCAACTATCGAGGATCAAGGCGCGACCCGGATATCCGACCTGGCCGCGCTCGACCACTGCTCGCAGCCGACGATGACGACCCAGGTCCGCCGGCTCGAGGACGCGGGCCTGGTATCGCGCACCGTCGACCCCGGCGATGCGCGGGCGGTGCTGATCCGCATCACGCCGAAAGGCGTCGACACGCTGCGGCAAGTCCGTGTCGATCGTGGTGCGGCCATCGATCCGTATCTGGAACGGCTGGACGCGGCCGAGCGGCAGACGCTCAGCGATGCCGTCCGCGTGATGCGCCGCCTTCTCGAAGACGCGGCCGCCCCCATCCCCACCAAGTAACAACCGAAAAGGAGTAGCCACCGTATGTGGCGCCAACCCAAGGCTGTCTGGGCCGTTGCCTTCGCGTCCGTCGTCGCGTTCATGGGCATCGGACTCGTCGACCCCATCCTCAAACCGATCGCCGACAACCTGGACGCGTCGCCCTCACAGGTATCGCTATTGTTCACCAGCTACATGGCGGTGATGGGCGTCGCGATGCTGATCACCGGCGTGGTGGCCAGCAGGATCGGCCCCAAGCGCACGCTGCTGCTCGGCCTGGTGATCATCATCGCAGGCGCCGGGCTGGCCGGCATGTCCGACTCCGTGGCCGAAATCGTTGGCTGGCGCGCACTTTGGGGTCTGGGCAACGCATTGTTCATCGCCACTGCGCTGGCCACGATCGTCAGCTCGGCACGCGGATCGGTGGCCCAGACGATCATCCTGTACGAGGCCGCGCTTGGCCTTGGCATCGCCGTCGGGCCGTTGGTCGGCGGGGTACTCGGCTCGATGTCGTGGCGTGGACCGTTCTTCGGGGTGTCGGTTCTGATGGCCGTCGCGCTCATCGTCACCGCATTCCTGCTGCCCTCCACGCCTCGCGCCGAGCGCGCGACCACACTGGCCGATCCGTTCCGTGCGCTGCGCCATCGCGGTCTGCTGGGTGTCGCAATCACCGCACTGCTGTACAACTTTGGCTTCTTCACCCTGCTCGCGTTCACACCGTTTCCGCTTGACATGGGCGCGCATCAGATCGGGCTGATCTTCTTCGGCTGGGGCCTGGCGCTGGCCTTCACATCCGTGGTCGTCGCGCCCCGGCTGCAGCGCCGCTTCGG
>DATJIX010000299.1:0-7740 GCA_035492865.1 Mycobacterium sp. | reverse complement strand
GAAGATGTTCTTGAAGTGTGTCGGCAGTGATCCGTGGATGTAGAAGAAGTGCGCCATGTCGACGACGTTGTCGATGATCTCGCGACAGTTGGTGTTGACCACGGTGGTGTACCAGTGCCAGTCGGTCCACTCGTCACTGGTTGCACCCTCGATCCGGGGAATGGCCACCTCCGCAGGCGGCGGTTTGCGCTCGGGGTCGTTCCACACGAACAACATCCCGTCCTGCTCGAGGGTCGTCCACGTCGCGGTGCGCGCCAACCGGGGCACCCGCTTGCTGTAAGGCACCTTCTTGCACCGGCCGTCGCCACCCCAGCGCCAGTCGTGGAACGGGCACGCGATCTCGTCGCCCTTGACCTCGCCCTGGCTGAGGTCGCCGCCCATGTGACGGCAATAGCCGTCCAGCACGTTGAGCCGGCCGTCCCCGCCGCGGAACACCACCAGCTTGGTCCCGAAGGCGTGTACCCCGTGGGGGTTCCCGTCGCCGAAGTCCCTGGTCAACCCCAGGCAATGCCACCCACGCGCATATCGTGTGGGCGCCGCTTCGGCCTCGATCTGCCGGATCTCGTCGGTAGTTGAGGTATCTGACTGCAACGTCATGACCTTGTTCTACAACCGTGGCAGCGGCCACGGGTCGAATCGTCCCGCTGGCAGGGAAAATCCCTCCGCAGGCCCGACGGTGCGACTTAGTGTCGAGCCGTGACGACCGCTCAACCCACGACCATCCCTGCCGGCCTACCCGTCCGCGACACCGCCGTAGACCTGCTCGTCGTCGGATCGGGCACGGGCATGGCCGCGGCGCTGGCGGCGGCCGAACGCGGTCTGAAGGTGCTGATCGTTGAGAAGTCCGCGTACGTCGGCGGATCGACCGCGCGGTCCGGAGGTGCACTGTGGCTGCCTGCGAGCCCGATCCTCGAGGAGAACCACGCCGGGGACACCCTGCCTGCCGCGACCACATATCTGGAGTCGGTCGTGGCGGGCACCGCGTCGCCGCAACGGTCCGCGAGCTTCCTCGCTCATCTGACGGACACGGTGGAGATGCTGCGGCGCACCACACCCCTGAAGTTCATGTGGGCACGCGACTACTCCGACTACCACCCGGAGCAGCCGGGAGGAAGCGTCGGAGGGCGGACGTGCGAGTGCAGGCCGTTCAACACGTCGGTGCTCGGCCGGTACCGGTCGCGGCTGCGTCCCGGCATCATGACGGCGTCGATCCCGATGCCGACCACGGGCGCCGACTACCGATGGATGAACCTGGTGGCCCGCGTCCCTCGCAAGGGCCTGCCGCTGATCCTGAAGCGGTTGGGTCAAGGAGTGGGTGGCCTGCTGCTCGGACGCCGCTACGCCGCGGGCGGACAAGCACTGGCCGCGGGCATGTTCGCCGGAGTGCTGCGTGCGGGCATCGGAGTCTGGACAGACACCGCGCTGGCACGGCTGACCACCGATGGCGCCCGGGTCACCGGGGCCGTTGTCGAACACGACGGGCGACAGATCACTGTCACCGCGCGACGCGGAGTCGTCTTGGCCGCAGGCGGTTTCGACCACAGCATGGACATGCGGTGGAAGTTTCAGTCGGAATCCCTCGGTGAACATGCCAGCCTGGGTGCCGAGACCAATACGGGCGACGCGATCCGAATCGGCCAAGACGCAGGCGCGGCAATCGATCTGATGGACCAGGCGTGGTGGTTTCCCGCCGTGGCACCACTGCCGGGCAAAGACCCACGGGTCATGCTTGCCGAGCGGTCGCTGCCAGGCTCGCTGATCGTCGATCAGACCGGCGACCGGTTCACCAACGAGGCGTCCGACTACATGTCGTTCGGCCAGTGTGTGCTCGAACGAGAGCGGTCGGGCAATCCCGTCGAAGCCATGTGGATCATCTTCGATCAGCAGTACCGCAACAGTTATGTCTTTGCCGCGGACCTGTTTCCGCGCATGCGTCTGCCGCAGACGTGGTACGACGAGGGCCTCGCCCACCGGTCGAACGACCTCGGCGAGCTTGCCCGCATGATAGGGGTGCCCGAGTCGCGGTTCCTGGCCACTGTGTCACGATTCAACGAGATCTCGTGCGCTGGAGACGATTCCGATTTCCACCGCGGACGCAGCGCCTACGACCGTTACTACGGCGATCCCACCATCACCCCGAATGCGAATCTGCGGGCGCTCGACAACGGGCCGTTCTACGCGGTGCGGATGACGCTCAGTGACCTGGGCACCTGCGGTGGTCTGCGGGCCGACGAGCGAGGCAGGGTGCTGCGAGAGGATCGCAGCGTCATCGACGGGCTGTACGCGATCGGAAACACCGCGGCCAACGCATTCGGCACCACCTATCCCGGTGCGGGCGCGACAATTGCGCAGGGGTTGGTGTACGGCTACATCGCGGCCCTCGACGCGGCGGCGAAGTAGTCAGGCGTCGTCGGCTTCGGCCTTCTTTTCGATCTCGTACCAGTATTCCGGTGCAGGCCAAGGGATCTTCGTGCTGCCGTCGCCCGCCCTTGGAAAGGTGGCTTCGGCCTCGTCGAGTTCCTTGATCATCTTCAGGGTCAGCTCGCGTTCGTTGGCGTAATACCGCTCGGCCCACTGCAGTGCGACGCGTGCGTACGCCCACGACGGGTCCGCTCCGGCCCATTTCGCGTCCTTGGCCGCATTGCGGTACATCTCGTCGGCATAGGCCAGATGTTCCTGCAGAATCTCTTTCAGCCTGGCCGGATTGGTCAGGTGTCCGAATGTCACTCGCAGCAGGGCGCTGTGTTTCAACACCGGCGGATCGAGCGGTGCCTCGTTCGCCCACCGGGTGACCGCGTCGAGCCCCGCTTCGGTGATCTTGTACAGCCTCCGGTTGCGGGTGCCCCCGCTGTTCTCGACGCGCGACGTCACCAGGCCGAGTTGCTCCATCTTCTTGAGCTCGGAGTAGATCTGGCTGTACGCGGGGCTTCCGTAGAAGAAGCGCATGCTCCACTCGATCCACTTCCGGATGTCGTAACCCGAAAGCTCGTAGTCATACGAGAGCATGCCGAGCAGCGCCCAGCTGGTCGCCGCAAGATTCGGCTTGCCCGGCGGGTCGCTGTCTTCCACGTTTTCAGACTAACAACACAGGTCACAGCCGTAGGGGTGACTTACCACTGGCCGGGACACCCCATTGCGGGCTGCCAACGCAGCGGCGGAGGGTGATTCCGATGACGACTAGCGCTCCGCCCACACCCACGTCGATGCGCGACGTACTCGGTCGGTTCTGCACGGGAATCGCGGTGATCACCGCCAGCGACGGCGTCCGACCGTATGGCTTCACCTGCCAGTCCGTGACGTCGGTGTCACTCGATCCCCCGTATATCTCGTTCTGTCCCGCGCGCACGTCGAAGACCTGGCCGGTGATCCGTGACATCGGTGCGCTCTGCGTCAACGTGCTGGCGCACGACCAGCGCCACCTGTGCGCACAGTTCGCGGTCAGCGCCGCCGACAAGTTCCTCGGTGTGCGGTGGCGACCGGCAGCCAACGGCGCACCACTGATCGAGGGTGCAGTCGCGACCATCGAGGCGAACCTCGAATTCGAACACGGTGCCGGTGATCACACCATCGTGGTCGCGCACGTAACCGAACTACACGCGGCTGATGATCGCCGCCCCCTGCTCTTCTACCGCGGTGGCTACGGCGGATTCGCGTGACGGCGCACGAGGCGCTCGCCGAATCGGTACGCCGTTTGATCGATGCCACCATTCGCACCGAGGTCGACGCGGCGACGCTATCGGCGGTGACAGCCAAGATAGATTCGGCCACAGCACAATTGAGCGAATCACTGATTCCGGGATCGTTCGGCGTTCGAACCGGTCCGGACGGGCAAACCGTCGCGTTTGGCAATGTGGTGATCGGCCGCCGCAATGCGGTGGCACCACCCCTGACGATCGAAAACCGCGTCGACGGCGTGGTCCACGCGGACTTCGTTCTCGGCGCGGCCTACGAAGGGCCACCGGGTCACGTTCATGGCGGCGTCTGCGCGTTGATCCTCGATCACGTTCTCGGCGCCACGGCGCATCGACCGGGCGAACCCGCCGTCACCGGCACGCTGACGCTGCGGTACGTGCGGGGCACACCCCTTGGACAGCCCCTGCGCGCCCAGGCACACATCGACCGGGTTGACGGGGTCAAGACATTCGCAGTCGGCAATATCGCTGACGAAAAGGGCGTCACCGTTCAGGCTGAGGGCGTGTTCATCCACCCGAGGCAGGCCCAGTCGTGACGACCTGGGACGACGAGACGGATGTGATAGTTGCCGGATCCGGCGGCGGGCTGGTCGGCGCCTACACCGCCGCCCGCGAAGGGCTGTCGGTGATGGTGGTGGAGGCCAGCGAGCTGTTCGGTGGCACCACCGCGTACTCCGGCGGCGGGGGCATGTGGTTCCCGTGCAACCCGGTGCTGCGCCGGGCGGGTAGCGACGACACCCTCGACGACGCGTTCGCCTACTTCCATGCGGCGGTCGGCGACCGCACCCCGGTCGAGTCACAGCGCGCGTATGTGTACGGCGGTCCCGAGCTGATCGCCTACCTCGAATCCGACGACCACTTCGAGTTCGACGTCCTGCCCTGGCCGGACTACTACGGCCGGCTGCCGCACGCGCGCCTCGACGGGATGCGACACACGGTGTCCAAACCCCTTCGCGCCGAACGCCTCGGTGACTTGGCGGATCAGATCCGCGGTCCGCTTGACCGGGAACGGCTCGGCGCGCCGACACCCAAGTACCTCAGCGGCGGACGCGCGCTGATCGGCCGCCTGCTGTCCGCGATCACCTCCTATCCGCACGCGTCGGTTCACTTGAACAGCCCGCTGGTGGAGTTGGTCACCTCCGACGGCCGTGTGGTCGGCGCCGTCGTCGAACAGGACGGCCGTCGCCGCGCCATCCGCGCCAACGTCGGCGTGCTTCTGGCCGCGGGCGGTTTCGAGAACAACCCGGCGCTGCGTCAGCGGTTCGGCGTGCCCGGCGATGCTCGGGACACGATGGGGGCGCCCGCCAATCTCGGGCTGGCGCTCGAGGCCGGCATCGCCGCGGGCGCCGCGATCGACCTGATGGACCAGGCCTGGTGGTCGCCCGGGTTCAGCCATCCCGACGGGCGTTCGGCGTTCTCGCTGTGGTTCACCGGCGGCATCTTCGTCAACCAGGACGGCAGCCGGTTCGTCAACGAATCCGCACCCTACGACCGGATCGGCAAGGCCATCATCGAGCAGATGTCCAGCGGTGCAATGACATTGCCGTTCTGGATGATCTACGACGACCGAGAGGGCCTTGTCCCGCCTGTGAAGGCCACCAACGTGTCGATGGTCGAGCCCGAGCAGTACGTGGCGGCCGGACTGTGGCACACCGCGGACACGCTGCCCGAGCTCGCGGCGAAAATCGGGGTCAACGCCGACAACCTGGTCGAGACGGTCAAGCGGTACAACGAGTTCGTCATCGCCGGTGTCGATGACGACTTCGGGCGCGGGGACGAGGCCTACGACCGCGCGTTCTCGGGCGGTCAGTCGCCGATGGCGGCCGTCGACACCGCGCCGTATCACGCCGCCGCCTTCGGGCTTTCCGATCTGGGCACCAAGGGCGGACTGGTCACCGACAGCCAGGCACGCGTGCTCGACGCCGACGGCAACCCGATCGCCGGGCTCTACGCCGCGGGCAACACCATGGCCGCGGTAACCGGGACCGTCTACCCGGGCGGCGGCATCCCGATCGGCGCGTCGATGCTGTTCAGCCACCTCGCCGCACTCGACATGACAACTCGCATCTCACCCAGGAGGAACTGACCATGGCATCACTCGAGCGATTCGCCGACCGTCGCGTGCTGATCACCGGCGGCGGATCCGGCATCGGGCAAGCGACCGTGCTGCGCATACTCGACGAAGGCGGCAGGGTGGCCGCGGCCGACATCAGCGAGGCGGGGTTGAAGGACACGGTCGCCAAGGCCGAACCGAACGGCGATCGGCTCAGCACGGTGGTGATCGACGTCGCCAGCGAGGAGTCGGTCAAGGACGGGGTGGCCAAGGCGGTCGAGTCGTTGGGCGGCCTGGACGCCCTCGTCAACGCCGCAGGCATCCTGCGGTCGTCGCATTTCCTGGACACCACTCTGGCCGACTTCGAGCAGGTGCTGCGGATCAACCTCGTCGGCACCTTCCTGATGATCCGCGAGGCCGTGCCCGCCCTGCGCGACGGCAATGCTCCCGCGGTGGTCAACTTCAGCTCCACGTCGGCCGCATTCGCGCACCCCTACATGTCGGCATACGCCGCGTCGAAGGCCGGCGTGCAGGCGATGACACACGCGTTGGCGCTGGAGTTCGTCAAGGAAGGAATCCGGTTCAATTCGGTTCAGCCCGGCTCCATTTCGTCGGGAATGACCGACGGCACGGGTGAATCCAAACAGAGCATCGGCCCCGGACTGCCCGCCGATGCGGACTTCTCGCTCCTCGGCAAGATCATGTCGCTGCTGCCTGTCGAGGGCGGCGGGATGTTCGCCAAACCGGACGCCGTCGCCGCCGTCGTCGCGATGCTGGCCTCGTCGGATGCGTATTTCGTCACCGGAACAGAGGTCCGCGTCGACGGTGGCACCCACATGTAATGTGCGGCCAATGAGCAAACCGTTACGCGTCATCCAGTGGACGACCGGCAACATCGGGCGGCGCTCGCTGCACGCGATCATCGGGCGCGACGACATGGAACTGGTCGGGGTGTACGCACACGGCGCCGACAAGGTCGGCGTCGACGCCGCTGAGCTGTCCGGCTGGCCGCAGCCCACCGGGATCACCGCCACCAACGACATCGATGCGCTGCTGGCGTTGCAGCCCGACGCCTGTTGTTACAACCCGTTGTGGCCGAACATCGACGAGCTGACCCGGTTGCTCGAGTCCGGCGTCAACGTGTGCTCGAGCGCGGCATGGATCACCGGCGGCAAGCAGTCACCGGAAGACCTGGAGCGCATCCGAAAGGCTTGTGAGAAGGGCAATTCCACGATCTTCGGCAGCGGCGCCCATCCCGGCATGACCAATCTGGTCGGAATGGTGCTCAGCGGATCGTGCGAGCGAGTCGACGAGATCCGGATCACCGAGTCGGTGGACTGCTCGACCTACGAATCGGCGGGCACCCAAACCGCGATGGGTTTCTCGCAGGACCCCGACACGCCAGGGCTCGCCGAGAGTGTGCGGCGCGAAAGCGAAGTGTTCGCCGAGTCGGCCGCGATGATGGCCGACGCGATCGGCGCCAAGCTCGACAGGATGACGTTCGACGTCACCTTCACGCCCGCAACCGGCGACACCGACCTCGGCTTCATGCAGATCCCGAACGGCACCGTGGGTGGCGTGATGGGCTACCACCGGGGCTGGGTCGGCGACCGCAATGTGGTCAGCGTCGGATTCAACTGGACCATGGGCGACCATGTCACCCCGCCCAAGCCGCTGGAGCACGGCCACGTCATCCAGGTGTTCGGGTTGCCCAATATGCGCACCGTGCTGCACTGCCTGCCGCCCAAGGACTGGACCGAACCCGGGTTCATGGGCCTCGGCATGATCTACACCGCGATGCCGGTGACGAATGCGGTGCCCGCCGTGGTCGCCGCCCCGCCGGGCATCGTGACACTGAAGGACCTGCCGCCCATCACCGGCCGCGCAGCCGTTTAGAAGCGCTGGGACAGTTTGGCTTTGCCTGGACCGTCGAGGTTAGGTCGTCACGACCTTGGTGCCACCGGCCAGTTCATCATGCTTGCCCTGCTTGGTCGG
>DATJIX010000298.1:0-8100 GCA_035492865.1 Mycobacterium sp. | reverse complement strand
GCTCGCGCAGGCATGCCGTTTACCGCGTGCCGAGTCTCCGCGTCATCGCCCGAAGTAACCGGATGGGTCTTGAGCTCGCTCATCCCTCGGCCCCTTCGCAGGTGTTCGCCCGCGTACGACGCAAAGCGGCGGCGTTCACCTCATAGACCGTCAACGGACCGGCTGCGAACGTAGCCCGCAGCCAGGGCAGGCAGTTGAAGCGATCCAGCGCCGCTTGCGGGAACAGGTTCTTCCCACCCGCCCCTGGCTCGTCTCGGGTGAACCAGTAACCGATGAGCGGGCGAGTGGTCGCCATCCGCGCGTCGACCACGAAGTACTTGATCTTCGCGTCCCACACCTGCTTCAGCACCTCAAGAGGTATCGGTGCGGCGCTCATGTAGAGGTACCAGACTGGGAACGTGGCGCTGGGCCGCAACGCGCTCATCCGGCCCAGCGAACCGATCTGCAGAGATGTGAATCGATCGGCGATGACCCGAGTGTCGACAGGCGTATTCGCCGCCATCCACATGGCCACCGCCGCACTCTCCCTCGATACCGACTTTGCGTCTTCACCGACGAGGGCACTGCCCGGAAAACGATGCGAGACATTGGTGCCCACCGCCGCGCTCCCGAGAGCGAGGATGGCGAACACTAGGCAAACGACACCGGCTCTGACGCCGGAGCGGCCGAACAACCTCGCCACTGCGCGCCACCGGGGGGCGACGGCGTCAGCTGAGCGGGCAGGCGCGAACGACCATGCCAGACCGCATACAACCGCGAGCCCGATGAAGCTGTGCGCCCATGACCGATGCGCGCCTTCGGCGCCTCCGGGAGTCAAAACCATTGGGAGGCTTGCAAAGAACATCGCGCCCAGCACGGCGAAAGCCCATGGCGTCGAGCCGACCCGACGCCGGTTTCGCCATAGCACGATGAGGGACCACGAGAAGAGAGCCAACAAGACGAAAGGCAGCAGGTAACCGGAGACGATCTCATAAGGCGGGTTCAGGGAGTCCGCGAACGGCGAGCGGCTCTTCCCAGACAGATTGTCGAGCCCATCGAGAAGCTTCTGAAGCTGCGCAAATCCGTTGGCCCAGGCCGGCCCGAGGTAGACGATCAGCGCGGAATAGAGCCCAGACCACCAGAAGGTGATCGAGCCAACCAGACAGCACGCGATGACGAGCAGCGGCCAGAATCGCTCGCCTGCCGCGCTGCGGCCGGCGACTGCTGTCTGCCGGACGTACTGCACGCCGCGAACGACGATGAGCAGGATGAGGATCAAGCAGAGCATGATCGCGGTCAGGTGATGGATCACCGGCAGGGCCACGACGCACAACACCGCCATCGCAACGGCGCGCAGATTGAGTTTGCGGGAAGCGCGGCCGGCCGCGACAGTTGCCGCCAGGCACCACAACATCAATGGCAGCGCAAGACTCTCGTATGAGAACACGGCATCGAAGTACAGCCACGACGGATTGAGTGTGTAGAGGACGGCGCCGACCGCGGCTCCGCGAGCAGGCGCCCCGACCATCCGGACAAGCTGGTAGATAGCGAGCACAGACAGTATGTGGGCGAGCACGATCACGCCGATCCCCGCCGGCCAGAGCGGCATCGCCGTCATTCTGGCGAAGGCGCTGGCCGCCTGGTGCAGGCCGGGGAATTCCTTTGTGATCGGCAACAGGTACAAGTCGTGACCGACATCGCCGGCAAGAAATGCCTCAAGGGCCTGCCGCAGGTGGTAGTACTCGTCGGATCCTGCGGGCCCGGGTTGAAGCAGTCGGGGAACCATCCCGAACAAGCCGATGCCCACGAGTGCCCATGCCCGCATCCCACCGCTGGCGTGACGGGCGCATGCCAGGGCCGCGAGCGGCAGCATCCCGGCAAAAAAGCCCGCCCAAAACAGCGCGAACTGCAGTTGGTCGGGAGCGGCTTGGCCCGCGGCATGGTGGAAAGACAGCAGAAGCAGGACGGCTCCGACAGGAGGCAACACCATGGCGCAAAGCGCCAGGAGGCGGCGCGGCCGCGTAGTTGAATCCGTCGGTTCGATGCCGACATCGTGGGTCGGTTCGGGGGGCTGGCTGACCGCCGGCGGCAGTGTCGTTGAAGTGGAGGTCACCGCCGCCTCACGATCGCGCCGCGCTGAGCGTCTCGAGGAGGTGGCTGACCATCTCGGCTTCAGTTGGCAAGGTGCACCGTGCGGATCGCTGCTTGCGGGAGTCCGCTGAAGAGAGCAGCCGGGCGATCGCCTCGGCGTACTGCGGGGCCGCGTCGGTGTCGGCGTCATCCAACTCGCACAACGCGGCCGCCGCGCCGGGTCCGGCCCTGCGGACCACCTCGCGGTGTGCGCCGATGCCGCTGGCGACCACGGGTAGGCCCGCTACCAGCGCCTCTCCCAGACACAGACCGAAGGCCTCATGCAGACTCGCGGTCGCATACAGCGATGCCGTGGCCCACCAGCGCCGGAGCGACTCGTCGTCGATTGCGCCGGTGAACGATACGACATCGGTTGCGTCGAGTGCGGCGGCGAGTTCCTGGTAAGCCGCTAGCGCGGACCCCTGCCCGACGACGACAAGCCGTGCAGGCACCCCGCGGTCGCGCAGCAGAGCAACGGCGCGGATCAGCACGTCCGTGCGCTTGTACGGTTCCTGGCGGGCGATGGTGAGCACGACGTTCGACTCGTTGGGATACGGCTCCCGTCCACCAACCGGATCCGCGATGCCGACAGGGGCGAGAGTGATCTTGTCGCGGTCTACATGCCGGGGGAAGTCGCGCAGCACCAGGTCGGCCTCGGCCTGGCTGGCCACCAGAATCCGGCGGCTCGCTGCCATGAGACGTCGGCCCGCCGGTCGATAAAACCGATGCAATGCGTCGCGCATCGGGGTATGGCCCGCGCCGTGGTACCACGGCGTGAACACGACTGGCGCCTTGGCCAGCTCAGCGGCAAGCCAAGCCAAGGGCGTGTGATAGCTGTGCACCCAAACAACGTCGAAGCGCCGGGACTGCCGAGCCGCGCCTGCTGCGGCGGGTGAAGGCACATCGAAGACCTCGGCCACCGGCAGGTGGTGGCGCTCGATGTTGTATCCGTCCCGTCGATCCCGCGCGGAAAGCGTTGAGGCGCGCGGGATCTGCGTGATGACGGTCACCTCGACCCCCTTCGCCGCCAGCGCGGCGGCCGCCTGAGCGGCATAGGTCTCGGCACCGCCCAAGTACGGGGCGAACCGCGGCACGATGAGCCCGACCCGCAGCGCGGAACCCGTCATGCCATTCCCCCAGCCAAGCTGTTGTCCGTGCTCAGTTCTGCCGGACTCCGGTCTGCATCACCCCAGTCCGCGCCGATCCGATCGAACAGGGACGCATACCGCTCCGCGGCCCGCGCCCAGGAGTTCGGGTCGGCATGCGTCGTTCCGATCAGCGGCAGTGCCTCGCGGATCCCTTCGGCTAGCGCTGCGGGTTCACACGGAGGCACAAGCACAGCGCCGCTGTAGCCGGCGGCAGCCTCGACGAGCCCGCCGACCGCCGTGGTGACGACTGGCAGTCCCCACGCCATCGCGGTGAGCAACGGCCCTGAGGCCGAGCTGCGGCGGTAGGGAAGAACCAGCAGGTCGGCAGCGGCGAAGTAAGCGGGCACCTCGTCGTCGGCGACGAACCGGTCGACAATGGTCAGCCGGTCCGGCGGCAGGATCGCCGCGAGCTCGTCCAGCGGTTGCCGGTACCCCTGCCAGACCTCTCCCACCACGGTCACGTGAATATTGAGTCCGGACAGCGTGAGCAGACGGACTGCCTCGGCAAGCTCGGCGTGGCCCTTGTATGGGCGCACCACACCGAAGATGAGCAAGTGGACCGGCTCGTCGGGACCCTTGTCTTTAACAGAGGCAGGTGCGTCGCCGTGCGGAACGTGATTCCCGAACGGTCCGACCGGAACGACCTCGGTCGGCAGGCCGGCGAGCTGAGGATAGGTATCCCGGAGCGCCAGTCGGTCGAATTCGGAGTGCACGGCGACGGCGTCCACACGGCTGAGGAGTAACCGCATCCCCAGCCGGGTGTACCGACCCACGAGCGGCAAGCTGGCCTCTCCGACGTCTTGCGCCTCGTGGAATTCGATCACCACCCGGGCGCCGGCCCGCTTGGCGAGCCACGCGAGGGCCAAGTAGCTGTGCAGCACCGTCGCGGTCCACCAGTGCAGGATCAATACGCTGGGCCGATTGCGCCGCCAGAAACGCAAAGCGCCGAGCCCGGAGAGGCCCCAGAACCAGTCAAGGCCGTTGAAGACCGGGACGTCGGGCAGTGACAACGCGCCGTCGGTCTGTCCCACCCGCGCCCGGCCGGGATAGAAGATGCGGGGGCACAGCCGACGCAACAGCAGCGCCGCAGTCGGTCCTCGTTCGGCCATGGCCGATGTGAGCAGCGCGGTTATATAGCTCACGCCCGAAAGAAATCGATCTCCAGGCCCGACAATGAGCACGACCGGGGCGTGCCCGTTGTCCTTTGCATGCCGGTCAATCACATGCGCTCGCCGGCGTGAGCATGTTTGCGAACCGACTGCACCAGACGTCCGCTGAGTCCGGATTGGTGATCGCGCACCACGGTGCGCAACACTCTCGTGCCGTCCCTGATTGAGCGAAGATTCGACTTGCCAGCGCGGCGAGGCAGCTCCAGACTCGGAACCTCGGCAATCCGCAACCCGGCCTGCATTGCGCGGACGACCATCTCGGCCTCGATCTCGAACCCGGTGGCGGACAGCGCCATGGTTTCCAGGTAGCGGCGGTGGAAGGCACAGAAGCCATAGCACAAGTCAGTGAGGTCGCCGCCGTAGAGCTGGTTGAACACCCCCAGCAGGAACCGGTTGCCCATCCGCCGGAATGCCGTGATATCCAACGACCCTCCGCCCGCGATGAACCGTGATCCCTTGACGAAGTCGTATCCGTTGTTGAGGAAATGCAGGTAATGACGAATCTCTTGCGGGGCCATACTGCCGTCGGCATCCATCATCACGATGATGTCGCCCGTCGCGGCCAAGAAGCCTGCCCTGAGCGCGCTTCCCTTGCCGAGGCCTTCTTGCAGCACCACCTTGATGTCGGGACGGTAGCTGCGCGCTGTGATAAGTGTCGCGTCGGTCGAGTTCCCGTCGACGAGGATGACCTCGTTGACCTCGTCGGCGACCTGCTCGAGCACCCAACCAATGTTCCGTGCCTCGTTCTTGACCGGGATGACAAGGCTGACGGTCACCGGCTTTGCGGACGTAGCGCGCGATCGCTTGCGGCGTTTGGCAGCGAGGGGCGTGGGCTCCGCCCCTTGACCGATCGGGTTCGCCAGCTGTGTCGCTGGGGACCTTTCGCGGTACCCGTTATTTGTGGCTGATGGTTCGACCATTAGCTAGACTCCCCCGTCCATCGGTGCGCCCAGAGACGGCGCCATGTGGACACTCAATTAGCTGTCGCGTGCCCGCGAACAGCCCCCCCAGGCTTTCCGCGTGCGACGCTAGCATATGCCGTGCGCCCCGCGATGGGAACTAAGAAGGAAATATTCGTTTCCGCTGATTTTGTTTGCGAGCGACGTGTTCCGAGGCAACGACCGAGGGGCATGGCAAATAGTTCAGGCCTTGTTCACTGTGTCAATCCACGCGTCGGCAACTTCGCAAAGCGAAGGAGTACGCTTGTCCCGCAAAGTTAGTTAGCCCCGACAATGTTCCTATAGCAACCGGTTTACCGCCTTTGGAAGCTTTGCTGCAGCGGTCTCGTCGAGACTGGCGGGGTTGTCACGATGTTGGCAGTCCTCATGTAGCTAGACATGTAGCTAGGCCGAGAACCGACGGGCCATCCAGATAACGAAAGCAAGAAGCCCACCTAAGAAGCCAGAAACGCGGTCACACGCGTCGTCACGACGGCCGAAACAGTGAACCGCAGGGCCGCGGGACTCGATCGGGGAAGTACTCGGCGATCAGGTAAGCCGGCTGGCGGCTGTCGGACCGCCGCGAGCAGCTCGGCGTGGCGCTCGTACGGTACTTTTCTAGGCGAACAACACGGCCGCACCACGGTCGTCTCGCCGACTTCGCAGGAGAGTTCAGTGAATCGCTTCAGCCTGGCCGCGTGCGGGATCGCCGCCGCCGTCGTCCTTTCCGGCTGCGGGGCCGGTCAGGTATCCCAGATGGCGACGCAAGAGCCCGCTGTGAACGGCACCAGCGCCACCGTCGGGCCGGTTTCGCTGCGCAACATCCACCTGCGCGCCGCGCAATCGACTGACTACGTGCAGGCAGGCGCTGACGCCGAGCTGTTGTTCGTCGCCGTGAACAACTCACCCGACGTCAACGACAAGCTGGTTTCGGTGAGCTCCGACATCGGCGCAATCAGCCTCTCCGGCGACACCTCCCTGCCCGCCAACGGTGTCCTGGTGGTCGGCGAGCCCGACGGTCAGATCGCGCCGCTGGAGGCTGCCGAGAGGGCCGACGCAGTGCAGGCAAAGATCGCGCTGTCCAAGCCGATCACCAACGGCCTGACGTACAAGGTGACCTTCAACTTCGAGAAGGCCGGCGAGACCTCGGTGCAGGTGCCGATCTCGGCCGGTGAGCAGCCGCGGCGCGAAGCCGCCGTGGAAGCCGGCGACACGGGCGGCCACCACTAGGTAGTTCGGCGGGTCTGTCGGTCAGACCGGTTACGGTCACGACGTGGCTAAAGCGCGTTCGCAGTATCGCTGCTCGGAATGCCACCACGTCACCGCCAAATGGGTTGGCCGCTGCCCGGATTGCGGCACCTGGGGCACTGTCGACGAGGTCACGGTCCTCGCCGCGGTGAACGGTTCGGCCTTGCGACGCGCGGTCACGCCCACGTCACCCGCGGTGCCCATCAGCTCGATCGACCCTGGCAACACCCGGCACTTCCACACCGGCATCAGTGAGCTTGACCGCGTCCTCGGCGGAGGTCTGGTGCCCGGTTCGGTGACACTGCTCGCAGGCGATCCCGGTGTCGGCAAGTCCACGCTGCTGCTCGAGGTTGCGCATCGCTGGGCCCAGGAGGGTAGGCGCGCACTGTATCTGTCGGGTGAGGAGTCGGCAGGCCAGATCCGGCTGCGGGCAGAACGCACCCGCTGCACTCACGACGAGGTCTACCTGGCCGCCGAATCGGATCTGCAGATGGCACTCGGCCACATCGACGAGGTGCGCCCGAGCCTGGTAGTGGTCGACTCGGTGCAGACCATGTCCACTACCGAGTCCGACGGCGTCACCGGAGGCGTCACCCAGGTGCGGGCGGTGACGACGGCTCTCACCATGGCCGCCAAGACATCCGGCGTCGCGATGCTTCTGGTCGGCCATGTCACCAAGGACGGCGCGATCGCGGGGCCGCGCTCGCTGGAGCACCTCGTGGACGTGGTGCTGCATTTCGAGGGCGATCGCAACTCGGCCCTTCGCATGGTTCGCGGCGTGAAGAACCGCTTCGGCGCCGCCGACGAGGTGGGCTGTTTCCTGTTGCACGACAACGGAATTGAATGCGTGGCCGACCCGTCGGGACTGTTCCTCGACCAGCGTCCCAAGCCGGTGTCCGGCACCGCGGTGACGGTCACGCTCGACGGCAAACGCCCGTTGATCGGCGAGGTGCAGGCGCTGATCGGCTCGCCGGCCAGCGGCTCGCCGCGCCGCGCGGTCAGCGGCATCGATTCGTCGCGCGCCGCGATGATCACCGCGGTGCTCGAGAAGCGCGCGAAGCTGCCCGTCGGAACGAACGACATCTATCTGTCCACCGTCGGCGGCATGCGGCTGACCGATCCTTCGTCGGACCTGGCGGTGGCGCTCGCAATTGCGTCGGCGTACACCGACCTGCCGATGCCCACCAACGCGGTGGCTATCGGCGAAGTCGGCCTGGCGGGCGATCTGCGCAGGGTGAGTGGCATGGATCGCAGGCTCGCTGAGGCGGCGCGGCTGGGGTTCGGCTGCGCCGTCGTGCCCGCAGGCACCACCACGGCGCCCGTCGGGCTGCGGGCCCTTCCCGCCGACAACATCCAGGCCGCATTGCGAGTGCTTAGGGAAATAAGTCAGACTGACGCCGGCCGATCCTAGGAGGGGGCGATGGCCGTCAAGGCGAGCGGCAGGTCGAGCCGCAACGTGGTGCAGATTGCCCGGCCCACCCTGCGGGA
>DATJIX010000297.1:0-3594 GCA_035492865.1 Mycobacterium sp. | reverse complement strand
CCCATGGTGAAGAGGGCAGCGGGAATCGCGTAGGCGAGCGGTGATCGAGCGTCGGAAATCAGTTCCGCCGCGTAGTCGACTTCGTCGTTCGACAGCGGTTCGCGCTTGCGCAGTTTGGCCAACACCGCTTTGTGAGCGCCCACCACTTCGCCAAGCGGAGCGGGTCTGCGATGCTCCATCCGCCGTACGAACACGAATACGCAAGCGGCGAAAAAACATGCCATCACTGCAGCAAGAATCGTGAGAAAGCCCCAGAGCCCGAGATCCACCGTGCCACTCCCTGCTCGCCGATATCGAGAGTCCCCTGAACGCTATCTCAGCACGGGTCGTAAAGGTTGTCCGAGAAGGGGGCGGGTGGACAGAAGCCTGCAGGCGGCGGGATCAGATCACCGGGTCCACCCAACACCGAGTAGTGATAGTTGTGGCAGACATTCATGTCCCAATCGATGGGGGCGCTGCTCTTGGGCAGGTCGTGCCCGGGGCACCAGCAGCCCGCGTACTCGGTGCAGTCGGCCGGAGGGTTTGGGTTGCACCACAGTGGCGAGCACCATGAATCCGCTTGGGCGACACCTGCGCCCATGCTGACCAGACACCAGCCGCCGGACACCACCAGCGCCGTCGCTAAGCCTGCGATTCCTCGTTTCATAGCTTCACCCCAGCTTCGTCTTGATCGGATGGCTCTGGACCGGGCCCGCGTCGTGGGTGCCGGTCGCGTCCGACGCCGATCCGGCCTTGGGGCCCTTATGACGTGTGGGCGACGTGGTCGGAGGCGTTGCCTTGTGCACCGTGGTCGGCGCGGCAGAGGTGGTCGGCGTCGGGTGTACCGTCCGAGATGGCAGCGACGGTAGCGCGACCGGAGTCGTTGGCGCAGTGGTGGTTTCGACGATGACTTGCGGAGTCCACTGCACCGTGGTGCTCGGCGCCGCAGCCGTGGTCGTCACGCTGGCCGGAGGGGCCGGCTGCGCCGACACGCTCGGCTCAGCGGGCAGTACCGCGACGGACGTCGACGTGACCGCGGTTGAGGTCGACGTCGACACCGGTTCGGTGCCGATGGCGACCGCCGGGGAGACCGGCTCCTGCGGTTGCCGTAACCCGTCGATGCCCACCACCGCTATGCCGATCAGTGCGGCCAGCCCCAGCGCCCCAAGTACCCACTTCCGGCGGTGCGCCGGGCCGGAGTCACCAGGATGCGACGACCATGGGGCGCTGCGGCGCCCCGGCCCGGGGGGCATGATCGATCCGCCGAGACCCTCGAGACCCTGAAACGCCGTGCTGGCGCGTGGCGCGCCAAACTTGGCCCAGCCGAAGCCGCCGCCTACGTAATCCTGGTCGTCGGTGCTACCCAGAAGCGCCGTTGGGCCGCGCCCGACATGACCGGACGACGCGTGGCCGTCTCCCGAGTGGTGCCCGTGGCCAGGTCCCTCGTCGCCGCCACCTTCGTCGCCATCGTCTTCGCGTGGGCTGCCGAACTGAGCCCAACCGAAACCGCTTTCTCCCGTGTCGATGTCACCGAGGCCGGCGAGCGATCCCACCGAGGAATCAGCACCGGAACCGACATGTTCGCCCCCCGAGGTATGCCCCCCGTGAGGTGAGTGGCCGTGGCCGGATGGCCCTTCGTTGCCGTCGGGGTCGTCGTCGCTGTTGGGATCACCGCCGGGATCGGGGCCGGGGTCGGGATCGCCAGGGTCTGGGCCGGTGTTGGGATCCTTGGGGTCGGAATCGTGGTCATCGTCGTCGTCATCGTCGCTGTCATCTAGCCCGGTGCCGTTGTCATCCTTGCCGGAGTCAGCACTGTCGCCGTTCGGCTCGACGACATTGCCGTCGTAGTCGTACAAGACGCCGTCCTCGTCCTGGGTCTTGCCGTCGGGGTAGTAGAGGATGCCGTCCGCTCCGAGGGTGGGGGTGCCGCCGCCGGGTTCGTTAGGGACGAGCTCGGTGCCATCGGGGCCATGCGCGGTGCCGTCCGGATCCTGGCGCTTGCCGTTGGGGTAGTAGAAGGTGCCGTCAGAACCGATGACGAGGCTGCCACTGGACCCCTTAGCCAATCCAGGCATGGGTCCTGCTCCAGCGCTGGGCGGCACTCTTCGGTGCGGCCGTGGGCGTTGCGGTGTGCGTCATGTGGTCCCCCAGTCGTTGTGAACGCTGGCGGTGGATTCTCACCGCCTCGCCACGAAGGAGACAGCCGGCGCCTTGGAGACTTCTTGCGCCACAGCTCAGGCCGGGTGAGCCCCGGCCGCCGAGCGATCAGCCCGCGGCGCTGAGCATCTTGTCGAACGCGATCTGCATGCAGTCGGCGTAGTGACCGGGATCGGGTAGTGCGCTGCGGTCCGCTGTCGCGCCGATGGAGACGGTTCCGTTGTAGCTCGCGACGACGTGGAAGAGGTTCATCCCGCCGATCAGTGGACCGAGGCCAGTGACCCGTTGGAGTCGGGCACCCGCGAAATAGATCGGTTCAGTGGGGCCGGGCACATTGCTCACCGTGGTGCTGGCGATGGTCGGAGCAGAGAATGGCATCGCACTGGCGGCCTTCACGGTCAGCCCGAGCAGTGTGGTGGGCACTACGCCAACCAAGTCCATCAGCCGGGAGTCGGCCGCCGAATCGGAGTTGTCCCGGAAGGCCGAGGTCTCTTCGACGATCGCGGCCAAGCGTTCCAACGGATCGGCGATCGCGGTCCCCAACGGAGCCAATCGACCGAACAGTCGGTTGCCACCCCCACCGCGCTCGTCGGTCGACCTGATGGACGCCGGGCAGGCCGCGACCAAGCTCTCGTCAGGCAGCTCACCGTGTCCTTCGAGGTAGTGCCGCAGCGCGCCGCCGACATACGCGAGGGTCACGTCGTTGATCGTCGCCTTGGGTACGCACGCCTTGATGCGTTTGAAGTCGGCGAGGTCGTGGAAGCGCGCTTCGAACACCCGATGCGGGGTCGCCGACCCGTTGAATCGTGTCGCCGGGGGGAACAGCGAGCCACTCTTTGGCGCCAACGTCGCGTTCACCCCGGACACCAGCGCACCGGGCAGCGTGTGCAGGTGCCGCAGCGCCTTCACCGCGTTTGGAATCAACACCTTGCCGGCGCGCAACGGATACAGCGCGATGTTGGTCGCCGTACGCGTCACGAGGTCCGACGTCGAGGGCAGTGGTCCGGGGTTGAACGGGTTCTCCGGCGCGGCAGGACGCGGGCTGTCGCTCGCAAGATCGTGCATGGCCGCCATCAGCTCGACGCTTTCCATCCCGTCGACGACGCAGTGGTGCAGCTTGAGAGAGATCGCGAACGACCCCATCGGCACGCCAGGGATGGCGTTCAAACCCTCGATCACCGTCATCTCCCACGGCGGCCTCCGGAGATCGAGCTGACGGCCATGCAGGCGCGCGACCTGGATGCACAACTGACGCCAGTCCCCCGGCTGAGGCAGCGCGATGTGACGGACGTGGTACTCGAGATCGAAATTCGGATCGTCGACCCAGTACGGCATGTGCAGGCCGCCGGGCAGCTCGGTCAACCGCCGCCGGAAGGTCGGCGCAAGATGCAGCCTGGCATCGATCTCACTCAGGATGCGCTTGAACGTGACCTTGCCGTCAGGTGCCGTCGACTGGTC
>DATJIX010000296.1:0-7438 GCA_035492865.1 Mycobacterium sp. | reverse complement strand
CACCGTCGTGGAATGCGACTGGCTGTACCTGCCGCACGTGGTCGAATCCGGCAAGGACGTCAGCCGATCCGTCGAGCTGTTCCACCGCGTCAACGAGCAGGACTTTGCCGCGTGCGAGCGCTGCCAGCCTGCGATGAGCTCACGCACCTATCGCGACGGCGGGGTGCTGGTGCCCAGCGAGCATCACATCGGCGAGTTCCACAATTGGCTGCAGGCGAAGCTGACGTGACCCGGTCAGTCGAGGTGGCCCATCCGCTGGCTGATCGCCGCCGCGGCGGCGACCACGTCGGGGGTCACCTCGCGCATCCGATCTTCGGTGAATCGGTAGACGGGGCCCGAAACGGACAGCGCCGCGATCACGCCGCCCGTGTGGTCGCGGATCGGGGCCGCGACGGCGTTCAGGCCCTCCTCCAGCTCCTCGACAGAGGACGCGTAGCCGTCGCGCGCGGCGGCCTCGATCTGCTCCTCGAGCTCACGCTGCGACGTGATGGTGTGAGGAGTAAGTCGGGCAAGTCCCGCCGAGGCCAACATTTTTCGGCGTTCCTCGGGCGCCATGTAGGCGAGCAGAATCTTGCCGCTCGACGTGGCATGCAGCGGCGTCAGCTCGCCGACCCAGTTGTGCGTCGCGACCGCACTCGGCCCGCGCGCCTGGTCGATGTTGACGACGAAGTGCGAGCGCCGCACCGCGATGTTGACGGTCTCGCCGACCTGAGCCGCGAGCTGCTCGCTGAGCGCGCGAGCCTGATGTGTGACGTCAAGTTGGCCGGGCACCGCGCTCGCCAACCGAAGGATGCCGAAGCCCAACCGGTACTTTCCTCGGTCCTGGGTCTGTTCGACGAGTTCGCGTTCCTCGAGTGCGGCGAGCAATCGGAACGCAGTGGACTTGTGCACGCCGATATCCGCGGCGACCTCGCTGACACCGGCTTCGCCGCGTTGGGCCAGGATTTCCAGCACGCTGATGGCGCGGTCGACCGACTGCACACCGCCCGTGCTCTCACCCCGCTCGTTGCTCATAGCGCAACTATACGAGACTCCGTTGCATATAGCGAAACTTGATGCGTATCACGCTTCAGTACCGATAGGAGGAAAGCGATGACATCAACGCGGTACGACTTCGTAATCGTCGGCGGCGGATCGGCGGGGTGTGCGCTCGCCAACCGGCTTTCGGCCGACCCGGCCAACAAGGTTCTGGTGCTCGAGGCGGGCCGCAACGATTCGTTGTGGGACGTGTTCGTGCACATGCCCGCCGCGCTGCCGTTCCCCATCGGAAGTCGGTTCTACGACTGGAAATACGAGTCCGAACCCGAACCGCACATGAACGGCCGGCGCGTCTATCACGCCCGCGGCAAGGTGCTCGGTGGTTCGAGCAGCATCAACGGGATGATCTTCCAGCGCGGCAATCCGATGGATTACGAGCGCTGGGGCGCCGATCCCGGGATGGGCGACTGGGACTTCGCGCACTGTCTTCCGTACTTCAACCGGATGGAGAACTGCCTCGCGTCCGCGCCAGACGACCCGTACCGGGGGCACGACGGTCCGCTTGCGCTGGAACGCGGACCTGCGACCAATCCCTTGTTCGAAGCGTTCTTCACCGCAGGCGAACAGGCCGGCTATCCCCGCACCGATGACGTAAACGGTTACCGTCAAGAGGGTTTCGCGAAGTTCGACCGCAACATCCGTAACGGCAGGCGGCTGTCGGCCGCCCGCGCCTACCTGCATCCGGTGATGAATCGGCCGAATCTGGACGTGATCACCAGGGCTTTCGTCGAGCGTGTCGTCTTCGACGGCAAGCGCGCGGTCGGTGTCGAATACCGGCACGGACGCGGCGGAACCGAGCGGGTCAGCGCAGGCGAGGTGGTGCTGTGCGGCGGCGCCATCAACAGCCCGCAACTGCTGCAGCTTTCCGGCGTCGGCAACGCGGCCGAGCTGCAGGCGCTCGGCATCGATGTCGTGCACGACCTGCCCGGCGTCGGCGAGAACCTGCAAGACCACCTCGAGGTGTACATCCAGTACGCGTGCAAGCAGCCGGTGACCATGCAGAAGTACCTCAAATGGCGGTACCGGCCGTGGATCGGCGCCAACTGGTTGTTCCTGCGCCGCGGGCCCGGCGCGACAAACCATTTCGAGGGCGGCGGGTTCGTCCGCAGCAACGAGGATGTGGCGTACCCGAACCTGATGTTCCACTTCCTGCCGATCGCCGTGCGCTACGACGGCTCCCAGCCCGAGGGCGGAGAGGGCTATCAGGTGCACGTCGGCCCGATGTACTCCGACGCTCGCGGCAGCGTGAAGATCACCAGCCGGGACCCGAAAGTGCATCCGGCACTTCGGTTCAACTACCTGTCGACCGATCAGGACCGCAGGGAGTGGGTCGAATCCATTCGGGTGGCCCGCAACATCCTCAACCAGCCGGCGATGGCGCCGTTCAACGGTGGCGAGGTCTCCCCCGGCCCGAGCGTGGAAACCGACGAGCAGATCCTCGACTGGGTGGCGCGCGACGCGGAAACCGCGCTGCACCCGTCGTGCACGGCCAAGATGGGCACCGACGCCATGTCTGTCACCGACCCGCAGACGATGGGCGTGCACGGTGTGGAGGGGCTGAAAGTCGTTGACGCGTCGGTGATGCCGTACGTCACCAACGGCAACATCTACGCCCCGGTGATGATGGTCGCCGAGAAGGCGGCGGACCTGATCCTCGGCAACCAGCCACTGGCTCCCGCGACGGTGCCGTTCTATCGGCACCAGCCCAAGCAACAGCCCAGCGATGTCAGTTGACTCGGGCGTGTGGGCCCTGCCCACCGAACAGCGATTGGGCGCGCGGCCATTGCGGGTGGGTGTCACCGAAGCCGCTGTCGGGGGAACCCACGTCATCTCGGTGGAACTTCCGCGGGTCGGCGCCGCAATAGAGGCGGGCGAGCCGTGCGGGCTGATATGGAGCAACCCGCTCAGCGCGATGGCGGTGTACGCGCCGATCACCGGGGTGGTTTCAGCTGTCAACGCCGCGGTGCGTGACGATCCCGCGATCGTGGCCCGGGATCCATTGCACGCCGGATGGCTGTTCACCGTTTTACCGTCGGACGAGTCGTCGACCTGAAGGAGATCATGAGCAGTCCTCGAGTGGTGATCATCGGCGCAGGCATCGTCGGCGCGAATCTAGCCGATGAGCTCACGACCCGCGGCTGGGATCGGGTCACGGTGCTGGATCAGGGTCCGCTGCCGCTGACCGGGGGTTCCTCGTCTCACGCGCCGGGCCTTGTTTTTCAGACCAACGCGTCGAAGACGATGGCTGACCTCGCGCGGTACACGGTCGAAAAGTTCGCAGGCATGGATCTCGACGGCCAATGGTGTTTCAACCAGGTCGGTGGGCTGGAAGTGGCGACCACACCGGAGCGCCTCGCCGAACTGCATCGACGGCAGGGCTGGGCCACGTCGTGGGGCATCGAGGGCACCGTGCTGGGGCCCGAGGAATGCACGCGGATTCATCCGCTCGTCGACCAGTCGAAAATCCTTGGCGGACTGTATGTACCGAGCGACGGGCTCGCCAAGTCGCCGCGCGTGGTCGCCGCACTCGTCCGCCGCGCCACGGCGCGCGGCGCGGTGTTCCGCGGGTCCACCAAGGTGACCGGAATCGAACACGGCGGCGGTCGGGTGACCGGCGTCGCGACATCGGAAGGGACGATTCCCGCCGACATCGTGGTGTCGTGCGCGGGGTTCTGGGGCCCAGAGGTCGGCGCGATGGTGGGGATGGATATCCCGCTGCTGCCTCTGGCGCACCAGTACGTCAGGACCGACCAGATTCCAGATCTCGTCGGCCGCAACACCGAAGCCACCGAGGCGGGCCTGCCGATCCTGCGCCACCAAGACCAGGACCTGTACTTCCGCGAACTCGTCGATCGCCTCGGCATCGGTTCCTACGCCCACCGCCCGATGCCGGTGGACCTACGCGACCTCGCCGACTCCGCTGACGTTTCCGCGTCGAGCATGCCGTCGATGCTGCCCTTCACGGATGAAGATTTCGCCCAACCCTGGGAACAGTGCAAACTGCTCCTGCCCTGCCTGGAGAAGGCCAAGGTTGACAGCGGGTTCAACGGGATCTTCTCCTTCACGCCGGACGGTGGCCCGCTGATCGGTGAATCCTCCGACGTCTCGGGGTTCTGGATTGCCGAAGCCGTGTGGGTGACGCATTCGGCCGGCGTGGCGCGCGCAGTCGCGCAGCTGTTGGTTGACGGGCGCAGCGACACCGATCTGCACACCTGCGATGTGCACCGTTTCGAAGAGGTTCAGCTCGCGCCGGAGTACGTCAATGAGACATCCCAGCAGAACTTCATCGAGGTCTACGACATCCTGCATCCGCTCCAGCCGCGACTGTCGCCACGTGATCTGCGAGTCAGTCCGTTTCACGTCAGGCAGAAGGAGCTCGGCGCGGTGTTCCTGGAAAGCGGCGGCTGGGAGCGACCGCACTGGTTTGAGGCCAATGCCGATCTACTCCAACAACTTCCGCCCGAGTGGGCGCCGCCCGCCCGCGACGCATGGTCGAGCCAGTTCCACTCGCCGATCGCGGCGGCCGAGGCATGGCGCACCCGGACTTCGGTCGCGATGTATGACATGACGCCGCTGAAGCGGCTCGAGATCGCGGGGCCGGGTGCGCTGCCGTTGCTGCAGCGGCTGACCACCGGCAAGATGGACAAGTCCGTCGGTTCGGTGACGTACACGCTGATACTCGACGAGGCGGGCGGGGTCCGTAGCGACCTCACCGTCGCCCGGTTGGCCGAGGACCGTTTTCAGGTCGGGGCGAATGGCAACATCGATCTCGACTACTTCCATCGGCAGGCGTTAGCCGACGACACCGTGCAGGTCCGCGATATCACCGGGGCGACGTGCTGCATCGGCCTGTGGGGTCCGCGTGCACGCGACGTGGTCCAGGCCCTCAGTCGCGACGACTTCTCCAACGACAACTTCAAGTACTTCCGCGCGAAACCCGTTCGGATTGCGGGGATTCCCGTCACGGCGATGCGCCTGTCCTACGTCGGCGAGTTGGGGTGGGAGCTCTACACGAGCGCCGACTACGGGCTGCGTCTCTGGGATGTGCTGTGGGCCGAAGGCCAAAACCACGATGTGATCGCCGCAGGCCGGGCAGCGTTCAACAGCCTGCGCATCGAGAAGGGCTACCGGTCGTGGGGTACTGACATGACCACCGAGCACAATCCGTATGAGGCCGGCCTCGGCTTCGCCGTGTCCCCGAAGAAGGCTGACTTCGTCGGACACAATGCACTGCAAGGTATTTCAGATTCGACGATCGAGCGCCGACTTGCCACCGTGGTGATCGACGATGGCGTGTCCGTCGCCATGGGGAACGAGCCCGTCTTCCTTGACGGCAAGCCGGTCGGCTATGTCACCAGCGCGGCATTCGGTCACACCGTTGGTGCGCCGGTGGCCTACGCTTGGCTGCCCTCCTCGGCCAAGGAAGGCACCCGAATCGAAATCCAATACTTCGACCGACGTATCGCGGCCACCGTGGCCGCCGAACCGCTCGTCGACCCCGAGATGAAGCGCATCAGGTCCTGACCCTCAGTGCCCGCGGGCGATCCATTCGGCGAGATGGGGCGCCTCGGTGCCGATGGTGGTGCCGTCGCCGTGCCCGGTGTGTACCAGCGTCTCCTCTGGCAAGGTGAACAGCCGATCGCGGATCGAGTCGACGATCGTGGGAAAGTCCGAGAAGGACCGTCCGGTGGCGCCTGGTCCGCCGCTGAACAGGGTGTCGCCGGAGAACAGCACCCCGGCCTCAGGTATGTGCAGGCAGCACGATCCCGGTGAATGTCCCGGGGTGCGGATGACCTCGATCTCCGTGCCCGCCAGGCCGATTCGTTGGCCGTCGTCCAGCCGCCAGTACGGCTGCTCGGGGTGGGTCATCTTCCACAGCACGTCGTCGCCGGGATGAAGCAGCACCGGGCAGTGCAACCGTTCGCCGAGCTCTGGGCCAACGGTCACATGATCGTTGTGGCCGTGAGTGCAGACGACCGCGGTCACGTTGCGGCCGGCGACGGCGTCGACGATCGGCTGAGCCTGGTGTGCGGCGTCGATGATCACCACGTCACTGTCGTCGCCGACAAGCCAGATGTTGTTGTCGACCTCCCACCTGCCACCGTCAAGCGCGAAGGTTCCTTTGGTGACGACACGCTCGATGCGCAGGCTCACAGCACGACCACCGAACGCAGCACCTCACCGCGGTGCATGGTGTCGAACGCCTCCTCGACCTGATCGAGCTTGATGCGCTCGCTGACGAACTTGTCCAGCGGCAGCCGGCCCTGCTCGTACAGATCGACGAGCGCCGGGAAGTCACGCTCGGGCAGGCAGTCGCCGTACCACGACGACTTCAATGCGCCTCCGCGCGAGAAGAAGTCGATGAGCGGCATCTCCAGCGTCATGTCAGGAGTCGGCACTCCCACCAGGACGACGGTGCCTGCGAGGTCGCGGGCATAGAAGGCCTGCTTCCAGGTTTCCGGGCGGCCGACCGCGTCGATGACGACGTCGGCGCCGAAGCCGCCGGTCAGGTCCTGCACCGCCGCCACTGCGTCTACCTTCGACGCGTCGATCGTGTGGGTCGCTCCCAATTCCGTTGCCATCTGCAGCTTCTTGGGGTCCCGGTCGATGGCGATGATCGGTGACGCACCGGCCAGCCGGGCGCCGGCGATCGCGGCGTCACCGACCCCGCCGCAGCCGATCACCGCAACGGAATCCCCGCGCGAGACATTGCCGGTGTTGACCGCCGCGCCGAGACCGGCCATCACACCGCAGCCGAGCAGACCGACGACCGCAGGATCGGCGTTGGGATCGACCTTTGTGCATTGCCCTTCGTGCACAAGGGTTTTGTCTGCGAAGGCACCGATGCCGAGCGCCGGTGTCAACTCCGTGCCGTCGGTCAGTGTCATCGGCTGGCTGGCGTTGAAGGTGTCGAAGCAGTACCAGGGCCGTCCGCGGCGGCACGCCCGGCAGTTGCCGCACACCGCCCGCCAGTTCAGCACGACGAAGTCGCCGACCTCGACGTGGGTGACCGCGCTGCCTGCCGACTCGACGATGCCTGCAGCCTCGTGGCCGAGCAGGAAGGGGAACTCGTCGTTGATCCCACCGTCGCGGTATGTCAAGTCGGTATGGCAGACACCGCACGCCTGAATGCGCACGACCACATCGTTCGGGCCGGGGTCCGGGATGACAATGTCGACGAGTTCGACGGGGGCACCCTTGCTGCGCGCGATGACGCCCTGAACCTGCTGTGGCATGACGAAAGACCTCTCTGCTCTGAGTTTGTACGAGATGTGGAAAAGTTGACGCGCGTTACAGCGCCAGGCACAACCGGTATGCGTCGAACACCGCGGCGTGAATGTTGCGACTGGCCACTGCGTCTCCGATGCGGAACAGCTGATAGTTGCCGTCCGGATTGCGC
>DATJIX010000295.1:0-2799 GCA_035492865.1 Mycobacterium sp. | reverse complement strand
GACGACATCGGCATCTCGAACCTCAGCTGCTACAGCCGCGGCATGATGGGCTACTTCACGCCCAACATCGACCGGATCGCCGACGAGGGAATGCTTTTCACCGACTCCTACGGCGAGCAGAGCTGCACCGCGGGCCGGTCGTCGTTCATCACCGGCCAGAGTGTGTACCGCACCGGGATGAGCAAGGTGGGCATGCCCGGTATGGACATCGGCCTGCAAAAGGAGGACCCGACCATCGCCGAGTTGCTCAAGCCTCTCGGTTACGCGACAGGCCAGTTCGGGAAGAACCACCTCGGCGACCTGAACAAGTACCTGCCCACCGCGCACGGGTTCGACGAGTTCTTCGGCAACCTTTATCACCTCAACGCCGAGGAGGAACCCGAGAACGCCGACTATCCCACTGAAGAGGAAGCGCCACTGCTGCGCAAGGCACTACTCCCCCGCGGCGTCATCCATTCCTGGGCGACAGACGAGGATTCCGGTGAAGTGGACGACAGGTATGGCCCCGTCGGCAAGCAGCGCATCGAGGACACCGGGCCGCTGACCAAGAAGCGGATGGAGACCATCGACGACGAAACCACCTCCGCATGTAGCGATTTCATCCGCCGCCAGCACGAGGCCGGAACGCCGTTCTTCGTCTGGATGAACATGACCCACATGCATTTCCGGACCCACACCAAACCGGAGAGCCTGGGTCAGGCCGGCCGCTGGCAGTCGCCGTACCACGACACGATGATCGACCACGACCGCAACGTCGGCCAGTTGCTGGATCTGGTCGACGAACTCGGGATCGCCGAGGACACCATCGTCATCTATTCGACGGACAACGGCCCGCACGCGAACAGTTGGCCGGACGGCGCGACGACCCCGTTCCGCAGCGAGAAGGCCACCAACTGGGAAGGTGCCTTCCGGATTCCGGAAATGATCCGATGGCCGGGAAAGATCAAGCCGCACAGCGTGTCCAACGAGATTGTCCAGCATCATGACTGGCTGCCGACCTTCCTGGCCGCCGCGGGTGATCCCGATATCGTCGAGAAGCTCAAGAAGGGCCATAAGGCCGGTGACATGACTTATAAGGTGCACATCGACGGCTTCAACCTGCTGCCCTACCTGACCGGTGAGGTCGAAAAGAGCCCACGGCGCGGAATGATCTACTTCTCGGACGATTGCGATGTGCTGGGCATCCGAGCCGAGAATTGGAAGGTCGTGTTCCAAGAGCAGCGCTGCCAGGGCACCCTACAGATCTGGTTCGAGCCGTTCACTCCGCTGCGCGCCCCGAAGCTGTTCAATCTGCGGACCGACCCCTTCGAGCGAGCAGACATCACGTCGAACACGTACTGGGACTGGTTGATTGATCGAATTTACCTCGTCCTGTACGGGTCGGCGATCGCGACGCAATTCCTCGAGACGTTCAAGGAGTTCCCGCCGCGTCAGGAGCCGGCGACGTTCACGATCAACCACGCCGTGGAGGAATTGAACAAATTCCTGTCAGCCAGGGGCGGCTGAGGGTGGCGGAACTCGAGACGTGGACCGACGGTCCGGCGAAGTCGGCGATCGTCGACTTCGTCGAGCGGACCGTCGCCGAGATCGAACCGGACGCACGTGTCGCTGTTTTCGACAACGACGGCACGCTGTGGTGCGAGAAGCCGATGTACATCCAGCTCGACTTCCTGCTTCGGCGATTCAAGCAGCAGGCCGAGGCGGACCCGTCGCTGCGCGATCAACAGCCGTACAAGGCCGCCTACTCCGGAGACCTGAAATGGCTGGGCGACGCCGTCACCAAGCACTATCAGGGCGACGACACCGACATGAAACCGCTTATGGCCGCAATACTCACGGCCCATCACGAGATCACCGTAGAGGAGCATGCCTGCCGGGTGAACGCGTTCTTCGAAGAGGCACGGCATCCGACGCTTGACCGCCCGTACACCGCGTGCGGATACCTGCCGATGGTCGAACTGCTGCGGTATCTGGAGTCCAACTGCTTCACGTGCTACATCGTGTCCGGCGGCGCTCGTGACTTCATGCGCCCGGTGACCGGTGCGCTGTACGGGATTCCGCCGGAACGCGTGGTCGGCAGTTCGGTGGGGTTGGACTACCGCGGCGGCGATCTGTTCACGACCTCGCAGCCGGAGTTCCTAGACGACGGACCGATGAAACCCGTGCGGCTGTGGAGCCGGATCGGGCGCAGGCCGATACTGGGCGCAGGCAATTCCAACGGTGACATCGAGATGCTTGAGTTCACCCGCGGCCTGCGGCTGCTGGTGCTGCACGACGATGGCGATCGCGAATTCGACTACACCGCAGGCGCGGAGAAGTCGTTGGACCAGGCGGCACGTGACGGCTGGACCGTCGTCAGCATGCGCAACGACTGGGCGACCGTCTTCGGTGACTGACGACCTCGTCCGGATTCCAGCGCAGACTGCCATCCTCGGATCCGGCCAGCACTACACCGAGGAAGGGCCGACGCACTCCGCCAGTGTTGACGAGTTCTGGATTCGCTCGCATCAGGTGACGAACGCCGAGTTCGCCGAATTCGTCGCAGCCACTGACTATCTCACCGTCGCAGAACGTCCGCTGAACCCAGCCGACTATCCGGATGCGCCTGCGGAGAACCTCCAGCCGGGGTCGATGGTGTTCACCCGCACCAGCGGGCCAGTCGACCTGCGCCACCTCAACCTGTGGTGGACATGGACGCCCGGTGCGTCGTGGCGGCATCCCGTCGGCCCGCACTCGTCGATCGACAAGCGCGCCGATCACCCCGTCGTACACGTGGCCTACGAAGACGCAGAGGCGTAC
>DATJIX010000294.1:0-21095 GCA_035492865.1 Mycobacterium sp. | reverse complement strand
CGCGGGAAAGAACTAGGCGTCGAGGTCCTGCTGCACGAGTTCGGCGACGGTCGTGAGCGCTTCCTCGTCGTCGGAGGCGACGGTCACTTCCGCGCCGTTGCCAGCGCCCAGCGTCATGATCATCAGCGCCGAGCCCGCGTCTACCGGCTCGCCGCCGTCCATCGCGAGCGTGACGGGTACACCGGCGGTGACGACGGCTTCGGCGATGATCGCCGCGGGCCTGGCGTGCAGTCCGATGGCCGAGCCGACGATGACGGTTTTGGTGGGCATGGGGTTCTCCTTAGTTGTTTCAGTCTGTCGAGATCGACGTAATGGTGCGAACTACTCGACCTTTTGCGCCGAAACGTGAGTTTGGGCGCATCGGGCGGCCTAAGCGGTGACCAGCGCCGGGGTGTCCTCGGTCTTGACGCTGGGCTTGATGAACTCCTTTGCGGCGATGACGGCCAGTGCGCCCGCCGCCGTCCCGACCGCCAGGGCGACCAGGAACCACAACAGGTGGCCGATGGCGAAGAACACGAAGATGCCGCCGTGGGGCGCCTTGAGCGTGACATCGAAGGCCATGATCAGCGCGCCGGTGATGGCCCCGCCGAACATCATCGAGGGAATGACGCGCAGCGGGTCGGCCGCCGCGAACGGGATGGCGCCCTCGGAGATGAAGGAAGCGCCGAGAAGCCAAGCGGCCCTGCCATTCTCGCGCTCGGGCTCGCTGAACAGCGCGGGTCTCACAACGGTGGCCAGAGCCATCGCGAGCGGGGGAACCATGCCCGCTGCCATCACCGCGGCCATGATCCGAAGCGAAGCGGGATCGGCGACGTTGAGGCCTGCGGTGGCGAAGGCGTAGGCCGCCTTGTTCACCGGTCCGCCGAGGTCGAAGCACATCATCAGGCCAAGCACGACGCCGAGGATGATGACCGAGCTGCCCGACATACCGCCGAGCCAGCTGGTCAGGCCGGAGGTGATCGCAGCGAGCGGACGGCCGAGCAGCATGAACATCAACAGGCCGACGACCAGCGATGCGAACAACGGGATGATCACCACGGGCATCAAGCCTCTGAGCCACCGCGGGGTCTCGATGCGGCTGATCCACAGAGCGGTGAACCCCGCAATCAAACCACCGACGATGCCGCCGATGAAGCCACCGCCGACGAACACGGCGACCGCGCCCGCGGTGAATCCTGGAGCGATGCCGGGACGGTCGGCGATTGCGAAGGATATGTAGCCGGCAAGCGCAGGCACCAAGAACATGAACGCCAGTCCGCCGAGCGTGAACAGCACGGCGCCGAGGTACTGCACAAGCCCGCCGGATGGCAGGTCGGTCAGGGTGTTCGTGGTCGCGATGTGGCTGCCGAGCGAGTTCATTCCGAACGCCAGCGGCTTCGCCCCGTCAGGGGAATTGGCGATGTCATAACCGGCGAACAGGAACCCCAGCGCGATCAGCAGGCCGCCTGCGGCGACGAACGGAATCATGTAGCTCACGCCGGTCAGCAGGATCTGGCGCAGTCGGGTGCCCCAGCCGACACCGCCCGCAGGCGCAGCGGCCACCGGTGCGCCCGCGTCACCCTTGACCCTCGCAGCGGCGGGATCGGCTGCGGCGGCGAGCGCTTCGGCCACCATCTTGTCGGGTTCGTTGATGGCGCGTTTGACGCCGGATGCGATGACGGGCTTGCCCGCGAACCGCTGCTTGTCCTTCACCCCGACGTCGGTGGCGAAGATGACCGCGCCGGCTTCGGCGATGGTCGCCGCCGACAGCGGTGTACTGCCGGACGAACCCTGCGTCTCGACGTGCAGCGTCGCGCCGGCCTTCTTGGCGGCGGCGACGAGCGAGTCAGCGGCCATGTACGTGTGCGCGATTCCGGTCGGGCATGCCGTGACGGCGACCAGTGTCTTCGGTGCGGCCTCGGCGGGTGCCGACTTGGGGTTCTCGGGCGTCGCGTTGACGACGCCGTCCACCAGCTCGACGACCTCGCCTGCGGTGGTCGCGTTGCGCAGCGATTCGACGAAGTCCTTGCGCACCAGCGCACGCGCGAGGCTGGACAGCAGCTTCATGTGCTCGGCGCCGCCCCCTTCCGGGGCCGCGATCAGGAACGCCAGATCCGCGGGTCCGTCCGGCGCGCCGAAGTCGACGGCCGGATTCAGCCGCGCGAAGCCGATCGACGCCGTCTCGACGTACGGCGAGCGGCAGTGCGGAATCGCGATGCCGCCGGGCAGGCCGGTGGCCGACTGCTCCTCGCGCGCCATCGCGGCGGCGATCAGGCCGTCGGTGTCGTGCGTGCGACCCGCGTCGGCGAGCCGGCCGACCAGCCGGCCGATAACCGTCTGCTTGTCTGCGCCTGCATCGACGTCGAGTAGTACCAGATCAGTGTTGATGATCGGCAAAGTGGTTGTCATGGCGATACTTTCGTGTTGGGGGCGATCGGTGTCACCCGGACTGCGTTGAGGTCGATCTGCGCAGGCGTCGGAAGCGCGGATCCCGGCAGCGCGGCGGCGGCACTGCCATATGCGACGGCCATCTGCAGCCGCTCGGGCGGTACTGCGCCGCCCACATCGGCGCGCAGATAGCCGGCCAGTGACGCGTCACCGGCGCCGACAGTGCTGCGTGCGACGACGGGCGGCGGCGCCGCCATCCAACTGCCGGTCTCGTCGACCAGCACCGCTCCCGCGGCACCCAAGGTGGCGAGCACCGACCGCACGCCACGGTCGATCAGCTGGCGGGCTGCGGAGACGACGGGCTCTGGATCGCCATGGGCGACTGCGGCTTCCAGCGCCTGCGGCGAGTAGCCGAGCACGCCTGCGAGCTCCTCGGCATTCGGCTTGATCAGATCGGGGGCGGCCCGGTCGAGGGAGCCGACGAGCGAGGCGAGCGGAGCGTCCGAGGTGTCGACGGCGACTCGGCACGGGTATGGGGCGAGCAGTGCGACCACGTGGGCGTACCAGTGTTCGGGCACACCTGGGGGAAGCGACCCCGACATCACCACCCATGACGCGGTCTCGGCGTTGGCGATCACCGCCATGGTCAGCGCATCGAGGGCGGCCGCGTCGAGGGGTGCGCCCGGCTCATTGAGTTTCGTTGTGGTGCCGTCGTGTTCGGTGATAGCCAGGTTGGTGCGCACCGCACCTGCGGTCGGCACGCAGCTGAACGGCACCGCGCTGGCCGCCAGCGCCGTGGTCAGTGGATCGCTGATGGGGCATGGCAGCACCGCGACGGCCTCGAGCCCGGCCAGCGTCAACGCGCGTGCGACGTTCACGCCCTTGCCGCCTGGCTCGGTGGTGACCGACGAAACCCGGTGCACCGCACCACGGGTCAGTGGCCCGGTGAGTGTGACCGTGCGGTCGATGCTCGGGTTGGGGGTGACGGTGACGATCACGCGACCACCACCTCGACACCGCTCTCGGTCAACTGCTCGCGATCGGCGGAGGTGATCTCGGAGTCGGTGATCAGGGTGTCGACGCTGGAGATCGGGGCGAAGCTCACGAAGTCCTCCCGACCGATCTTCGACGAATCGGCGGCAACCACAACATAATTCGCCGCCTCGACCATGGCGCGTTTGACGGCGGCCTCATCGCTGTCGGGCGTGGAAAGGCCGTGGCGCACGCTGATCGCGTTGGTGCCGATGAACGCGACGTCGACGCGAAGGGTGTCGAGCACGCGCAGTGCCTGTTCGCCGACCGCCGCCTGGGTGAGACCGCGTACGCGACCGCCGAGCAGTTGCAGTGAGACGGACGGCATGGTCGCGAGCCGGGCGGCGATCGGCACCGAGTTGGTCACGACGACCAGGTCACGGTCGGCAGGCAACTGGGCGGCGATGCGGCCGGTGGTGGTGCCGGCGTCCAGCAGCACGCTTGCGCCGCCGAGGGGGAAGAACTCGGTGGCCGCGGCGGCGATGGCGTCCTTGTGCTCGGCGCGGGTGGTCTCCCGCTCACCGACACCGGGTTCGACGAGGTGCAGCGCGCGGACCGGCACGGCGCCGCCGTGCACCCGGCGCAGCACGCCGGCCTTGTCGAGGACGGCGAGGTCGCGGCGCACGGTCTCAGTGGTGACGTCGTAGGCCTGCGCCAGTTCGGTGACCGAGGCGCGGCCACGCGAGATCACCAGCGAGGCGATCGCTTGCTGACGCTCTTCGGCATACATAGGACTCCGTTTGTGTGGTTTTCGGCCCGTATGAATGTTGATATCGTTGGTTTTACTCCTGTTCGTGTTGACTTGTCAAGATATTCTTGTAACCTGACTCACATGACCGCTTCATCCCCGCCTACGTCACTGCTGGCCGCCGGGACCGTTCTGCACGGCGTGCCTGTGGTCGGAGGCGTTCAATACGCGCCGGTGATCCGGCCCGGCAGGTTGCCCGCAGTCGACACCGCGACGGCGCCAGATCTAGACGAAGCCGACCGCCCAGCCGAGGCCGCCCGCTTCGCGGCCGCCGCCACCGCGGTGTCCGAGCGGTTGCGCGATCGCGCGGCCCACGCGACCGGCGCGGCGTCGGAGGTACTCGCCGCCACCGCGGCGCTGGCACAGGACCGCGCCTGGTTGGGCGCCGCGGAGAAGCGCATCAAGGACGGCGCACCGGCAGTCAAGGCCGTGACCGCCGCGGTCGAACAGTTCGTCGACATGTTCACCCAACTCGGCGGTCTGATGGCCGAGCGGGTGACCGATCTGCGTGACATCCGCGACCGCGTCATCGCTCAGCTGGCGGGGCTGCCCGAGCCGGGTGTCCCGCTGCCGGACATCCCGTCGATCCTGTGCGCCGAGGACCTCGCGCCCGCCGACACCGCGGGGCTGGACCCCAAACTCATTGTCGCCCTTGCCACCACGCTCGGCGGGCCGACCAGCCACACCGCGATCATCGCGCGCCAGCTCGGCATCCCGTGCGTGGTCGCCGTGGACGGGCTCGACGAGGTCGCGGCCGGGACCATGGTGCTCGTCGACGGCGCGCTCGGCACCGTCACGGTGTCACCCGATCACACCGCCGCGGGCGAGGCCGTCGCCGCGGCGCAGCGCGACGCCGAGCAGGCCGCCCGCTGGTCCGGTCCCGGCGCCACCGCTGACGGACACGCCGTCTCGGTCTTCGCCAACGTGCAAGACGGTGCGGCAGCCCGCGCCGCGACCGCGACGGCAGCCGAGGGCGTCGGTCTGTTCCGCACCGAGCTGTGCTTCCTGAACCGGGACACCGAGCCCAGCGTCGAGGAGCAGGCCGACATCTATGCCGAAGTGCTTGACGCGTTTTCGGGTCGCAAGGTGGTGATCCGGACGCTCGACGCCGGTTCCGACAAGCCGCTGAAGTTCGTCGGCCATCCGGATGAGGCCAACCCCGCACTCGGCGTGCGCGGCATCCGCATCGCCGAGGGCAACCCGGGGCTGCTGGACCGCCAGTTGCAGGCCGTCGCCGCGGCCGCCGCACGCACCGGTGACAAGCCGTGGGTGATGGCGCCGATGATCGCCACCGCGCAGGAAGCCGAAAGCTTTGCGGCCAAGGCGCGTTCGCACGGTCTGATCGCAGGCGTGATGATCGAGGTGCCCGCCGCCGCCCTGCTGGCCGACCGGATCCTCGAGCACGTCGACTTCCTGTCGATCGGCACCAACGACCTCGCGCAGTACACGATGGCCGCGGACCGCATGTCGGCCGACCTCGCGACGCTGACGGACCCGTGGCAACCCGCGGTGCTGGCGTTGGTCGCCATGGCGGTGCGGGCAGGCGCCGCGGCGGGCAAGCCCGTCGGCGTGTGCGGTGAAGCCGCAGCCGACCCACTGCTGGCGTGCGTGTTGACCGGCCTCGGTGTGACGTCGCTGTCTGCTGCGGCCACCGCGATCCAGGGCGTCGGCGCCAAACTTGCCAAGGTGACGCTGCAGCAGTGCCGGGACGCCGCCGAGGCGGTGCTCGGCAGTGCAAGCGCTGCGGACGCCCGCGCCGCGGCCATGGCGGCACTCGGGAATTAATCGGACTGTAGTCCGGTTAACTAATGCATGCCTGCTATCACCGCAAACACGCTGACACTGCCGCGGATCGACGGCCCCGCACCCACGGACACGGAGCGCCCGGTGCGCTCCGTCACCACAGGCCCGCACGGCTACGAGGGCGAGGGTTTCCCCGTCGTGCGCGCATTCGCCGGAGTCAGTTCCGCCGACCTCGACCCGTTCGTCCACATGGACCAGATGGGTGAGGTGGAGTATCAGCCGGGCGAGCCGAGGGGCACCGACTGGCATCCGCACCGTGGGTTCGAGACCGTCACCTACATGATCGACGGCCGCTTCGCGCATCAGGACTCGCACGGCGGCGGCGGGTTGATCACCGACGGCGCTACGCAATGGATGACCGCGGGCTCGGGAATCCTGCACATCGAGACGCCGCCCGCCGAACTCGTGGAAAGCGGCGGCGTGTTCCACGGCATCCAGCTGTGGGTGAACCTGCCGCGTAAGGACAAGTTCGCGGCGCCGAAGTATCAGGCCATCGAGGGCAACCAGGTCGAATTGCTGTCCTCGGATGACGGCGGCGCGCTGGTGCGAATCATCGCCGGTGACCTCGACGGCCACCAGGGCCCCGGAGCCACCCATACGCCAATCACGTTGGCGCATGCGACCGTTGAGCCCGGCGCACGGTTGAATCTGCCGTGGAACCGCGACTTCAACGCCCTGGTATACGTGTTGTCGGGCCGCGGCTCGGTCGGCCCGGTCGGCCACCCGATCCATCAGGGTCAGCTGGCGGTGTTCGGTCCCGGCGACCGGATCAGCGTGGCGGCAGAGCCGACGCAGGAGTCACGGCGGCCCGCGCTGGAGGTTCTGCTGTTGGGCGGCAAGCCGATTCGTGAGCCGGTGGTCCAGTACGGCCCGTTCGTGATGAACTCCAAGGCCGAGCTGATCCAGGCGATGGACGACTTCCAGGCAGGCAAGTTCGGTGCCGTTCCGCCGAACGCGCTGATGCCGCACCGGCCGCTCGGCTAGCCTTCGGCGCTCGGCCTGGCCTGCAGCGTCGGGGCGGCGGCGGCGAGGATCGCTTCGCGATCGCCGTTGAGCGGGGGATAGATTCGCTGCCCGTTGATGGTGAGCTTGGTGGCCTTTGCTTCGGCGCCGGTGGCCACCACGTGGCGATCCCACCCTTCGGTGTAGACCGCGCCCGCCGGGCCGAGATCCAGAACCGTTACGTACCAAGGGATTCGCAGCGCAAGCATCGGCTTGCCGAGCAGATCGCTTACGACGTTGTATCCGGCGAACCGGCCCATGGGTCTGCCGTGCTGACACGACATCACTGAAAGGTGTGCGTCGTCCATTCTGGCGGCGGCGACGTCGCCTGCGGCGAACACGTCGGGCACGCCGACCACACGCAGATAATCGTCGACCGGCACGCGGCCAAGGCGGTCGCAGTCCACGCCGAGCCCCGCGGTCAGCGGATTGGCCCGCATGCCCGCACACCACACCACCGTCGACGCGGCCAGCACTTCGCCGGTCGACAAGGTCACCCCTGCCGCGTCGACCGCGGTGACACCGACCCCGAGCCGGCTCTGCACGCCGTTGGTGGCCAGCGCCGCCTCGATCACCGGCCGCGCCGACGCGCCCATATCCGAACCGACGTGCGGGTTGCGGTCCACCAGGGTCACTTCCGGTGTGGAGTCGGGGAAGAGCGCCGACAGCCGCGCAGGCAGCTCGCATGCGGTCTCGATGCCGGTGAGTCCCGCGCCCACCACCACCGCGGCGCTGGCTGACCGCGCGCGCGGGAGCGCGGCCAGGTGACGGTGCAGCTTCGTCGCGCCGTCGAAGGTGTCGACGTCGAAGCCGAACTCGTGCAGACCCGGAATGTCGGGCTTGACCACCTGGCTGCCGAGCGCAACCACCAGCCGGTCGTATCCATGTGTGCCTGCAGAGGTTTCCACCGTGCGCGACGTCGGGTCGATGGCCGTGACGTCCGCGGCCACGTGTCGAACCCCGACGGGATCGAGCACATCCGCCAGCGGGATGCGGCACGGCGCCAGGTCGGCCTCGTAATTCCGGACCCGGATGTCGTGATAGGGCTGCGAGCTCAGCACAGTGATCTGCACTGCGCCGTCTGTTGCGCCGAGTTCGTCGAGTCGCCGGGCAGCTCCGAGCGCAGCCCACAGGCCCGCGAAACCCGAGCCGAGCACCACGACTTCGGTCATCGCGCTGACGCTACCGGCTGCGCGTAAAGCAGTTCGAGTTCACCGAGGTTGGACGCCACGGCGGTCAGCGGCAGCGCGGCCGAAATCGACAACTCGTCGCCGGTGGCATCGGCGCGCAGCGCGAGCACGAAGTCGTCACTGATCGAGTCGAGTTTGCGGCCGGAGTCTGTCGTCAGTCGTGCGCAGATCGCCTCGGCGTGGTGCTCCAGCACCTCCCGCGTCCGCGGGTATGTGCCAAGCGGTGGCGGCACGACGTCGGTGATCAGTTCAGCCGCGGCGCGCACCCGGATCGCGCGGTTGGCGGCCCGCACCACGGGCGCGCGCAGGTCGGTGGCCCCGCCGTTCTCCGAAAGATATTGCCGGACAGCGTCATCCACTGTGCGCGAGGCCTCCAACGCCTGGTGGCTCAGCGCGATGACCCGATCGGTGGCGTCCTCGGAGGCGCCACGGGTGACCCGCAGCACCGCCTCCGTCAAGAACTTGGCGCCGACGGCGCGGGCGTCGGCGATCGCCTTGGACACCGCCGCTGTCGCGCCGCGCGGCCACAGAAGCACCGACACCACGATGCCCACCAGCGCGCCGACGACGACGTCCTCGACCCGGATCAGCCCCACCTGCCAGCCCGTCGGCACGATCAGGTTGAAGTTGATCAGCACCATCATCGTGAAGGCGGCCTGCCCGGCGACGAACGAATACACCTCGGGCACATAGGCAGAGCCGAACGCAACCACCGGCAACAAAATCCAGAGCACCTGCGGGTCCACCCCGAGCAGCTCGATGACCAACGCGCCGAGAATGAAGCCGACGGCCGTGCCTGCCACCGCGCGCAGCACCCGCGTTCCGGTGGTCAGTGCGCTGCTGCGCAACACCGACATCGCGCCGAGCACTACCCAGAACCCATGCTCCACCGGGAACACATGGGTGACGGCCACGGCGAGTGCCAACCCGAACCCGGTGCGCAGGCTGTTGCGCAGCACGACGGTCCTGGTGGCAAGGAAGCCCTTGGTGATCGCGGCGACCGCGAGGGTTTCTGGCATCACCCAATCAGCCGCGCCGGTCTCGGGCAGTCGACGGCCGAGCACCCGCGCCCATACCGGTCGGGCGTCGGCGGCCGCCGCGTTTCTGATGATCCGGCCGGTCACCGCGATGGTGGCCGCGATCGTGCGGCGGTTCAGCAGTCTGCGGCCCACCTCCAACGCCGCGGTGTCGTCGGCCTCGTCGAGCATCTCGAAGATTTCCTCGCGGTAGTGGCCTTGCGATATCGACCGCAGTTCGGTCAACGCGTCGCGGAGATCGGCGCTGCGTGCCACCCGGTCTGCGACACTGCGCAGCCGCAGCACCGCGGCCGAGTCCCGCAGCACGCGCACCGCGGGGTCCTTCATCGGGCCCAGCTGGTGACCGGTGTCGTCGGTGATCCGATCGGACAGCCACCCCAGGTCGTCGACGACCCGCACCAGCGCGCGGCTGCCCGCGGTCAATGCGACAGGCCGGTAGTCGGCGCCAAGGAAGGCGGCATCGAGTGCGTTCATCGCCTTGGTGACTTCGCGCGCCGACGCGGTGCCCTCGAGCCGATCGGCCAGTCGGTTGCAGACCCGTGCCGCGTACGCGCGCAGCTCGTCGTGATGGCGAGGAGGGAAGAGGAACAACGCGGCGGGTACGCAGATGGCCAACGCGATCAGCCAGCCCAGCAGGCGTTCGGGCAGCGGACCGACCGGTGTGCATGCGGGCAGCACGAACATCAACAGGGTGGCGCGCTGGCCCGCGGCGATGATCTCGCCGAGCACGCCCGCGAAGGTGACCACCACTCCGAGCACGAACATCGACGCGACGCTCAGCCACGGATGCGGCGCGACAAGCGTGCCGAGCGTGATCAGGATGGCGCCGTTGAGCCCGAGGCCGCCGTAGGCCAGCGCCCGCGCGGGCCGGTTGCCGGGGAAGTCGACCATGATCAGCAGCGCGACCGATCCGAAGATGGTGAACAGTGGCGTCTGCGACCCGCCGCCGACCGCGAAGCTCACCGCCGCCGCAACCGGCACCACGATCGCCGCCCGCAAGGCGCGACGGAATGCGTCGAACTCGGGGTCACGAGCGCGCAGCCGGTCCAGCGTGTGTCGCAACACCGCGGCCGTTTCAGAAGGCAACGATTCCGACCTAGCCCGCTCTACTCATCGTCCGGCGCCGACGCGAACCGACCGGAGTCGAGCGCATCGGTCAGCTGGCCCGCAATGAATTCCAGCGCGCCTGCGTCGCGCGGCAGCGCGGCCTGCTCGTAGCCGACCAGTACATAGACTCCCCACGCGGCGAACAGTTGAGCCTGGCGCTTGTGTTGCAGGATCTCGAAGGCGGACTCGTACATGATGTCGAAGCGCTGCTGGTCCACCGCCGCTTGAATCGGATAGACCTCTGGATCCACCGAACTCCACACCCGGATCGCCGCCTCGGCGCCGTGCGGAAGTGACAACCCCTCCTGGATGAGCGTGTCGATCCGGCGGCGCGGATCCGGCTCGGCCCGCACCGCCTCGATGATCTGCACGGTTTGACGCTCCATCCAATGCGCGACGAGTTCCTTCGTGTAGACGGGCCAGCCGGCGAAGTAGTGATAGAAGGAGCCGGTGGTGACGCCGAGCCGGTTGCAGACCTCGGCAAGCTTCAGCCCGCCGTAACCCAGATCGGCCAGAACCTCGAGGCCGGCCTCGAAATAGGCCTCCCGCGATACGACGCTCGCCATGGCAGCACCCTAGTTCGCCGCGGCCCCTCGCATTGAGTCCTGACGCAATGCGATGGCTTCGTTTTGTGGATAAATGGGCCCTGAGGATTTGCTGGACCGACCCGCCAATGTCGCAAGGTTTGCACACCGGGCCGAACAGGCCAGTGAGCTGTGGCACAATTTGACCGTGCCGCAACATACGGCGAGTCGAGGACCCGGTCGCCCACCCGCAGCGAAGGCAGCTGAAACGCGTGAGCGCATCGTACAAGCGGCTCGAGAAGTCTTCAGCGAACTCGGCTACGACGCCGCCACTTTCCAGGCGATCGCGATCCGCGCCGATCTGACGCGTCCCGCCATTAACCACTACTTCGCGAGTAAACGCGTGCTGTGGAGCGAAGTCGTCGAGCAAACCAATGCGATGGTAGTTAGCGCGGGGATGTCGCGGGCCCAAGGCGAGCCCAGCCTGCTCGGCCGGCTCAGCGCGTTCTTCGCGGTGGCGATGCAGGCCGACTCCGAAGACCGTTCTGCGGCAGCATTTCTCGTCACCTCGGTGCTGGAGTCGCAGCGGCATCCGGAACTCAGCAACGACGAGCACGATTCACTGCGGGCGTCACGCGAATTCATGTCGTGGGCCGTCAACGACGCAATCACGCGCGGCGAGCTCACCACCGACACAGACGTCAACCATCTGGTCGAAATGCTGGTGGCGGTGATGTGGGGAATGGGCTTCTACGCCGGATTCGTCGGCAGCCACGAAGACCTCGGTTCCGTCGTGCACAAGTTCGAGCTGCTGATGGCCAACAAGCTCTGGCATCTGCACGAGTAACGGTTCACCTGCGGTGATGTAGCCCACACTTCGTATAGCTCTGCTAACTTTTTAGATAGCATTGCTTACGAAATGACTGATGTGAGTGACGTGCGGCTGGTCCGCACAGATGGCGACAGCTGGGAAATCACCGAAAGCGTCGGCGCGACGGCACTGGGTGTTGCGGCCGCGCGCGCCGCGGAGACCGCCCGCCCCGACGCGCTGATCCGCGACGAGTACGCCTATCTGCTGACCTCCTCGGCGGGGCCTGCGTGGGCGCAGATGGCCAGCGGGGATGACGAGTGGCTTCGCGACGACGAGGACGCCCGCAGGCAGCACGAGCTGGCCCGCGACTACCAAGCCGTGCGCACCCACTACTTCGACAACTACTTCAAGGCCGCCGCGCGCACGGGCATCCGCCAGGTCGTCATCCTGGCCGCAGGCCTGGATTCGCGCGCATATCGGCTTGACTGGCCCGCGGGCACCACGGTGTTCGAGATCGACCAGCCCAAGGTGCTCAGTTACAAGACCTCAACCCTGGATGCCCATGGCGCAGTGGCGAAGTCGCGCCGCATCGCGGTCGCCGTCGATCTGCGCGAGGACTGGCCGGCGGCACTGATCGCGGCTGGCTTCGACCCGACCCAACCGACCGCATGGCTGGCCGAGGGGCTGTTGCCCTATCTGCCCGCCGACGCCCAGGACCGGCTCTTCGGCATGGTCACCGAGCACAGCGGGCCGGGCAGTGAGATCGCGGTCGAGGCGTTTCACCTGGATCCCGCGCAGTACTCCGACGAAAAGCGCGCCGCCCGCCGCGAGCGCACTGCCCAGCTGCGCGAGCGCCTCGGGCTGGACCTCGACGTCGACACCCTGATGTACACCGACGACGTGCGGGCCGACGCGGCCGAATGGCTGGCCGACAACGGCTGGCGGGTCGACTCCGTGCCCAGTGCCGATGAGATGACGCGGCTGGGCCGACCGGCCACCGACGACCTTGTCGAAGAAGCGATCGACAGCGTGTTCGTACACGCCCGGCTTGAAGGAGAGACCCGATGAGCTCGCTGCGCACAGAGAACGACACCTGGGACATCGCGACCAGTGTTGGCGCAACCGCGGTCATGGTCGCCGCAGCCAGGGCCGCCGAGACCGAACGGGACAACCCGTTGATCAACGACCCGTACGCCAAGGATCTGGTCGCGGGGGCGGGCACCGGGATCTGGGAGTTCATGCTCGACGACGAGTTCGTCGCCAAAGTCGGTGACCAGGATCCCGAAATCGCCGCGATCGTCGAGCACATGGGCAGCTATCAAGCGGTCCGCACACACTTCTTCGACGCCTACTTCACCGCGGCCGTCGAAACGGGCATCCGGCAGATCGTCATCCTCGCGTCCGGCCTGGACTCCCGCGCTTACCGGCTGCAGTGGCCCGCAGGCACCACGGTGTACGAGATCGACCAGCCAAAGGTGCTGGAGTACAAGGCGGCCACGCTGAACCAGCACGGTGCGACCCCGAGCGCGACCCGTCGCGAGGTGCCGATCGATCTGCGTTACGACTGGCCGAAGGCGTTGCGCGAGGCGGGTTTTGACCCAAGCGTGCCGACTGCATGGCTGGCTGAAGGGCTGCTGATGTACTTGCCCGCCGACGCGCAGGACCGGCTTTTCGAGCAGATCACCGAACTGTCCGCCCCCGGCAGCCGGATCTCCGCGGAGACGGTGGGTCTGCACTCGACGGAACGACGCGAGCGGATGCGGGAGCGGTTCGGCCGGATAGCCGAGCAGTTGGGCATCGACGACACACTCGACGTGGGCGAGCTGACCTACGAGGATCCCGACCGCGCCGACGTGGCCGTGTGGCTGGACCAGCACGGCTGGCGGTCCACGGCCGTCACCTCGCAGGACGAGATGCGCCGGCTGGGCCGCGCCGTCGAGTTGGCCGACACCGGCGACGACTCGTTCTCCACGTTCGTCAGCGGCCAGAAGCTGTAGTCACCGCGCTCTCGGGGAAGCAAAGTGGGCCTATGGCCGACCCAACCGGTTGGTTAGGATCGGGTATTCCTCCTCGGGTCAGGAAGGACACCGACCATGACCACCGAATCCGTCGCGCCTGAAGCGGTCCAAGCTCCGGCTACTGACATTCCCGCCACCGTCGCCAGACTGCGGGAAACCTTCAAATCCGGTCGCACCCGCAGCGTGGAGTGGCGCAAACAGCAGCTCCTGGCGCTCGAGAAGATGATGAACGACAACGAGGGCGCCTTGATGGAGGCCCTCGAAAAGGACCTCGGCCGCAGCCCGTTCGAGGCGTGGCTGGCCGACATCGCGAGCACCGCAGGCGAGGCGAAGGACGCCGCGAAGAACGTCAAGAAGTGGATGCGCCGCCGCTACCGGCTGCTTGAGATGTCGCAGCTGCCCGGCCGCGGGTGGGTCGAATACGAGCCCTACGGCACCGTATTGGTCATCGGCGCGTGGAACTTCCCGTTCGTGTTGACCCTCGGACCTGCCGTCGGCGCGATCGCCGCGGGCAACACCGTGGTCCTCAAACCCTCCGAGGTGTGCCCGGCATCGTCGGCATTGATGGCCGAACTGGTGCCGCGCTACCTCGACAACGACGCTATCGCCGTGATCGAGGGCGGTGCCGATTGCAGCCAGGAGCTCATCTCGCAGGGCTTCGACCACATCTGCTTCACGGGCGGCACCGAAATCGGCCGCAAGGTCTACGAAGGCGCCGCAAAGCACCTGACGCCGGTAACCCTCGAGCTCGGCGGAAAGAGCCCGGTCATCGTGGCCGCGGATGCGGACATCGACGTCGCGGCCAAGCGGATCGCCTGGACCAAGCTGATCAACTCGGGTCAGATCTGCATCGCCCCGGACTACGTGCTGGTCGACGCGAAGGTTCGCGACCAACTGGTCGGCAAGCTCGCTGACGCCATTGCCACCTTTGAGGCCGAAAACCCCGAAGGGAAGCGCATTGTCAACCAGCGCCACTACGACCGCCTGACGGCGACGCTGGCCGCAACGAAGGGCGACATCGCCGTCGGAGGCAGGCCCGACGCCAAGGACATGCACATTCACCCGACCGTCGTTGTCGACCCCGATCCGGCAGAGCCGTTGATGACCGACGAAATCTTCGGGCCGATCCTGCCGGTGGTGACCGTCCAATCCATCGATGATGCAATCGGTTTCGTCAATTCGCGGCCGAAACCGCTGGCGGCCTACCTGTTCACCAAGTCCAAGGGCATCCGCGAGCGAGTGATCAAAGAGGTGTCTGCAGGCGGCATGGTGATCAACCACCTGCTTTTCCAGTTCTCGACGAACAAGCTGCCGTTCGGCGGCGTCGGACCGTCAGGGATGGGTGCCTACCACGGCAAGTTCGGCTTCGAGCAGTTCAGCCACAAAAAGTCCGTGATGACCAAACCAACCCGACCCGACGTCGGCGCCTTCATCTACCCCCCGTATACAGAGAAGGCTTTCAAGCTCGCCAAGCGGCTGTTCTGAGAAAGGAACCCCATGCCAGGAGTGCAGGATCGCGTCATCGTCGTCACCGGGGCCGGAGGCGGACTGGGGCGTGAGTACGCGTTGACGCTCGCCAAGGAAGGCGCCAGCGTCGTCGTCAACGACCTCGGCGGTGCACGTGATGGCACCGGCGCCGGACACAACATGGCCGACCAGGTCGTCCAGGAGATCAAGGACGCCGGTGGCCGCGCCGTCGCCAACTACGACTCCGTGGCCGAGTCCGAGGGCGCCGAGAACATCATCAAGACCGCGATCGACGAGTTCGGCAAGGTCGACGGCGTGGTGAGCAACGCGGGCATCCTGCGCGACGGCACGTTCCACAAGATGGAGTTCGCCAACTGGGACGCCGTGCTCAAGGTGCACCTGTACGGCGGCTACAACGTGATCCGCGCCGCGTGGCCGCACTTCCGCGAGAACAGCTTCGGCCGCGTTGTCGTCGCCACCTCCACCAGCGGCCTGTTCGGCAACTTCGGCCAGGCCAACTACGGCGCCGCCAAGCTCGGTCTGGTCGGCCTCATCAACACGCTCGCCCAAGAGGGCGCCAAGTACAACATCAAGGCCAACGCCGTCGCGCCGATCGCGGCCACCCGGATGACGCAGGACATCCTGCCGCCGGAGGTATTCGAGAAGTTGACGCCGGAATACGTTGCGCCCGTGGTGGCCTACCTGTGCACCGAGGAGGTGCCCGACACCGCGTCTGTGTTCATCGTCGGTGGCGGCAAGGTGCAGCGCACCGCGCTGTTCCAGAACGAGGGTGTGACGTTCACCGACGTGCCGTCGGTCGACGACGTCGGTGCCAAGTGGGGCGAGATCACCGACCTGTCGGCGGCCAAGCGGGCCACCTTCAGCCTCGGCTGACCGTAGATGAAAGCGCTTGTCGCGCAAGAACTCTCGGGACCACCCGGACTGGCGTACACCGACGTCGATGACGTGTGCAGCGAGGATGCTGTCGTCATCGACGTCGGCGCCGCCGGCGTGAGCTTCCCAGACCTGCTGCTTCTGCGCGGCGAGTATCAGTTGCGGCTTGATCCGCCGTTCATCCCCGGCATGGAGGTCGCCGGAGTGGTGCGGTCGGCGCCGTACGAGTCGGAATTCAAACCGGGTCAACGGGTTACGGCGCTCGCGATGCTCGGCGGATGGGCCGAACAGGTGGCGGTTCCGATCGCCAATCTGAAGGCCACGCCGGATGACGTCGACGATGCCGAAGCCGTTGCGCTGCTGGGCAATTACCAGACGATGTACTTCGCGCTGGCCAAGCGTGGCGCGCTGCGGCAGGGCGAGACGGTGCTGGTGCTCGGCTCCGGAGGCGGTATCGGCACGGCTTCCGTGCAGGTCGCCAAGGCGCTCGGCGCACGGGTCATCGCGATGGTGCACCGGCCGGAGGCGGCCGACTTCGTGAAGTCGCTGGGCGCCGACGTGGTGCTGCCGCTGACCGACGGCTGGCTGCAGGCAGTGAAGGACCACACCGATGGCCGGGGCGTCGACCTGGTGGTCGACCCGATCGGTGGCGAGGCGTTCGACGACGCGATCCGTGCGCTGGACACCGAGGGCAGGCTGCTGGTGATCGGGTTCGCTGCAGGAGGCGGTATCCCGACAGTCAAGGTGAACCGGCTGCTGCTGCGCAATGTCAGCGTCATCGGCGTCGGCTACGGCGAATACGTCAACCGCAAGCCGGGAGCGCAGTCGCTGTTCGAGTTCGGCGTCAACGAGTTGGTCAAGGCCGGACTGCGACCGCCGCCACCGATCAGGTTCCCGCTCTCCGAAGGCAGCGCCGCACTGCAGAGTCTGGCCGACGGCGGGGTACTGGGAAAGGTCGTGCTGGAACCGTGATGTGGGGGTACCGCCCGCTTGCGGGGGACGCTTGCGCGAGGAACATTCAGCTATGAGTGTGCGGGCGTTGGCGTTCGATGTGTTCGGCACCGTCGTCGACTGGCGCTCCAGCATCATCCGCGAGCTGGAGCAGTTCGGCGAACGGCATGGGCTGCAACAGGATTGGTCGACGTTTGCCGATGACTGGCGGGCCGGATACGCGCCAGCGATGGACCGAGTGCGCCGCGGCGAGCTGCCGTGGACGAGGATCGACGACCTGCACCGGATGATCCTCGAGGAGCTACTGCGCGCGGGCGGCCCATCGGTGAGCGACGCGGACGTCGACTCGCTCAACCGGGCTTGGCACCGGCTAGATCCGTGGCCCGACTCCGTCGCAGGGCTGACGCGGTTGAAGGAAAAGTTCACCATCACAACGCTTTCCAACGGCAACATGTCGCTGCTGACCAACATGGCCAAGCGGGCCGGGCTGCCGTGGGACTGCGTGATCTCCGCCGAACTCTTTCACCACTACAAGCCCGACCGGGAGGCCTACCTCGGCTGCGCCGACCTGCTGGGCGTTGCGCCCGATGAGCTCATGCTCGTCGCCGCGCATCCCGGTGACTTGAAGGCGGCCCGCGGGGCCGGGCTGAAGACCGGGTACGTCGACCGGCCGTTGGAGTACGGTCCCGGGCGGGAGCCGCATGGTGTCGGGCCCGGCGACTTCGAGGTCGTGGCGTCGGATTTCGGCGACCTCGCCCGACAGCTCGGTGCGTAGCGTGGTGGCGTGAACACCGCGTTGCAGCGAGCGGTAGAACTTCTCGCCGATCCACCGCCGAACCCCGATGTCAGCAAGGGCTATCTCGACCTGCTGGGCAGCGTCGGAGCCGATACCCCGAAGAACACCGGCCCGATCCAGGCGGCCTGGGCCTCGCCCATCGGGTCGATGCTCTACGACAGGGCGCAGCTGATCGCCCGCCGCGCGCTGACCGCGTTCCAGCACCCGACCGACTGGCTGGACATTCCGGCGGGCGGCATCGCCCTCGACGTGGGCAGCGGCCCGGGCAATGTGACCGCGTCGCTGGCGCGTGCCGCCGTCCCGGACGGGCTGGCCCTGGGCGTCGACATCTCGGAGCCGATGCTGGCCAGGGCGGTGCGGGCGGAAGCCGGACCGCAGGTGGGGTTTGTCCGCGCCGATGCGCAGCGGCTGCCGTTCCGCGACGAGACGTTCGATGCGGTGGTGTCGATCGCGATGCTGCAGCTGATACCCACACCCGAGGCGGCGCTTGCCGAGATGGTGCGGGTGCTGCGGCCCGGCGCACGGATGGCCGTGATGGTGCCCACCGCCGGACGGGCGGGCGCGCTGATGCGGCTGCTGCCCGCTGGGGGTGCGCATTTCTTCACCGACGACGAAATCCCGGACACCCTGGAGGATCTCGGCCTCGTTCGGGTGCGCTCGAAGAGCCTGGGCACCATCCAGTGGGTGCGCGGGAAGCGACCGTGAGCACCGCCGGGGTCGTCCTCGTTGCGCTCGTCATCCTCGTCGGCCTTGTCGGCATCGTGGTGCCTCTGCTGCCGGGGACGCTGCTGGTGTTCGGGGCCATCGCGGTGTGGGCTTTCTTCGAAAGCCGGGAGCACACCGTCACCTCCTGGGTGACGCTCGCTGTGGTGACCGCGCTGTTGGCGGTGTCGACCCTGATCAAGTACCTGTGGCCGGCGCGACGCATGCGCGCGGCCGACGTGAGCACGTGGAGCCTGCTCGCGGGTGCGGTGCTCGGCATCATCGGGTTCTTCGTGATCCCGGTGCTCGGACTGGTGATCGGATTCGTACTCGGAATCTATCTGGCCGAACTCGCGAAACGACGTGACCAACGGGTGGCGTGGACATCGACGAAGCACGCGCTGAAGGGTGTCGCGCTGTCGGTCGGGGTGGAATTGTGCGGCGCGCTGCTGGCCACTACGGCCTGGGCGGTTGGCGTTTATCTGACCCAGTAGCGTCGATGATCGCGCGCACCGTCCTCCGGCAGCGGCCGCATTCCGAACCGGCACCGCACGCCTCGGCGACCTGTTTGGACGTTGTCGCGCCCGCGGTCACCGCCCGGTTGATGGTGTCGCTGGTGACACCGAGACATAGGCAGACATACATCAGGGCTCGATGACCATCATGTGGGCGAACCGTCCGATGAACAACGGCGGGTAGGCGCCCACGCCCGCATCGGCGAACCATTCGGCGGAGACGTCTGGCCTGCTCAGCCAGCGCGCCGCGCTTTCCTCGTCGGACAACTCGTGCAGGAACATGATCTCGTGCGGATCGTCGAAGGCCTCGAAGATCCGCACCCGTCGAATTCCGGCCTTCAGGAACAGGTCTCGAGTTTGACGGACGTGCACGCGAAACGAGTCCGCATCGTCGACGACCATGATGCCCGCGACGACGATGCCAGGCGGTCTGGCGGCGGGATCGCCGACGAAGTCGAACCGCTCGATCAGCTCGCCTGCGAAGACCGCGGGCAGGTCCTCGACTCCGACCGCGTCGAACCAGTCGAAGAAGGCCCGACTTCGCAGCAGTTCGTCGACCGGTTCGCGGGTCTGAAGCGCAATGGTCACCAAGACGCGCTCAGGGTCGGTGGTGGAGGTGTAGACGAACACGTGGTGTGCGCCGAGCGCGGCGAGCCCGTCGCGGCGCCGTTGCAGCAGCGGCCACACGCGGGTCGGGTCCGGCACGCGGTAATCGGTGGTCAGGACAAGCGAGTGCGTCGGCTCGGGATTCATGTCGGTTAAGGACGCTACCCATGCCCATTGAACGGCGAAGGGCACTTTCCTTTTTGCCCGCGTAGCGAGCGACTCGGCGCTATCCCAAGAGCGCCGTGCGCACCCGGGCAACGTCCGCGGCGGTCACGCCTGCGGCGTTGAGGTACTCCGGCAGCGACCCGTAGTTCTGCTCGATCGAGCGGCGGGAGGCGGCAAGGTAGTCCTCCTGCACACCCAGCACTTCGTCTGTCAGCCGCGCCTCGGCGAAGGTGATCACCTCGTCCGTCTCGGAGCGGTCGCGCACCGACTGCAGAATCTGTTCGCGCAGCTGCGGTACCGCGGCGTTGCTTCGCAGGAAATCAGCCATCACGACGTCGCGGTCCACACCGATGGCATCGAGTACCGTCGCTACCGTGAAGCCGGTGCGGTCCTTACCCGCGAAGCAGTGCGCGATCACCGGCCGCTCATCGGCGAGTAGCGAAATGACTTGCCGCACAGCGCGTTGCGCGCCGCCGAGGGTGGGAAACCGAAGGTACTCCTCGGTCATGAACCGGTGAGCGGCCACCGCGACGTCTTCGTCGTCGGGCTTCTCGCTCATCATCTTCTGGAAAGCGGTTTCATGTGGTGCCTCACCGTCAACAGCCGAAAGCTCATGGAAGTGCAGCAGGTGTACTTCCACGCCGTCGGGCACCAGTCCCGGGCCGTGGCGCTCCACTTCGCGGGCCGATCGCAGGTCGGCGACGTCGGTGATGCCGAGCCGGCGGAAGACCTGGCGACCTCCGTCGTCGAGGCGGCTCAGCTCGCTGGATCGGAAGAACCGGCCCGGCCGGATACCCGTCGCCTCGGCGACATCACGAAAGTTCCAGGCCCCCGACAGTTCCCCGACCTCGACCGCCACTAGCCGGTCACCGCCGCGGCGAACGCGCTCTTCTCGCGGCCGAGTTCGGCGCGCGCGATGGTGCGCATGTGCACCTCGTCGGGGCCGTCGAACAGCCGCATCGCCCGGTGCCAGCCGTAGAGTCGAGCCAGCACCGTGTCGTCACTGATGCCCGCAGCGCCGTGCACCTGGATCGCCCGATCGATCACGTTGCACGCCATCTGTGGCGCGACCGCCTTGATCATCGCGACCAGCTGTTGCGCTTCCTTGCTCTTGTTGCCGTTTTGGTCGATGACCCACGCGGCCTTGTGGCACAGCAGCCGGGCCTGGTCGATCTCGTTGCGCGACAACGCAACCTGCTGCTGCACGACACCCTGTTCCGCCAACGGCTTGCCGAACGCGATGCGGTTGTTCACCCGGTTGATCATCAGCGCCATGGCCCGTTCGGCGACGCCGATAGCGCGCATGCAGTGATGGATGCGGCCCGGTCCGAGGCGGGCCTGGGCGATCGCGAACCCGCCG
>DATJIX010000293.1:0-3589 GCA_035492865.1 Mycobacterium sp. | reverse complement strand
GTTGGTGCTCGAGATGGTGCACAAGCTCAAGACCGTCGTCGGCGATCGCGTCGAGGTGATCGGCGGCAACGTCGCCACCCGCGCAGCGGCCGCCGCACTGGTCGACGCGGGCGCCGACGCGGTGAAGGTCGGTGTCGGCCCCGGCTCGATCTGCACAACGCGGGTCGTCGCGGGCGTCGGCGCACCGCAGATCACTGCGCTGCTGGAGGCCGTCGCCGCCTGTGCGCCGAAGGGTGTGCCGGTCATTGCCGACGGGGGACTGCAGTACTCCGGCGACATCGCCAAAGCGCTGGCCGCAGGCGCGTCCACCGCGATGCTGGGCTCGCTGCTGGCAGGCACCGCGGAGTCGCCCGGCGAGCTGATCTTCGTCAACGGCAAGCAGTTCAAGAGCTACCGCGGCATGGGTTCGCTGGGAGCGATGCAGGGCCGTGGCGGCGCCAAGTCCTATTCGAAGGACCGCTACTTCCAGGACGACGCGCTCTCCGAGGACAAGCTGGTGCCCGAGGGCATCGAGGGCCGGGTGCCGTTCCGCGGCCCGCTGTCGACGGTGATCCATCAGCTCACCGGCGGCCTGCGCGCGGCCATGGGGTACACGGGTTCGTCGACCATCGAGCATCTGCAACAGGCGCAGTTCGTGCAGATCACGGCGGCAGGTCTGAAAGAGAGCCATCCGCACGACGTCACGATGACTGTCGAAGCGCCGAACTACTACACCCGTTAGGGGCAAGCTGCGTAGCCATGCACGAGATGGTTGAAATTGGCATGGGCAGAACTGCCCGCCGCACCTATGAACTCGACGACATCAACATTGTCCCGTCGCGGCGCACGCGGTCATCGCAGGACGTGTCGACGGCCTGGCAGATCGACGCCTACCGGTTCGAGATCCCGGTGGTGTCGCATCCGACCGACGCGCTGGTGTCGCCGACGTTCGCGATCGAGCTCGGTCGCCTCGGCGGCCTCGGCGTGCTCAACGGCGAAGGTCTGATCGGTCGGCACGCCGATGTCGAGGAGAAGATCGCCCAGGTTCTGGAGGCCGCCGAGAAGGAGCCGGTGGGCCCACACGTAAGTAGGGGACCGTCGGCGGCGATCCGGCTGCTGCAGCAATTGCATTCGGCCCCACTGGATCCCGAGCTGCTGGGTGCTGCAGTGGCGCGCATCCGGGAGGCCGGGGTGACGACGGCCGTGCGGGTGAGCCCGCAGAACGCGCAGTCGCTCACGCCTGCGTTGGTTGCGGCAGGCATCGATCTGCTCGTCATCCAGGGCACCATCATTTCGGCCGAACGCGTCGCGCAGGACGGCGAACCGCTGAACCTGAAGACCTTCATTTCCGAACTCGACATACCTGTGGTCGCGGGCGGTGTGCTCGACCACCGCACGGCCCTGCATCTGATGCGCACGGGTGCGGCGGGCGTCATCGTCGGCTACGGCTCGACGTCCGGGGTGACCACGAGCGACGAGGTGCTCGGAATCAGCGTGCCGATGGCGACGGCGATCGCCGACGCGGCGGCCGCACGTCGTGAATACCTCGACGAGACCGGCGGCCGCTATGTGCATGTGCTGGCCGACGGCGACATCCACACCTCCGGCGATCTGGCCAAGGCCATCGCGTGCGGGGCGGACGCGGTGGTGCTCGGCACTCCGCTGTCGACGGCGGCCGAAGCGCTGGGCGGCGGCTGGTTCTGGCCGGCCGCGGCCGCGCACCCGTCGCTGCCGCGCGGCGCGCTGCTGCAGGTGGCCATCGGCGAGCGGCCGCCGCTGGAGCAGGTGCTGACCGGTCCGTCGGACGACCCGTTCGGCTCACTGAACCTGGTCGGCGGGCTGCGCCGTTCGATGGCCAAGGCCGGTTATTGCGATCTCAAGGAATTCCAGAAGGTAGGCCTGACCGTCGGCACCTGATTTCCCCAGGTCGCGGACGCGCTACTTTACAAATTAGGCCCCCCTGTCTAGAACTTTGCGAGCGCTAAGTCCATACTGGTGCGATGAAACCTGACTATGACGTTCTGATCATTGGTTCGGGGTTCGGGGGGAGTGTCACCGCGCTTCGGCTCACCGAGAAGGGCTACCGCGTCGGGGTGCTCGAGGCGGGCCGCCGGTTCAACGACGAAGACTTCGCCAAGACCTCGTGGAATCTGCGCAAGTTCCTGTGGGCGCCGAAGCTCGGCATGTACGGCATCCAACGGATCCACCTGCTGCGCAATGTCATGATCCTGGCGGGCGCCGGTGTCGGCGGCGGTTCGCTGAACTACGCCAACACGCTCTATGTGCCGCCGGAGCCGTTCTTCAACGATCCGCAGTGGAAGGGCATCACCGACTGGCGCGCAGAGCTGATGCCGCACTACGACCAGGCGCAGCGGATGCTCGGCGTGGTCAAGAATCCCACCTTCACCGACGCCGACCGCCTGATGAAAGAGGTCGCCGAGGACATGGGCGTCGGCGACACATTCGTGGCGACCCCGGTCGGCGTGTTCTTCGGACCCGACGGCGAGAAGACGCCTGGCAAGACCGTGCCCGACCCGTACTTCGGCGGCGCCGGGCCCGCGCGCACGGGCTGCATCGAATGCGGCGCCTGCATGACGGGCTGCCGCTACGGCGCCAAGAACACGTTGCTCAAGAATTACCTCGGCCTGGCGGAAAAGGCTGGGGCAGAAATCATTCCGATGACCACAGTCACCGGCCTGGAGCAAGGATCCGATGGGCTGTGGAAGGTCCGCGCCGCCAGGACCGGGCTGCTTCCGTTCAAGCGCCGGACGTACACCGCCTCGCACGTGGTGCTGGCCGCAGGCACGTGGGGCACTCAGAAACTTCTCTTCAAGATGCGTGACAAGGGCAAGCTGCCCAAGCTGTCCGACAAGCTCGGCGTGCTGACTCGGACCAACTCCGAGTCGATCGTCGGCGCGGCCACGCTGACCGTCAAGCCGGATCTCGACCTGACCCACGGCGTCGCGATCACCTCGTCGATCCATCCCACGTCCGACACCCACGTCGAACCGGTGCGCTACGGCAAGGGCTCCAACGCGATGGGACTGCTGCAGACGTTGATGACGGACGGCGCCGGACCGGGCGGGACAGACATTCCGCGCTGGAAGCAGTTGCTGGACAGCGCGCGTGAGGATCCGCGCGGAATACTGCGGATGCTCAATCCGAGCCGGTGGAGCGAGCGCACCGTGATCGCACTGGTGATGCAGCATCTCGACAACTCGATCACCACGTTCACGCGGCGCAGCAAGCTGGGCTTCCGACGCCTCGACAGCAAGCAGGGCCACGGTCAGCCCAATCCGTCGTGGATCCCGGCAGGCAACGAGGTCACCCGCAGGATCGCCGAGAAGATCGACGGCGTGGCGGGCGGCACCTGGGGCGAGCTGTTCAACATCCCGCTCACCGCTCACTACCTGGGTGGGGCCGCGATCGGCGATTCGGCTGAGCATGGCGTGATCGACCCGTATCAGCGGGTGTACGGATATCCGACGCTGTCGGTGCACGACGGGGCGTCGGTTTCGGCGAATCTCGGTGTGAATCCGTCACTTTCGATCACCGCGCAGGCGGAACGGGCGGCATCGCTGTGGCCCAACAAGGGCGAACTGGACCAGCG
>DATJIX010000292.1:0-2400 GCA_035492865.1 Mycobacterium sp. | reverse complement strand
ACGACGATCAGCGGAAGCTCGGTCATCACCGCAAGACCGATCGCCTCGGACTTCAGCGAGATACCGGGGCCCGACGTCGTCGTCACGCCCAGCGCGCCGCCGTAGGACGCACCGATCGCCGAGCCGATGCCTGCGATCTCGTCCTCGGCCTGGAACGTCAGCACATTGAAGTTCTTGTGCTTGGACAGTTCGTGGAGGATGTCCGACGCCGGGGTGATCGGGTAGCTGCCGAGCACCAGCTGGATATCCGCGAGCTGGCCCGCGGTGATGAGGCCGTACGCCAGCGCCGTGTTGCCCGAAATCTGGCGGTAATCACCGGATGTCAGCTTTGCGGGCGACACCTCGTAGGTGCTCGCGAACGCCTCGGTGGTCTCGCCGTAGTTCCAGCCCGCCTTGAGCGCCAGCACGTTGGCCTCGGCGATATCGGGCTTGCGGGCGAACTTCTCGCGGATGAACGCCTCGCTGTGCTCGAGCTCGCGGCCGTACATCCACGACAGCAGGCCGAGGGCGAACATGTTCTTGGCGCGCTGACCGTCCTTCTTGGAGGCGCCGATCGCCTCGACGGCACCGAGGGTCAGCGTGGTCATCGCGACGGGCTGCACGACGTAGTCGGACAGCTCATCGGTCTCGAGCGGGTTGGCTTCGTAGCCGACCTTCGCGAGGTTTCGCTTGGTGAACTCGTCGGAGTTGGCAATGATCAGGCCGCCGCGGGGCAGATCGGACACGTTGGCCTTGAGCGCGGCCGGGTTCATCGCGACGAGCACGTCGGGCCGGTCACCCGCCGTCAGGATGTCGTAGTCGGCAATCTGGATCTGGAACGAAGAGACGCCGGGCAGCGTGCCCTGTGGCGCGCGGATCTCCGCGGGGTAATTCGGTTGCGTCGCAAGGTCATTGCCGAACAATGCGGCTTCAGAGGTGAACCGGTCACCGGTGAGCTGCATGCCGTCGCCGGAGTCGCCGGCGAAACGGATAACGACCTTTTCGAGCTTGGTGCGCGTCGCTGGATTGGCGCCGTTTCCGTTCGCCCCCACTCGCCTGCCTTCCGGTACCGTCCGGCGAAGTCCTCCGAGTCGCGGTCAGGCCGACGCGCCGCCGTGGGACATCCACCAAAATTTTGATGTCACTGCCAGTACCGATTATTGCACTTCTCTTAGGCAGGCCTTTACCCGACGCGCAGGCGACGCACGGGTGACCTGGGATAGAACCCACTGATCAGCGCAGGTGCCAGCGACCGGCCTGAGACACAATTGTGTTTTCCGTCACGTTGGCACTCGGTGCCATTAATAAGGAAATGGTTACCGATCAGTAGCCACCCGCTAGCACTAGCTCGGCAAGTTGTATGGCGTGATCACCTGGATGGGAACCGGCCGTGACGGCTCGGCCGGCAAAGCTCCGCGCTCCTGAAGGATCAACCGGATCGCGAGCCTCGCATCTGCACGCAGGTCGTTGTGCAGCACAACGGAGAGCCGGCCTTCGCGCAGCAGCCGCCGGTTGTCGGCGTCGAGGTCGTGGGCGACAAAGACGCGGCAAACCCGACCCAAGGCATCGAACGCCGCGACCGTGGCGGTATTACCGCCGCCGACGGAGTACACCGCCTCCACATTGGGGTGCCGTTCGAGCGCCTCGAGCACCAACCTCTCATTGGTCGCATCGATGCCGTCGCTGTCGCTGACCTCCACGATGCGTCGGCCCGAGGCGCGCAGCGCGGAACGGAAGCCCACCTCGCGCTCCCCCTCGCCGCGGAACACCGTGCGGGACAGTGTGATGAGCACATCCGACGGTGTGGCGCCCAGCCACTGGTTCATCAGATACGCCGCGGTCACCCCTGCTCCGTGGTTGTCGATGCCGACGTACCCGCAGCGCGAACTGGCCGGCACGTCGGTCGCATAGGTCACCACGGGCACGCCACCGTTGACGAGGCGATCGATCGCATCGGCGACGTCGGGCTCGTCCTGCGCTTTCAGCACCACGCCATGGCTGCCCCGCAGGTCGCCGAGCGCGTCGACCATCTGCGCCGTCGAGCCCGATTCCCACAGATGAAAACGCGCCCGCACCATGGCCGGTGCGAAGGCGGGCAGTTCGGCCTCCACCGCGGCGCGGAAGGCGTCAGAGAACCGCTGCGGCGTCTGCATGACGACGTCGATGAGGTAGCGGCGGCCGACCAGCCGCAGTTGAGCCCGCTGCTTGTCCAGGTCCGCGATCGCCTGCATGACCTCTGCCCTGGTGTTTTCCCGCACCCCCGGCCGCTCGTTGAGGACGCGGTCGACGGTGGCCTCACTCAGTCCGGACTGCTGAGCGATCTCGCGAACCTTGTAGCGGTGCGGCATGGGTCTGTGGCCTTCCGCCGGCTTGGTGAGGGGTTTCTGACGGGTTTTCGATGCTGAGCTAAGGGTGTCACAC
>DATJIX010000291.1:0-12389 GCA_035492865.1 Mycobacterium sp. | reverse complement strand
TAGTCGCTCATGTCCTTACCGAAGCCCGAGGCGCCGACACCACCGTGCGGCATCTCGCTGATGATCGGGATGTGGTCGTTGATCCACACACAACCGGCCTTGATCTCACGCGACGCGCGCTGCGCACGGTAGACGTCGCGGGTCCAGGCCGAGGCCGCCAAACCGTAGACGGTGTCGTTGGCCTGGCGTAGCGCGTCGTCGTCATCGGTGAACGACCGCACTGTCAGCACCGGGCCGAAGATCTCGTCGCGGTAGATCTCCGACTGCTCGGCGACATCGGCGATCAGCGTCGGCTGATAGAACGAGCCGGGCAGGTCGGGCGCGCTGCCGCCGGTGACGATGCGGCCACCCTCACCGGGGGCGCGCGCCACCATGGCTGCCACCTTCTCGCGGTGCGGCGCCGAGATCAGCGGGCCCAGATCGGTGTTCGGGTCATGCGGGTCGCCGATGACGATCTTGCCCATCACCTCGCCGACACCCGCGACGAAGTCGTCGTACAACTCGCGGGCCACGATCGCCCGCGTCGCTGCGGTGCAGTCCTGTCCGGTGTTGATCAGTGATCCCGCGACCGCGCCCTGGATCGCGGCGTCCAGGTCGGCGTCGTCGAAGACCACGAACGGCGCCTTGCCGCCCAGTTCCAGCTGCACGCGGTGGCCGTGCACCGCGGCGGCGGCCATCACCTTGCGACCGACGGCCGTCGACCCGGTGAACGTCACCACGTCGACATCGGGATGTCCCGCCAGCGCGGTGCCTGCGTCCGCGCCTGCGCCCGTCACCACGTTGAACACACCATCGGGCAGTCCGGCCTCGCTGGCCAACCGAGCCAGGGTCAACGTCGTCAGCGGCGTGAGCTCGCAGGGCTTGATCACCACCGTGCAGCCGGCGGCCAATGCGGGCAACACTTTCCACACGGCCATCTGCAGCGGGTAGTTCCACGGCGTGATGGTGCCGACCACACCGATCGCCTCGCGACGGATGCTCGACGTGTGATCACCGGAGTACTCCGCGGTGGCTTTGCCCTCGAGGTGGCGCGCCGCACCGGCGAAGAAGTCGATGTTGTCGACGCTGCCCGGCACGTCGAACTCGGTGGCCAGCCGCACGGGCTTACCGGTCTGGCTGACCTCCTCGGCCACCAGTTCGTCGGCGTGGTCGTCGGCCAGCTTCGCCAGCTTGGCCAGCACCGCAGAACGCTCGGCGGGCGTCGCCGTCGCCCAGCCCGTCAGTGCCTTGCGGGCCGACGCCACCGCCCGGTCGACGTCCGCGGGGCTCGCGAGCGCATAGTCGACAACGGGCTCGCCGGTCGCGGGGTTGATCACCTGATGCAGGCCACCGCCGGTGATCACCGGGGCTCCGTCGATCCAGCTGCCTGCCACGCTGGTTGCGACGGTCTTGGAAACCAGAGTCATGGCCCAACGCTAGCCGACGGTGAGCGGCCAAGCTACGCATTACCCCTGCGCGAGGCCTTCAAAACGAGGGAATTCATAGTTGTGGTTGCTTGTAACGACGGATTCCGTGCACAATCTCAGGCATGGCTAACCCGGGACCTCCGCAACCGTTGGGCCCCGTCTCGTTCCGCGTGAACCAGTCTCGACCTGGCGCAGCGTTCCAGCTCGACGAGCTGTCGAAGCAGATCATCGAGAAGCTGCAGCAGGACGGCCGCCGGTCATACGCGGGCATCGGCAAGGCGGTCGGCCTGTCGGAGGCCGCGGTGCGTCAGCGCGTCCAGCGGATGGTCGACGCCGGCGTCATGCAGATCGTGGCCGTCACCGATCCGATGCAACTGGGCTTCGCGCGCCAGGCGATGATCGGTATCCGTTGCACCGGGGACACCACCCGGGTTGCCGAGAAGCTCGCCAACATCGAGTCGGTCGACTACGTGGTGCTCACCGCGGGCTCGTTCGACGCCATCGTCGAAGTTGTCTGTGAGGACGACGACGACCTTCTTGACCTACTCAATACTCAGATTCGCGCACTTCCTGGGGTGATATCCACCGAGACGCTTGTTTACCTGAAACTCGTTAAGCAGCAATACAATTGGGGTACTAGATGACAACCACCGATATCGCACAAGAAATTTCAACCGACCTGGGAGCCAAGGCCAACCGCCACCTGTGGGGGCACTTCGCCCGCCACGGTGCAGGGATCACACCGCCGATCATCACCCGCGGCGAGGGCGTATATATTTGGGACGACAAGGGCAAGAGCTATATCGACGGCCTCTCAGGCCTTTTCGTCGTTCAGGTCGGCCACGGCCGCAAGGAACTCGCCGAGGCCGCGGCCAAGCAGGCCGAGACACTGTCGTTCTTCCCGCTGTGGTCCTACGCCACACCGACGGCGATCGAGCTGTCCGAGCGGATCGCCGGGTATGCGCCGGGCGATCTGAACCGGGTGTTCTTCACCACCGGCGGCGGCGAAGCCGTGGAGAGCGCGTGGAAGCTGGCCAAGAACTACTTCAAGCTCACCGGCAAACCCGGTAAGCACAAGGTGATTTCGCGGGCCATCGCCTACCACGGCACACCGCAGGGCGCCCTGGCGATCACCGGCCTTCCCGCGTTCAAGGCGCAGTTCGAACCGCTGACGCCTGGCGGCTTCCGTGCTCCTAACACCAACTTCTACCGCGCGCCCGAACCCTACGCACACGACGCCAAGGCATTCGGCCAGTACTGCGCGAACCGGATCGCCGAGGCCATCGAATTCGAAGGCCCCGACACCGTCGCCGCCGTGTTCCTCGAACCGGTGCAGAACGCCGGTGGCTGTTTCCCGCCGCCGCCCGGATATTTCGAGCGGGTCCGTGAGATCTGCGACGAGTACGACGTGCTGCTGGTCTCCGACGAAGTGATCTGCGCCTACGGCCGCATCGGCTCGATGTTCGCCTGCGACGACTTCGGGTATGTGCCCGACATCATCACCTGCGCAAAGGGTTTGACGTCGGGCTACTCGCCGATCGGCGCGATGATCGCCTCCGACCGGCTGTTCGAGCCGTTCAACGACGGCAAGACGACCTTCGCCCACGGCTACACCTTCGGCGGGCATCCCGTCTCGAGCGCGGTGGCGCTGGCCAACCTCGACATCTTCGAGCGCGAGGGCATCAACGAGCACGTCAAGGAGATGGCGCCCGTATTCCGCGCGACGCTGGAGAAGCTATACGAACTGCCGATCGTCGGCGATGTCCGCGGCGAGGGCTTCTTCTACGGCATCGAACTCGTCAAGGACAAGACCACCAAGGAAACCTTCAACGACGAGGAGAGCGAGCGGCTGCTGCGAGGGTTCTTGACCAGCGCGCTGTTCGAGGCAGGCCTGTACTGCCGTGCCGACGACCGCGGCGACCAAGTCGTGCAGCTGGCGCCGCCGCTGATCAGCGGGCAGAAGGAGTTCGACGCGATTTATGACATCCTGCATCGCGTGCTCAGCGAAGCGAGTCGAATGCTCTAGCTCAACGGCTACGGTCGACCGGTGACAACCACCACACGCAAGCCGCCGGTCGACCCTGTCCGTTGGACACCGCCGCCCGTCGATCCGCTGCCCGACTTCGGGCCTGCCGACCTGACGATCGTGCCTCTGCCCGGTGACGCGCCAGAGGACGTGGTGGTCGATGCTGACGGGAACATCTGGGCGGGCCTGATCGACGGCCGCATCGTCCGCATCTCGCCCGATGGCAAGCCGACGGTCGTCGGGGAAACCAGTGGCAGGCCGCTGGGACTGACGGTGGCTCGCGATGGCCGGCTGCTGGTGTGCACCAGCCCCGGCGGGCTGCTGGCGATGGACACCGGCAGCGGCAAGTTCGAACCTCTTGTCGAAGAGGTTGACGGCCGCAAGCTCCAGTTCTGTTCCAACGTCACCGAAACAGCCGACGGCACAATCTATTTCACCGAGTCGACGAGTGCGTTCACCTACGCGCATTTCAAGGGCGCCATATTCGAGGCGCGGCCACGCGGCAGCCTGTTCCGGCGCGATGCCGACGGCACCGTGCTGACCGTCGTACCCGGTTTGTACTTCGCCAACGGAGTCACGACGACCGTCGACGGTTCGGCCCTGGTGTTCGCCGAGACCCAAGCGCGCCGGTTGTCGAAGTACTGGCTGACTGGACCGCAAGCCGGATCGGTGACGGCGCTCGCGTCGAATCTGCCAGGAATGCCCGACAACATCTCCACCGGTGCCGACGGTCGAATCTGGGTCGCGATGGTGTCGGCGACCAACCCGATGGCGGAGTTCCTTCCCAAGACGCCGCCCGTGCTGCGCAAGCTGCTGTGGAAACTGCCCGACAATCTGCAACCGCAGATCAAACCCGAGGTGTGGGCGGTCGCTTTCGATCCCGACAGCGGCGAAGCCGTGGCGGGGCTACGCATGACACACCCGTCGTTCGGCGCGGTGACGGGTCTCGTCGAATCCGAGGGCAGATTGTGGATGGGCACCATCGAATTTCCGGCGGTGGCCTACTGCACGATCCCGAGCTCGTAGTCACATTTGTAACTTCAACCTCATAAGTCACAGCGTGGCTCCCCGGAAATCACCCGCTGATCGCCTAATCTGCGCTCACGATGGCGAACTTTCGAATCGTGTGCTCGCGCGCCGCCGCGCTGGCAGCGGCGTTTTTCCTGGTGGCTGGTCCGGCGACGGCAATTGCCGAGCCGAACGCGGCACCGGAGGCCCCGGCCTGCCCCTACCGGGAGTCGACGCCGCCCGCGGTCGATTCCTCTGAGGTGCCGGAGGCCGGCGATCCGCCGGCACCCCTGCCGGTGCCTGCCAAGCCGCTGGGCGGCGACGCGCTGTCCGGATGCGGGATCATCACCGCACCCGATACGCCGCCGGTACCCGAAGACATCTCCGCCGAGGCGTGGCTGGTCGCCGACCTGGACACGGGCGACATCATCGCCGCGCGCGATCCGCACGGCCGCCATCGCCCGGCCAGCATCATCAAGGTGCTGATCGCCATTCAGTCGCTCAAGGACCTGCCGATCCACAAGGTCGTCGCGGGCACCCAGGACGACGCCAACGCCGAGGGCACCAAGGTCGGGGTCGGCGAGAACGGCTTCTATTCGATCAACGATCTGCTGCACGGCCTATTGATGCACTCCGGCAATGACGCCGCGCATGCGCTGGCCATGCAACTCGGCGGCATGGACACCGCCGTGCAGAAGATCAACGATCTGGCAGGCAAGCTCGGCGGTCACGACACCCGCGCCGCCACACCGTCGGGCCTCGACGGACCAGGCATGAGCACGTCGGCCTACGACATCGGCTTGTTCTACCGGTTCGCTTGGCAGAACCCGGCTTTCGCCGACATCGTGGCCACCCGCAGCTTCGACTTCCCGGGCCGCGGCGACGTCGGCTATCCGGTGGAGAACGACAACCAGCTGCTGTACAACTACCCGGGCGCGATGGGCGGCAAGACCGGCTACACCGACGACGCGGGCCAAACCTTCGTCGGCGCAGCCAATCACGACGGTCGCCGGCTGATGGCCGTGCTGATGCGGGGCACCCGGCAGCCGATCGCGCCGTGGGAGCAGGCGGCGCATCTGCTCGACTACGGATTCGCGACGGCGCCGGGCACCAAGGTCGGCACACTCATCGAACCCGATCCCTCGCTGCTGGCGACCACCCCGACGACGGTGGCCAACCCGGCAGCGGCCGCCGCGTCGGCACCGCTGGCGGACATCGACGCGATGCCGGTCCGGGTGGGCGTGGCCATCGTCGGCTCGATCATCGTGTTGGGGCTCATCCTTGGCGCGCGGTCGCTGAACCGGCGCCCGTCGCACTGATGCCCGCTGAGGATTCCCTGCAGAGTCGGATCCTCAAGTCGTTCGACCGGTACCGCGAACCGGCCGCCGGACCGTCAACGAAAGCGTTCGGCAAGCGCCTCGTTGGCGAACTCCTCGGCGAATCCGGCTACGTGGCAGCGGCATTGGATCCTGCCTTCGAGGTGGTGATGCACATCGGCGGAACGACGGTGTCACTTCCCGGCAGCGCGATCGTCGAAGGCGCTCCCGGCCAGGCGGCCGCCGGTGTGCTGATGTGGACGGAGTTCGGTGACTTCGTTGTCGACGCCGATACCATCGCGGCAAGCGGAACCATGATGAGCCTGCAGCTGACGGAGCGCACCCTCACGACGACTTCCGTCGGACTCTTTGTGCGCTTCCGCGGTGACGTCATGACGTCCGAAGTGGTCTTCATGGGCGCAGCGCAAACGACCGACATGTCGGCACAGGAGATGCCATCCGTCGACGCGCTGCGTGCGGCACTAGCGTCTGCGTAGTCGCGAAAGGCTCAGCGCGCCAATCGCTCCCGCCGCCACAGCGGCCAACGTCCCACGTACCCCTAGGCCCTCGCGGATCTGCACCCTCGGAGTGATCTGGGCGGGCGCCGGCGGGGCGACCGGTGCGGGAACAAGGTTTTCGGTCGACGTCGCCGCCCACGCCGTCGCGAACAGGATCAGCCGCGCGGTGATGTAGGCGAACACCATCAGGCCCAGCACCGGGCCGAACGTCGCACCCGCCGGACCGGTCACTACAGATCGCAGATAAATCGAGCCGACCTGCTTGAAGATCTCGAAGGCCACCGCGGCCATCAGCGCGGCCCGCATCGCGCTGCGAAAGGTCACCTTCTCCCGGGGCAACCGCGCGATGACCCAGACGAACAGCAGCCACGAGATCACAATCGACACCAGCAGCGACGCCAGCCGCAGCCCAAGGTCGACGCCCGGAACATTTTCCAGCCCAAGCCATTCCAGGACATGCTTCATCAGATCCGAACTGCCGACCGCGGTCATCGCAATGGTGACGACAATCGCCACGAAGAAGCCCACGATTGCGACAAGATCGGACAGCTTGGTGCGAAGGAACCCGGGCGGCTCCTGGCGCATCAGACCCCACATCTGGCTGAGCGCCTCGCGCAGGTTGGCCATCCAGCCCAGTCCGGCCCACGCGGCGGTGGCCAGGCCGATGATGCCGACCGAGGTGCGCGACTTGATCGCCGAGTCCATCAGACCGATCAGCTGATCACCCAAATCGCCGGACACCTTCGATTTGATCTGCGCCGCGATCTGCGCGAGCAGTTCGGGATTGCCCGCCAACACGAAGCCGCCGACCGCGAATCCGACCATCAGCAACGGGAACAACGCGAAGATCGTGAAGTAGGTGATGCCCGCCGCGTAGAAGTCGCCCTTGCTGTTCTGATAGCGCTCCTGCGCGCGCATCGCGTGGTCGAACCAGGCGTACCGCGTCCGCAGGCGATCCAGCATCCCGGGTTTGGCCGGCTCGGCCGGTTCTGCCATCCGACCCTCCCCCGAAAGCGTTACGCGCGTGGCGCTAAGAACCCTAACCGGTCATATACCCGCTTGAGGGTCTTCGCAGACACGTCCCTGGCGCGCTCGGCGCCCGCAGCGAGCACCGCCTCGAGTTCGGCCGGATCGGCGAGCAGTTCGTCGACCCGCGCCTTGATCGGCGTCACGAACTCGACGACGGCCTCGGCCGTCTCGGTCTTCAGGTCTCCGTAGCCGCGCCCCGCGTAGCCCTCGACGAGCTTGTCGACATCGGTGCCGGTGACCGCGGACTGGATGGTGAGCAGGTTCGACACGCCGGGCTTGGCGGCCTGGTCGAAGCGGATCTCGCGCTCACTGTCGGTGACCGCCGAACGGATCTTCTTGGCCGACGTCTTCGGCTCGTCGAGCAGGCTGATCAGCCCGGCCTCGGTGGCCGCCGACTTGCTCATCTTCGACGTCGGATCCTGCAGGTCGTAGATCTTGGCCGTGGCCTTCTGGATCAGCACATCGGGCACCACAAAGGTGTCAGGGAAGCGGGCGTTGAACCGCTGTGCGACGTCGCGGGCCAACTCCAGGTGCTGGCGCTGGTCCTCGCCGACGGGCACCAGATCGGTGTCGTAGAGCAGGACATCGGCGGCCATCAGGACCGGGTAGGTGAACAGTCCGACGGTGGTGGCCTCGCTGCCTTCCTTTTGCGACTTGTCCTTGAACTGCGTCATCCGCTGCGCCTGGCCGAAACCGGTGAAACAGCCCAGCACCCAAGCGAGTTCGGCGTGGGCGGGGACGTGGCTCTGCACGAAGATCGTGCTGCGCGACGGGTCGATGCCCAACGCCAGATACTGCGCGGCGGTCACCAGTGTGCGCCGCCGCAACTGCTCGGGATCCTGCGGGATGGTGATGGCGTGCAGATCGACGACGCAGAAGAACGCGTCGTAGTCGTCCTGCATGCCGACCCACTGCTTGATCGCGCCTAAAGCGTTGCCCAGGTGCAGGGAATCAGACGTGGGCTGGACACCAGAGAAGACGACGCGGCGAGAAGTGCTCATGATGAGTCAATCTTGGCACGCGTCATCCAATGGATTTTTGGGCGCTCTGCTCCCGGGATTCCTCGATGGCCCGACGCGCGAATACCCAGCGCTCAGTGATCGCCATCTGACCGCGGCCCCTGCCGAGGAAGGTGATGAACCACGAGAAGACCGCGACGACGCGGTTGCGGCCGCCGACGAGGTAGTACAGGTGCAGGCCCAGCCAGGCCAGCCAGGCCAGAAAGCCGCCGAACTCCAGCTTGCCGATCTGGCACACCGCGGAAAACCGCGAGATCGTCGACATGCTGCCTTTGTTGAAGTACTTGAACGGCTGGCGATTCGCCGGGTCTCCCCCTTTTTCCGGGCCCTTGAGCTCAGCCTTGATCTGCTTGGTGGCGTAGACGGCGCCCTGAATCGCGCCCTGGGCCATGCCTGGCACATTCGGCACGCTCATCAGGTCACCGATGACGAACACGTTGGGATGACCCTTGACGGTCAGATCCGGTTCGACGACGACGCGCCCGGCCCGGTCGACCTCAGTGCCATCGGACTGCTCAGCCACCAGCTTGCCGAGCGGGCTGGCCTGCACTCCCGCCGACCACACCTTGACGGCAGCCTCGATGCGGTGCTCTTCGCCGCCTTCTTTGACGGTCAGACCCATGTAGTCGACGTCGGTGACCATCGTGTTCAGCTTGACCTCGACGCCCATCTTCTCCAGCCTGCGCTGCGCCTTCAGCCCGAGCTTGGGGCCCATCGGCGGCAACACGGCGGGTGCAGCCTCGACGAGGATCACCCTGGCCGCGGCCGGGTCGATGGTGCGGAACGCCCCGGCCAGGGTCCGGTCGGCGAGCTCGGCGATCTGCCCGACGACCTCCACACCCGTCGGTCCCGCCCCGACGACGACGAACGTCAGCCTGCGCTTTCGCTCCGCCTCCGACGTGGTGACCTCGGCGGCCTCGAACGCACCGAGGATGCGCCCGCGCAGTTCGAGAGCGTCGTCGACGGTCTTCATGCCCGGCGCGAACGCCTCGAAATGGTCGTTGCCGAAGTAGGACTGCTGCGCGCCCGCGGCGACGATGAGGCTGTCGAACGGCGTCACCCGCTCCCAGTCGAGCAGTTTGGAGGTGACGGTCTTGTTCTTCAGGTCGATCCCGACCACGTCGCCGAGCAGAACCTGCGCATTCTTCTGCTTACGCAAGATGATTCGCGTCGCGGGCGCGATCTCGCCGACCGACAGGATGCCCGTTGCGACCTGGTACAGCAGCGGCTGGAACAGGTGGTGAGTTGTCTTCGCGATCAACGTGACGTCGACGTCCGCGCGCTTGAGGTGCTTTGCGGCGAACAGGCCGCCGAACCCGGAACCGATGATGACGACGCGATGACGCTGCGGGGCACCGCTGGGATCGCTCATTGGCTGACCCTATCCGTCAGCGGCCAGGCTCACAGCGCAGCCCAGGTGAATATTCGACCGTCACCGGCGCGTGGTCGGACCAGCGCAGCGCATACGCGGCCGCCCGCTCCACCCGCGCGGAGCCGGCGCGCGCCGCCAACCCCGACGTCGCCAGCTGGTAGTCGATGCGCCAGCCGGCGTCGTTGTCGAACGCCCTCCCCCGCCACGACCACCACGAGTACGGCCCGGCGACGTCGGGATGGAGCACCCGAACCACGTCGACCCAGCCCGCGGCCAGAAGTTCGGTCAGCCATTGCCGTTCGGCGGGCAGAAATCCGGACTTCTTCACGTTGCCGCGCCAATTCTTGATGTCATTTTCTGTGTGCGCGATGTTCCAGTCACCGCAGACGACGGCGTCGCGGTCGGTCAGCGTCGACATCCGGTGCGCGAGCGCCGCCATGAACCGCTCCTTCTCCAGCTGGCGGTCGGTTCCCGCCTCACCGGTCTGGATGTAGACGCTCGCGACGGTCAGCCCGTCGATATCGACCTCCACGTAGCGGCCGTGCAGCGCGAACTCGTCGACGCCCAGGTCGCGCACCGACTTGATCGGGTGCCGGCTCAGCACCGCAACTCCGTTGCGGCCCTTGAGATCTCCGCCCGCCGATGCCAGGTGCCAGCCGTCGGACAGCGCGGGGCCCAGCGCCGCGGCCAGTTGGTCGTCGTCGGCCCGCGTCTCCTGCAGGCACACCACGTCGGCCGTCGTCTCGGCCAGCCATGGCAGCAGCCCGAGGTTCTCTTCCGACCGCTGCTTGATCGCCGCGCGGATGCCGTTGACGTTGATGGTGGAGACGGTCAGCGAAGACACAGCGTCAGACCGTATCCGACCCCGGCGAACGTTCCTTACCGCTCGAAATTCCGGCGATTTTTCGAGCGGTAAGGAACGTTCGCGCCACATCCTGCGGGCTTGCGGTACCGCCGGTATCACCTTTATGGTCGGCAGCATGACCGACCGCGCACCGATCCACCTGGGTTCCGGCGAGCCGATGTTGTTGCTACACCCGTTCATGATGTCCCAGAACGTGTGGAAAGGCGTCGCGCCGCTGATTGCTGAGGTGGGGCGCTACGAGGTTTTCGCGCCCACCATGCTCGGCCACAACGGCGGTGGTAAGGGCCCGTTTTTCCTGAGCTCACGGGCGCTGGCCGACGACATCGAACGTCGGATGGACGCGCTGGGCTGGGACACCGCACACATCGTCGGCAACTCGCTCGGCGGCTGGGTGGCCTTCGAGCTGGAGCGCCGCGGCCGGGCCCGGACCCTGACAGGTATCGCGCCCGCCGGCGGCTGGAGCCATTTCACCCCCGCGAAGTTCGAGATCGTCTTCAAGTTCCTGGCGGGCTTGCCCGTTTGGTTGACCGCCAAGGCGCTCGGCCAGCGTGCGCTGAACCTGCCATACGTCCGTCAGGTCGCCTTCGTACCGATCAGCGCAAGCGCCGACCGGCTCAGCGACGAGGACTGGCGCGACATCATCGACGATGTCACCCATTGCCCGGCGTACTACCAGCTGCTGGTCAAGTCTCTGCTGCTGCCTGGTCTGCTGGAGCTGGCCGAGGGCTCCGCGCCGACGCATCTGGTCATCTGCGAGAAAGACCACGTGCTGCCGCATCCACGGTTCACCCGGCACTTCACCAAACACCTTCCGGAGCGCACCCAGATCACGCATCTGGACGGTGTCGGGCACATCCCGATGTTCGAGGCACCTCAGCGCGTAGCCGACCTGATCGTCAGCTTCGTCGACCGATACGCGCCGCCCCCGCCGCACAAGGCCACCGGCTAAGCGGCGTCGAGCGCCTTCTTGAAATTGACCGCGATGGCGTCGAGGAACTCCTCGGTGGTCTGCCACGGCTGATCCTCGCCGATCAGCAGCGCCAGATCCTTGGTCATCTGACCGCCCTCGACCGTGCCGATCACGCTGGCCTCCAACGCGTTTGCGAACTCGATCACCTCGGGGGTGTTGTCCAGCTTGCCGCGATGCTCGAGCCCGCGAGTCCACGCGAAGATCGACGCGATCGGGTTGGTCGATGTTGGCTTGCCCTGCTGGTACTGGCGGTAGTGACGGGTGACGGTGCCGTGCGCGGCCTCCGCCTCGATCGTCTTGCCGTCTGGCGTCAGCAGCACCGACGTCATCAGCCCCAGTGAGCCGTAGCCCTGCGCGACCAGGTCGGACTGGACGTCGCCGTCGTAGTTCTTGCACGCCCACACGTAGCCGCCCGGCCATTTCAGGCAGGAGGCCACCATGTCGTCGATCAGCCGGTGCTCGTAGGTCAGGCCCGCGGCGTCGAAGGTGTCTTTGTACTCCTCGTCGAAGATGCGCTGAAACTCGTCCTTGAACATCCCGTCGTAGGCCTTGAGGATCGTGTTCTTCGTCGACAGGTAGACGGGGTATTTCTGTTGCAGCCCATAGTTGAACGACGACCGGGCGAAGTCCTGAATCGACTTCTTGAAGTTGTACATCCCCATCATCACGCCGCCGCCTTCAGGGATGTGAACGACGTCGTGCACGATCGGCTCGGAGCGGTCATCCGGCGTGAAGCTGATCGTGAACGTGCCGGGCTTGTCGACCTTGAAGGTGTCGGCGCGGTACTGGTCGCCGAACGCGTGGCGGCCGATGATGATCGGTTTGGTCCAGCCCGGCACCAGTCGCGGTACGTTCTCGAT
>DATJIX010000290.1:0-10305 GCA_035492865.1 Mycobacterium sp. | reverse complement strand
AGATCGCGCGACCAGTCGGTCTCGTCGAACGCCCGTCGCGCCGCCCCGACGGCACGACCCATGTCCTCGACCGTTCCGTCCGTCGCCTGACCGGCCACCTGCTCGCTGGCCGGATGGATGACGTCGAATGTCGCTTTGCTGCTTGTGATCTGCAATTCGCCGTCGATGAGCATCCGTTCGTCGCCCGCGAGCACGCCGGATTCAGTCTGCACTTGCGTCATGGGAGACAGCTTTACAAACTAGCGGGAAAATGTCACCCGTTCTGCTTGATCCCCGCGGCATGGCGAAGCTGCGCCAGGAACTGGTCACCGTCATCGCTGCGCACGATGTAGTGCGACACCGCGACCCGGATGGCCGTCGCGGCCTTGACGGCCCCGTTCGGTCCCGGCATCAGTTTCTGCAGGCGTGCGCGCATCATCGGAAGGATCCTGCCCAGCTGCGCGATGACGACCTCGGGCTCGATGTCGACCAACCGCACACCGGAGTACGACTGCTGGTATTCGACGATGAACCGCAGCGCAGCGTCGAGTTTCTCGGTGCCCCGAAGGCCCGACGTCGCCCGGCTGATCCCGGTGTCGAACATCTCGCGCTCGAAGACGCCGAACGCGTCGAGCAATTCACCCTTGGAGGCGAACCACCGGTACAGCGTGGGCCGCGACACCCCGGCCTGCAGCGCCACTTCCGAGAGGCTCAACTTGGTCTGGCCACTGCTACCGAGCACTTCCGCGGTCGCGACGAGGATCCGGTGCCTCGTCGAGGAGTCCTCAACGCCTCCGGATGCGTCGCGTAGCGGTTCGTTCACGTCCAAGACCTCAATCGTTTTGGTCCAGATGATCCTAGATGGTCAATGACAGTGACTTCTGAAGCAATGAGACCGTGTCGAGGTCTTCGAGTGCGGCGACTCCTCGCCGCAGACCCTCCAGCGCGATGTCCGCCTCCTGCATGCCGCCCATGCCCGCGGTGATCAGCGCTGCCACATAGGCATACAGCGCGCCGTGCCGGTAGCGGTCCCACAACTCGTCGCGGCCGAGTTCGGGGCCGCCCGCTGCGGCAAGAGCGTGCCGGTACTCGTCGAGCAAATCGCGTTCGCAGGCTTGCCGATCCGCGGTGGTCAGGCACGTGATCAGCGTGTAGGCCAGTTCGCGGCCCGGATGGCCACGCCGCACGGCCTGCCAGTCGAGCAGCCCCGCCTCGCCGTTGCGGAAGTAGACGTTTCCCGGGTGCGCGTCGCCGTGCATGACCGTGTGCGGCGGCGTGTCGATCAGTTGGGCCACCGCACGGTAGTTCTCGTCGATGAATCGGCCGTTCTGCACCGGGATGTCGGTGCGTTCGGCGAGGCGACGGGCAGACATCTTCAACATCGACCCGACGATCAGTGACGGGCTGTCACCCGAGGCGGTGTACAGCCAGCCGGGCACGCGGTTCCAGAACGTCGCGTGCAGACGCGCCAGCAGCGCGACGATCAGACCCGCCCGGTCCTTGTCGAGCGGATGCAGGGTATCGGGGAAGTCGCACCGATCGACCGCGAGGTCCTCGAGCACCAGCACGAAGCCGCCGGTCAGCGGATCGAAGACCGACCCGTACGACTTCGGCAGGCCGGTCAGCTCCGGAGCCAATTCGGCGTAAAAGCGGGTCTCGGTCTCCGCGAGGCGGCCCACCTCACCCATCAGCCGGGTGGCGATGGTTTCGGCAGGCATCTTGACGAACACCGAGTTCGGGACGTCATCACCTGTCAGTGCCAGCCTGGCCCGTGACGAGGTGCCTGCGTCGCCGCCGATCACGACCACCGACGCGACGGTTCGGCCCATGATCCGCGACAGCGCCTCGGCGTCGAGGTCGCCGATCGTGCGTGGCAGCGATCGAACGCGGCCGACGATCGCGTCAGTGGCGATACGTTGTACCCCGCGGCCGAGGTGCGATGCCAGGCCGAGGATCGGCGCAATCCGATTCACCTCGTCATGTTTACAAAATTGCTGGGAATTGTAAAGTCTCTGCGGGAAGGGGTGACGATGGCCGGACCATTGGAGGGCGTCAAGGTCGTCGAATTCGGCGTGTGGGTAGCCGGTCCGGCCGCGGGCGGAGTCCTGGCCGACTGGGGCGCCGACGTCATCAAGATCGAGCCGCCCGAAGGTGATCCCGCGCGGATGTTCGGCAGGATGCTCGGCATCGAGGACGGCACCAGCCCGCCCTTCGAGATGGACAACCGCTCCAAACGCAGCATCGTGCTCGACTTGGGGAGCGACGACGGCCGCGCCACGGCCTTCGAATTGCTCAGCGACGCCGACGTTTTCCTCACCAACATCCGCCCTGGCGCACTGAAGCGGGTCGGCATGGACTTCGAGACGGTGGCCGCCCGCAACCCGCGACTGGTCTACGGCCTGATCACCGGCTACGGCGAGAGCGGACCCGATGCCGACCGCGCGGCGTACGACGTCGCAGCGTTCTGGGCGCGAGCGGGCTTGGCGCACTTGCTGACTCGGCCCGGGGACACCCCGCCGTTCCAGCGCGGCGGCATGGGCGATCACTCGGCGGGGATGACGCTGGCGGCGGCGGTGTGCGCAGCCCTCGTGGCCCGAGTTCGAACCGGGCAGGGACAGCTGGTCAGCACCTCGCTGTACCGGCAGGGTGCCTACACCGTCAGCTTCGACCTCAACACGTTCCTGATGACCGGGCATTCGATCGCGATCGGCCAGCGCGAGACCATGGGCAACCCGTGCATGAACAACTACACGGCGGGGGACGGGCGGCGGTTCTGGATCGTCGGCTTGCAGGGCAGTCGGCACTGGCCGTCGCTGTGCCGCGCCGTCGGCAGGTCCGACTGGTTGACCGATCCGCGATACGATTCGGCCCACGCCCGCGCCGCCAATGCGGGTGAACTCATCGGTGAACTGGACGAGATCTTCGCAACAAAATCGCTCGACGAATGGGCGAAAGTCTTTGCGGCAGAGCCAGATTTCTTCTGGTCGCCGATCAACTCCATCGAAGACGTCGTCGCCGACGAGCAGTTTCACGCCGCGGGCGGCATCGTCTACGTGCCCGACGGCGAGGCAGGCATCCCGATGGTGGCGACGCCCGCCGACTTTCACGGCACGCCGTGTTCGCCGCGTTCGGTCGCACCGCGACTGGGCGAGCACACCGACGAAGTCCTTGCCGAAATCAAGGTGCGTAGTGCTTGACGCGTGCGGCGTGCCGGAGCTGTTCGAGGAAATCCGCATCGTCGTCGCTGCGGACCAGGTAGTGCGAAACCGCCACCCGGACCGCGGTCGCCGCGGCCTCCGCGCCGTCTGCCCCCGGGATCAGCCGCTCGAGTCGTGCGCGCATCAGGGGAATGATGTGCGCCAGCCGACGAATCATGTGTTCGGGCTCGATGTCGACGATGCGTAGCCCAGGATAGGACTGTTGGTAGGCGACGATGTACCGCAATGTGGCGTCGAGCTTTTCGTTCGCGGACAGTCCCGCGCAGGCCTCGGCAACGCCTCGCTCGTACATTTGCCGTTCCCAGATGCCCAGCGCGTCGAGCAACTCGCCCTTTGAGGCGAACCACCGGTAGAGCGTCGGCCGTGAGACGCCGGCCTGTTGCGCGACCGCGGACAGGCTGAGTTTGGTCATGCCGTTGCGGCCGAGCACCTCCGCGGTGGCGGCAAGAATCCGCTCGCGGCTCGAGTTGTCGACCGGCTGCACCGACATAGCTTTACAAATTTTCGTCGAAGTGTCACGCTGAATCGGTGACAGTGGCCCCCGTGCAGACGCGTGAACACAGTCCGATCGACATCACGTCACATGACTTCTGGAGTCGGCCGTTCGCGACGCGCGATGAGACGTTCGCCCAGCTCCGTGCGGGTAACGGGCTGACCTGGCACGAACCTTTTCCTTCGATGTTCCCGATGGAGGAGCCCGGCTACTGGGCGTTGACGCGGCGCGCCGACATCGGTTTCGTCAGCCAGCACCCCGAGTTGTTCACCTCCGCGCAGGGCGTTGCGCTCGACCCGATGCCCGCCGAGATTCAGCACTTCGCGTCGTTCTTCCTGACCATGGATCCACCGCAACACACCACGTACCGGCGCCTGATCAGCTCGGCATTCACGCCACGAAATGTCCGCCAGATCGAGGAACAGATTCAACGCAGTGCGGTGGCCATCGTCGACGACCTCGTCGGCGCGGGCAACGTCGACTTCGTCGAGGCATGTTCGGCTCGGCTGCCGATGCTGACGATCATGGAGATGCTCGGTGTCCCCAAGGCCGACCAGCCCGCGGTGGCCAAGGCCGCCGAAAAGCTGTTCGGACTCAGCGACGACGAATACAGCTCACTCGAGGAACGCGCTCAGGCCACGATCAACGAGATCATGCTGCTCAACAGCACGGGGCAGGAGTTGGCCAGGTTCCGGCGCGCCAATCCCGGCGACGACCTGATGACCAGCATCGTCAACGCGGAGGTCGACGGGCACCGATTGACCGACGAGGAGATGGGCGCGTTCCTGATCTTGCTGGCATCCGCGGGCAACGACACCACCAAGCAGGCCACCACGCACGCGATGATGGCCCTTGCGGAGAATCCCGGCCAACGTGACTGGCTGATGGAGGATTTCGAGAACCGGATCGGCAAGGCCGTCGAGGAATTCGTGCGCTACGCGTCTCCCGTTCTACAGTTCGCACGTTTCGTCACCGAGGACACCGAGATCAACGGACAGCCGGTCAGCGCGGGCGACAAAGTGGGGCTGTTCTACTGCTCGGCCAACCGCGACGAATCGGTTTTCGAGGATCCGGGCCGGTTTGATCTGCAGCGCTCCCCGAATCCGCACCTCGGCTTCGGCGGTGGCGGTCCACATTTCTGTCTCGGCAACCAGCTTGCAAGGACAGAATTGCGAAACCTGTTCCGCGAGTTGCTGACCCGGCTGAAGCGCGTCGAGTTCGGGGAACCCGACCTGCTGCACAGCAGCTTCGTCCACGGAGTCAAACGCGTCCCGGCGTTCGTCCAATAGGAGAGATCATGCGGGTCGAAGTCGACCTCGATAAGTGCACAGGACACGGCATCTGCGAATCGATCGCCGACGACGTGTTCGAGGTGCAGGACGACGGCACGGTGCTGATCCACGAGAATGAGCGGCCCGAGTCGGACCGCGATCGGATGCGGCAGGCCGTAACGCAGTGCCCGGCAGCGGCTCTGCGTTTGGTCGATTAGCGAGGTCAGCGTCGCCGCGTCGCCCTACGCTGAACTGTTGTGACGGAGTTCGAGTATCGGCTGCAAGAAGGCATAGACGTCGAGTGGGCAGTGACCGTGTCGGGCTTCGACGATTACGGCGACGTCAACCGCGAAAGCGTCAGCCACGACACACTGGTCGACGTCGAGACCACCATGGAGCGAATCGAGCACCGGTATGGCTACGACACAGGTGCGTCCCTCGTCAGGGTCCACGGGGCACACGGCTGGCGCGAGTTCGAATGGAGCAACGACGCTGTGCACCGCTACGAATGGAGCCACGTCGAAGTAGATCTGCGATGCCCAGGTTGTGGCAACGCCGATAACGCCATCTACATGGTCACAGACGAGCTTTGGGAGAGTTCGGGACTCGAATCATTCGAATGCTTCCGATGCCTCGAGGAGGCGATCGGCAGGCAACTTGTGCCCTTCGATTTCAAGCGCGGGATACCCGCCAACGACGGTTACCATCACGGTCCCGAGCTGCGCCAGCGGATCGGTGGCCGCGCCGCGAAGATGGACGTACCCGATAACACAGCGGCCAAGGCGCAGGCGGATGTGTACATCCAGCACGCCGCGCCGATCTGGCGGGACCGGATGAACTTCGTCTTCGACGCGGCGTTGCCCGACGCGACCAACGAACTCGAACAGCTGGTCGGTCGCCAGGTCGCCGACACCGAGTTCGAGCTGTGTTGTATTCCGTTCTTCCTCTACAACGTCTCGCTCGGCGACATCGTCGCGACGAACGAGGATTACCTATTCGAGCGGGTGGTGCGGCCGTCGGGCCGGTTCACCTTCCGGGTCTGGTTCGGCAAGGACAGCGGCGCGAAGAATGCTCCGAAGGATCGGGTCGCTGCCGAGCTGGAGCTGGAGCTGGGCGCGCTACTGGAATGGCACGGGAGCAGCTTGCTCGCCGTTGACGCCGAGAACGGCGAGGTGGCCCAGAAGGTCGCGGACTACTTGCAGGCCCGGGAGACCGCCGGCGAACTGACCTACGAGACTGGACGCGCGTGAGCGCGAAACTGTCTCAGCGACCGGGCATCGGGCGTACCAACACCGACTGCTGGATGGCGCCGACGGCTCCGCTCTCGTCGAACAGCGTGCCGATCGTGGTGCCGATGCCGTCGGGCCCATAGTTGGTTTCCGCGCGGATGCCGACCCACTCGCCGTCGGGCACCCGATGGATGTGCACCACCAGGTCGGTGTTCATGAACGTCCACCTGCGGATGTCGAGCTTGGTTCCGATTCCGTTGGCGTCGTCGGCCACCGCGAACAGTCGCTCAAGTGGCGTCATCGTCTCGCCCTTGACCAGATCGACCTCCGGCCTGATCCACGATTCGCCAGGCCCATCGCTCATCGGCTTGGTCAGCCACCGCCAGTCCAGGCTGTGCACGTAGTTGGGATCCCAATCCTTTTTCATGTCACGGCCTTTGGCCTCTGCAACCGGGCGCAGCGGCGGCGCAGGCGCATGGACGACCTCAGAGGTGTCCAGCGTCTTCAGCCGCCACCCGCTGGCCCGCGCCACGGGCCGCGGGTCGCCGTCGCGCCCCGGCGCCAGCATCTCGGCGCTGACCAACTCGATTTGCTTGCCGGACCGTTCGATTCGAGAGCGCACCCACAGATTGCCCTCGGCGGGCACGCCTCCGAGCAGGTCGATCATGACGCGACTCAACCGGGTGTCCTCGCGCTGCTCACAGCGCTCGAGTGCGCGTACCAGCAGCGCCGAGACCGGTGCCCCATGCTGAATCGCGGCTGACCACGTGCTGCGCACCATGTCCGTGGCTATGAATTTTTCGCCGAGTTCGTCTGTCGTATCGATCAATTCGTAGTACGAGTCGCTCACGGCAGGCCGGCTCCCGGGACGTCGACGGTTGTCGCGTCGAGTCGGGACAGCTTTGTGCCGACAAGCCGCTGCGGGTAGGCGCTCGTGCTCGACAGCATGAAAAGTGTTCGGCGCTCGGGCCCGCCGAGCGTGCACGCGATCGCGATGCGGTCACCGATGTCGATGCGATCGGTGACAGTGCCGCCCTCGACGATCCGGTCGAATCGGTTGGCCAACGTCATCGACGTCCACACTCCGCCCGAGGCGTCGAGGCAGATGCCGTCGGGCGGCCCGTCGAGTCCGTCGGCGAAAACCCTGCGGTTCGACAGCGACTCGTCGACCGCGAATGCCGTCAGCCGTCGGCCGGTCGACTCCGCGACGATCAGCGTGTTGCCGTCGGGCGTGATGACCATCCCGTTGGGGAAATCGAGATCCTCGGCGACGACGGTCGCCTTCCCGTCGACGTCCACCCGCACGATGGCGCCGCCCTCACGAGCCTGCGATCCGACGTATGCGCGGCCGCGGGAATCGACCACCATGTCGCCGAGGTCCGCAGGCACCAGGCTGGACAGGTCGGCCAGCGTGCTGACGGTTTCGCCGTCGTAGTGCAGGACCTGCCGGTTCTCGGTCGACGCGATCAACAGCGAGCCGTCCGGGCGAAAGCCGAGACCCGACGGCGCATGGCCCGCCAGCGCCAGCTTGGTCATATCTCCGTGCAGGTTGACCGTGTGCAGCGCCTCGCCGAGCATGTCGGAGAACCACAGCAGCCCCTCGAACCATCGGGGTCCCTCGCCGAAGCAGAAACCGTCGGCCAGTTGCGTCAGCGTCGCACCTTTACAAATCACGCCATGAGTGTCACGCTCGCTGGGTGCCACTGTCAACCACCTGCGGCCCTCTATGAGCATGAAGCGCTACCACGGCCACACGCTTCTGTACCTGCACGAGACCATCGACCTGGGGTCGGGGCGGGGCGAGAGATTTACCGAGGTGTTCTGCGACGTGTATCACCCGATGATGGCAGAGCTTGGTGCGCGGCTGTTCGCGATCTGGGAGACCACGCCCTACAACGGGCATTGGCCGCAAGTCACGATCGTCTGGGAGATCGACGCGTTCGCCGACTACGCCCGCATCGGCAGGGCGCAGGCCCGCGGCGGCAGCCATGAGGAGGCGGCGGCGAAGTGGGCGGCGTTCCTGTCCGAGATCGGCGCCTCGGGTGAGGGGCGGATCATGTACGCGGGCGCCAGCAACAAACCGCTCGCCCAGCTCAAGGCGTCGAATTTCACGGCGGGCCTGGTGATCCAGGAGATCATGCAGACCAAGCCCGGTCGACAGGACGACTACATCCGTGAACTCGAGCGGCTCTACGTGCCGTGGTCGGAGCGAACGGGCAAGCGGTGGCTCGGGTCGTTCATCACCACGTTCCGGTTCAACGAGGTGATCCACTACTGGGCACTCGACGGCGACTGGGACTGCTTCGAAAACCACTACCCGTCGTGGAAAGACAGCCCGCCCGCCGAGATCGTCACCTGGATGAGCGTCGCGCCCGCCCTGCGTGACGGCTGGGAGGACTCGATTCTGCAGGCCCTGCCCCCGTCGCCGCTGCAATGAACACATCGGTGCTTCAAGACTTCTCGTACGATCCCTTCGATCCGGCGGTAATGGCCGACCCCCTCCCGTACTACCGGGTGCTGCGCGACGCGCATCCCCTCTACTACATCGATAAGTGGGACACCTACGCACTGTCGCGGTTCTCCGATATCTGGCAAGTGCTGGAGATCAACGACGGCACCTTCGTGGCCTCGGAGGGGACGCTGCCCGCCGCAACGGTTTTGGAGCGGCGCAACGACGGACCCGTGCCCGATCCGCCGCTGCATCCGATGCCGTTTCACGCGAACTTCGACACACCGATCTACGACGGCGTGCGGCGGTGCACCTCGGCGCCGTTCCGACCGAAGTCGGTGTCCGCACTCGCCGAGCGGATCCGGACGCTGGCCAACGAGCGGCTCGACGAACTGCTGCCGCGTGGGTCGTTCGATCTGACGCAGGAGTACGGCGGCATCGTCGCCGCGTCGGTGGTGTGCGAATTACTCGGCCTGCCTGTCGATCTCGCGCCCGATGTGCTGGCCACCGTCAACGCGGGAAGTCTCGCGCAACCGGGCAGCGGGGTGGAGGTCGCCAACGCCAGGCCCGGCTATCTGGAATACCTCGTCCCCATCGTGGCGCGCCGGCGTTCTGATCCGTCCGACGGGTCGATCGCCGACAATCTGATCGGCTATCGGTTGCCCGACGGCTCGGCGTTCAACGACATCGAGGCCGCCACCCAGATGCTCGGTGTGTTCATCGGTGGAACGGAAACGGTGCCGAAGATCGTCGCGCACGGACTGTGGGAACTGGGCCGCAGTCCCGACCAACGCACCGCCGTGCGGACCGATCTCGACGCCAATGTGCCCGTGGCACGCGAGGAGATGATCCGGTACTGCGCACCGGCGCAGTGGTTCGCCCGCACCGTGCGTAAGCCGTTCACCATTCACGGCACCACGATCGAACCGGGAAGACGGATCATCACGCTGGTCGCCTCGGCCAACCGTGACGAGCGCGAATACGCCGATCCCGACGACTTCATCTGGAACCGAAAAATCGAACGTCTGCTGGCGTTCGGCCGCGGGCAGCATTTTTGTCTCGGCGTCCACCTCGCGCGCCTCGAGATCACCATCATGGTGACCGAATGGCTCAGACGGGTCGACGACTGGCAGATCGACAGCGCGGCCGCATCACGGCCACCGTCGAGTTTCCAGTGGGGCTGGAACCACATCCCGGTGGAGGTCTGAGCGTGTGGTCCTATCGGCTGGTGGCGCCGTACACCTTTGAGCGGGTGGACATTCCGGAGAAGGCGCCGGAAAGCCTCGGCGACCGTCAGGTGCTGCTTCGATTCCTCGCCGCAGGCGTATGCGGCAGCGACCTGCCCGCGTTCCGAGGCACGAAGGGCCACCTGCCCGGCGACACCGGAACGAGCGCCGCGGAGATGGACGGTTTCCCGATTCACGAAGTCGTCGGCGAGGTGATCGCCAGCCGGCACCGAAACCACAGTGTCGGCGACCGTGTGGTCGGCTGGGCATCCGGGTTCGACGGGCTGATGGAATACGTCGTCGCCGACGGCGACGGACTGGCGCCCTACGATCCGGTGCTGACACCGCAGCACGCCGTCGCGCTGCAACCGCTGGCCTGCGTGCTGTACGCGCTCGAACAGCTTCCCAACATCAAGGGCAGTCGTGTCGCGGTGATCGGG
>DATJIX010000289.1:0-7046 GCA_035492865.1 Mycobacterium sp. | reverse complement strand
CCTCGAGAGCCGGCACCGGCTTCGGCACCGGCGCATTGACACCAGCGTACTGGCGTGTCACCTGGACGGGCGACAAATGAATGCCGTTGCCCGGCTTGCCGGCCCGGATCCGATGCGCGCGATGACGACCGAGACCGGATGGGACCCCCGCAGCCGCAGCCGTGCCCTCAACGCATCGGGGTCGACGTCGACGCCGCGCACCAGGATCTCGACGGCGCCGACGTCGCGCGCCGAAAGCGCCTGGCGCAGCCGTCGTTCGCTGTAGTGCAGCTCCTCGAGCACTTCGAACCCGCGCACGTTCTCGGGCAACTGATCACCGGAGAGGTAGGCGATGTCGGGGTCCAGTTGCCACAGCCCGTGCCGGGCGGCGTAGTGCCGCACCAGACCTGCGCGCACCACCGCGCCGTCGGGGTCGACGATCCACCTGCCGGCCGCCGCCACCGGACAGTCGTCGGGGTCGGCGTCGCTGACGGTTTCGCCCGTGTCGAGCATCGTGGCCCGACGAGTCGCACTTGCCAGCCCAGACGACCACAAACACGCTTCGCGCACACCGCCCGCCAGTGACGTGACCTCAATCTCACCGTGGAATCCCAACCGCGCCAACTCGTCGAAATCGATTCCGGGCGCACACTTTACGACGAGGTCACGGTCGCGGTACACCTCGAGCAAGGCGTCAAGGGCCGGTGTGTAGTCGGCGGGATTGAACCGGCGCCGCCCGCCGCTGCGCCGTGCCGGGTCGACGAGGACCACGGTGTCGCGGGTGACGGGACGCAGCGCGTCGGCGCGGCAGAGATCGACACCCGAAACGTTGTGGGCGGCCATCGCCAGCCGGACCGGGTCGATGTCGCTACCGACGATACGGGCCGCCGAATCCCGCAGTGCCGCAAGCTCGGTGCCGATCGAACAGGTCGCGTCGTGGACCATCAGACCGGCCAACCGCCGCGCCCTGTGTGCCGCGACCGGCCCTGCGGTGGCCTGCTGCAGCGCCTCGTCGGTGAACAGCCACTGCGATGCGGCTGCGGTGAATTTGGTGGCAGCCTTTCGCCGCAACAGTGTGGTCTCCACCAACACGGCGGCACGATCGCCGAAACGGTCACGCGCCCAAGCGATATCGGCAACCAGCGTGGAATCGGTGAGCCGCCGTTCGGCAGCGTCGGCCAACGCCTGTGTGCCCGCTTCGGAGCGCAGATAGGCGACGGCTTGGGTATCAAACAGAGTCGACGCTCAATCTCCTGACGGCTTGACCCCGGTGAGCATGACGTTGTAGTACCAGCTCTTCGGCACCACCTTGCGCCACAGATTGTGGTCGACCCAGCTCAGCGTGATCCAGCTGTGGAACGCGAATTTGGCGTAACCCCAACCCAACCGGCCGGGCGGCACGGCGGCTTCGAGCGTGCGCAGCGGCCAGCCCAGCATCGCCGCGGTGAACTCAGTGGTGGCGGTCGACACCTCGACGGCGCCTGCGTTGCGGGCCATCCGCTCCAGATCCTCGGGGCTGAACGTGTGCAAGTCGACGATCGCCTCCAGCGCGGCCGCACGCGAGGACTCGTCGAGCTCGGCCTGCGGCCGGCGCCAGCCACCCAACCCAGGCAGCTTCGTCACGTTCGTCACCGCCCGCCACGTCAGCGTGGACAGCGGGCGGGCATAGTTTTCGCCCGCATTCGTCGGCTCGCCCGCGAAGACGAAGCGGCCGCCCGGTTTGAGCACCCGGACCACCTCGCGCAGGGACAACTCGACGTCGGGGATGTGGTGCAGCACCGCGTGCCCGACCACCAGATCGAACGTGTCGTCGTCGTACGGAATGCCCTCGGCATCGGCGACCCGGCCGTCGATCTCCAGCCCGAGATTCTCGCCGTTGCGGGTGGCGACCTTGACCATCCCTGGCGACAGATCGGTCACCGAGCCGCGTCGCGCGACGCCTGCCTGGATCAGGTTGAGCAGGAAGAAACCACTGCCGCAGCCGAGCTCCAGCGCCCGGTCGTAGGGCAGTTCGCGCAGTTCCTCGGCGGGCACGGTCGCGTCGAACAGATCGCGGGCGTAGTCCACGCAGCGCTTGTCGTAGCTGATCGACCACTTCTCGTCGTAGCTCTCGGCCTCCCAGTCGTGGTAGAGCACCTGGGCGAGCTTGGAGTCGTGGCGGGCGGCCTCGACCTGCTCCGCGGTGGCATGCGGGTTGGGGGCAGGGTCACTCGTCATAACAGGGCAGCCTAAACGTCGAAGGCGGCCTTGGCGGCAGCCAGTACCTGCGGTGGATGGTCCAGGAAGCGCTTCGCCCAGGCCACCGCCGCGTCGTACACCCCGTCGGGCGCCACCATCTCGTCGATCAGGCCCAGCGCCAGCGCCTCCTTGGCGTCGACGTAGCGGCCGGTGAACACCAGATCCTTGGCCTTGCTCTCGCCGGCCGCGCGGACGAGACGGGCGGTGCCGCCCTGTGGCACCCGGCCCGCCAGGATCTCCGTCGCACCGAACTTCACGTTGTCGCCCGCCACCCGCCAGTCCGCCGCCAGCGCCAGGTTCAGCCCACCGCCCAGCGCGTAGCCTGTGATCGCCGCGACCGTCGGCTTCGGGATTGCGGCCACCGCGTCGACCCCCTCCCGGCAGACCCGTGCGGCGACGTCGGCTTCGTCGCCGCTCAACGTGCTCAGCTCGGGCATGTCGTCGCCAGCAGAGAAGATTTCGTGACCGCCGAACAGGATGACGGCGCAGATATCGTCGCGCTGACCGAGATCAGCTGCTGCAGAGACGATCTCGCGATACACCTGGCGGGTCAGCGCATTGCTGGGCGGCCGCGACAGCAGCAGTGTCGCGATGCCGGGCTGTTCATCGCTGGTGTGGACGGAGACGAACTCGTTCATGAAAGCTTCGTGTCGGGACCGTAGCCGTCGGGCGCCCGACGGTTACGGGCTGCGTTGTACCGGTCGCTGTTGAAGAATTCGATCTCCCAGTTGCCGGTGTCCTTGTTGGCGGCGAGATGCGGTTCGACGGCGACGATCTGACGTTGCACCGCAAGAACTTCGGCGACGGTGCGGTCGTTCAGTGAGTCCAGCTGTGTCCAGGTCGGAGGCAGCAGGAACGTCTTTCCGTCGGCGAATTCACCGAGAGCCGACTGCGGCGTGGTCCAGAACGCGCGGTCGGTTTCGGTGTTGTCGCCGTCGGCTCGCTGGCCTTCCGGTAGCGCGCCGACAAAAAAGTAGGTGTCGTAGCGACGGGTGCGCTCCTCTTTCGGAGTAACCCAATTCGCCCACGGCCGAAGCAGATCCGCGCGCAGCACCAGGTTCTCCTTGCGCAGGAACTCGCCGAACGACAGCGATTTGTCTTCCAGCGCCGCGCGCTGTTCGCGGTAGATCGACGCATCTCCGACGATGCCGTCCGGGTCGTCAGCCGGTCCGGCGAACAACACACCCGACTCTTCGAAGGTTTCGCGAGCGGCGGCGCACACCAACGCCTCGGCCAGATCCGGTTCGACGCCGAACCGCTCTGCCCACCAGTCGGGTTCCGGGCCGAACCACGCGATGTCGGCGTTGCGATCGCGGTCGTCGACGCCGCCGCCGGGGAACACCATCACGCCCGCCACGAACTCCATCGCGGAGTGCCGCCGCATGAGAAACACTTTGATGCCCTCGGCGGTATCGCGCACCAGCATCACGGTCGCGGCGGGCCGTGGCACCAATGGATCGTCAGTCATTCTCGTCTCCTATGCGCCGCCCGGCTGCGGGTGCGACGGGCGAAGTAGCGCCCGTCGACGATGTCGAGGGCGATGGACTGCCCGAACGCCTTGGACAGGTTCTCGGACGTCAACGTGTCCGACAGCAGACCGGAATCGACGACCTTGCCCTCCGACAGGATCAGGCAGTGCGAGAACCCGCGCGGGATCTCCTCGACGTGGTGGGTGACCAGGACCAGCGCCGGAGAGTCGGGATCCTCGGCCAGGTCCTCGAGCCGCGCCAGCAGTTCCTCGCGCCCACCCAGGTCGAGGCCGGCGGCGGGTTCGTCGAGCAGCAGCAGTTCAGGGTCGGTCATCATCGACCGCGCGATCAGCACCCGCTTGCGCTCGCCTTCGGACAGCGTGCCGTAGGTGCGATCGGCGAGGTGCTCGGCGCCGACGCTCTCGAGCATGTCGATGGCCTGGTTGTAGTCGACCTCGTCGTACTTCTCCTGCCATCGGCCCAGTACCGCGTAGCCGGCGGAGACGACAAGGTCGCGGACCACTTCACCGTCGGGCACCCGCTGCGAAAGCGCCGAACTGCTCAGCCCGACCCGCGAGCGCAGTTCGGACATGTCGACGCGGCCGAGCCGCTCACCGAGGACGAACGCGGTCCCCGACGACGGATGGTCCTGGGCGGCCGCGATGCGCAGCAGCGACGTCTTGCCCGCGCCGTTCGGCCCGATGACCACCCAGCGCTCATCGAGCTCGACCGCCCAGGTGACGGGCCCGACCAGCGTCTGGCCACCACGTCGCAGAGAGACTTTGGCGAAGTCGATCAGCAGGTCGGGGTCGGCTGCATCTGCTTCGGCGTCGGCCACCCGACCATCGTGCCGTACTCGACAGGCGCCGCTAACCGAGACCCCATCCTGCCGCTGCGTTGACGATGACGCGGTCGGCCCTGCCGACCGTGCCCGCCACCAGTTCGGCATTGCGGTGGTCGGTGGCGGAGACCCAAGCCCTGGCCTGATCCGGGGTCTTGCCGAACTCGATATGACGCGCGACCAGACGTTCGACGCGGACAGCCTCCTCGCTTGCCACGAACCACACGGCATCCATGGCGCGGCGCGCCCGCTCCCAGTGCGGATCGTCGAGCAGCAGATAGTTGCCCTCGGTGACGACGAGCCGGGCCGACGGCAGCACCACCAAAGCGGCGGCCAGCGGCTGTTCCAGGGTGCGGTCAAACCCCGGCACGTACACCGGGTGGTCGGTCTCGCGCTTCACCCGCTCCAGCACATGCGCGTAGCCGGCCACGTCGAACGTGTCGGGCGCGCCCATGCGGCCGCGCGCGCCGATCCGGTCCAGTTGAGCATCGGCCAGATGGAAACCGTCCATCGGGACGTGTGCGACCCAGTCGTCGCCCATGACAGCACGGATGCGGGCCAGAAGCTCGTCGACCAGAGTCGACTTGCCTGCCCCCGGACTGCCCGCGATGCCCAGGATCGCGCGCGCCGAATCAGACGCCAGCGCGATCGCGTCGCGAGCCAGCAGATCCGCTATCGCCATCTGCTGAGTATTGCGCGCCCAGGTCACTCGCCTCGGCGACGGACGCCCAGCCGCTGACCGCAAGCACACGCTTGGGCGTAATACGGAGGAACAGTTGCACGAGCGGGCCGATACCGAACGCGTACAGCACGGTGCCCACACCGACGGTTCCGCCGAGCAGCCAGCCGACGACCAGCACGGTGGCCTCGATCGATGTGCGGACCAACCGCACCGAAAGGCCAGTGCGCACAACAAGTCCGGTCATCAGGCCGTCGCGCGGGCCAGGGCCCAGCGCGGCGCCGATATAGAGGACCGTACTGAACGCGTTGAGCACCACGGCGCCCACCATCATCGCGATGCGGACGGGCAGTGACGCCGGCGTCGGCAGCAGCGCCATCCCGGCGTCGACCATGACGGAGATGACGATGACGTTGGCGATCGTGCCGATGCCGGGCCGGGTCCGCAGCGGAATCCACGCCAGTAGCACCACGACGCCGACCACGGCGCACGCGACGCCGATGGTCATGCCGGTGTGGCGGGCCAGCCCCTGATGGAACACGTCCCACGGATCGAGGCCGAGCCCGGCTCGCACCATCACCGCCATAGAGAAGCCGTATCCGCTCAGGCCGACGAGGAGCGCCAGCCCGCGCAGGGTGGCTTTACGCATGGTGTGGAAAGCGAATCCGGATCAGCTCTAATTCCCGGCGGACGCGTTCGGCGTCGCGGTCGAGGAATTCGGCGGGGACCGAGTCCTCTGGTTGGAACAGCCGGGCCAGTGGCCGAGCCAGTTTGGATGTCCAGTTGATGCTCATGAGCTCAATAATCTGGTCAACTGGCTTGCTTCTCAATATCCAGTTGGCGCATACTGGTCTGCAATGTCAGTAGAAATGCACGCGCGAGCGCTCGAAGTGGACCTTTTGGCCCGCGAGCTGGGCAACTGGCGGACGTCCAGTCACAGCGGGCCGGCCTACCAGGGCCTGTCCGATGGCATCCGGATGCTGATCGTCGACGGCCGGCTCCCGGTCGGCGCCCAGCTGCCCAGTGAACGCGCGCTCGCCGACGCGCTGCGGGTGTCCCGCACCACGGTGACCGCCGCCTACACCCAGCTCCGCGACGACGGCTACCTCAACGCCCGACGCGGCGCGCGCAGCACCACCTGCCTGCCCGTCGCGGCCAGCACGCCCGTCGCCCCTGTAGCGCCTGCCACGGCCAGCCTCGCCGAGGCCTGTCTGGCCGCTCCGGCGAGCGCGACGATGGACGCCTTCGCCGACGCGGCCCGCGAGGTGATGCCGTACCTGCACTCCATCGGCGTCGAACTCACCGGGGTTGCGCCGCTGCGCGAAGCGATCGCCGAAAGATATTGCGCTCGAGGGCTACCCACCGAACCCGACGAGATCATGGTGACCACCGGTGCGCTGCACGCCATCGGGTTGATCCTGGCCACCTACACCCAACCCGGCGACCGTGTCCTGGTCGAGCAGCCCACCTACCACGGCGCGCTGTCGGCGATCACGACGTCGGGGGCGCGGCCCGTACCGGTGGCCATGGCCGACGACGGCTGGGAACTGGACGCGATCAATTCCGCGGTGCGTCAACTCTCGCCCAGCCTCGCCTACCTGGTGCTCGACAACCACAACCCGACCGGCATGACGATGTCTGAGGCGGACCGCAGGCGTCTGGGCGGCATCATCGCCGAAACCCGTACTCGCACAATCGTCGACGAGACAATCGGCGAGGTGTGGTTGGATCGCCCTGCGCCGCCGCCGATGGCCGCATTCATGCCGTCGCGACGGGATCTGCTGTTGACCGTCGGCTCTGTGTCGAAGTCGTTCTGGGGCGGCCTGCGCATCGGCTGGAT
>DATJIX010000288.1:0-23537 GCA_035492865.1 Mycobacterium sp. | reverse complement strand
GAGCTTCCGCGAGGTGATGGGCAAGCCGATGAAGGCGATCCCCGCGTTCCGCGATCCCGCCGCGCGGCTCGAGGTGATGGACGGACTCGGCCTCGACTACTCGCTGATGTTCCCGACGCTGGCCAGCCTGGTCGAGGAGCGGATGAAGGACGATCCGGCACTCATCCACGACGTCATCCACGCGCTCAACGAATGGATGTACGAGACCTGGCAGTTCAACTATGAGGGCCGCATCTTCTCGACGCCCGTCATCACGCTGCCGATCGTCGATCGCGCACTCGAAGAACTCGAGTGGTGTCTCGAGCGCGGCGCCAAGACCGTGTTGGTCCGCCCGGCTCCGGTGCCAGGTATGCGCGGCACCCGGTCGTTCGGCACAGAGGAATTCGACCCGTTCTGGGATGCGTGCGTGAAGGCCGGCATCCCGGTGTCGATGCACGCCTCGGATTCCGGTTATGCCGAATACCTCAACGACTGGGAGCCCGCAGACGAGTTCCTGCCGTTCAAGCCGACCGCGTTTCGGATGGTGTCGATGGGCAAGCGGCCCATCGAGGATTCGATGGCGGCGCTGGTCTGCCACGGTGCGCTGACCCGCAACCCCGACCTGCGCATCCTTTCGATCGAGAACGGCGCGGACTGGGTGCCCTACCTGTTCAAGCAGTTCGAGAACACCTACAAGAAGATGCCGCAGGCATTCCCGGAGAATCCGGTCGAGGCGTTCAGGCGCGGTGTCTACGTCGCGCCGTTCTGGGAAGACGATTTCGCCCAGATGGCCGATCTGTGCGGGGTCGACCGGGTGATCTTCGGTTCGGACTGGCCGCACCCGGAGGGCCTGGCAGAGCCCACCCACCTGATCGACGACCTGCAGGGCCTGGACGAAGAGGGGCAACGGAAGGTCATGGGCGGCAACATGATCGACCTGTTCAAGGTGGACAACAAGATCGTCCACAACCCGGACGTGCCCGCGCTAGTGATCCCCGCCTGAGCTTCCGTGACAGACACAAATCCAGAACGACTGCTGTTCGCCTCGACCACACAGTCCTTCCTCGAGAAGGAAGCCCCGCTGAGTCGGCTGCGCGAACTTCACCAAGCAGGCACCTCGTTTGAGGCCGGCTGGTGGCGGCGAGCCGCCGAGCTCGGCTGGACGAGCCTGCTGGTGCCCGAACACCTCGGCGGCGGCAGCGTGTCCGGCGACGGGGTGGCCGACCTTGCACTGGTCGCCGAACTGGTGGGCAGGACTGTCGCCCCGGGCCCGCTACATCCCGTCAGCACTGTGCTGGCCGGTCTGGTGGAGGCGCCCGAAAACCACGAGGAGACAATCGAATCGCTGGTGTCGGGCGAGGCCGTCGGCTCGTGGGCGGTCTACGAACCGGGTAAGCCGTGGTCACCACTGGATGCCGCAGTAACGGCGACGCGCACCGAGACCGGTTTCCGGATTGACGGCGTGAAGGATCGCGTCGAGGCGGGCGCCGACAGCGCGGTGCTGTTGGTGGTCGCGCAGTGTGATGGCGCCGTGCGCCAGTTCCTGGTCTCGACGGACGCGCCCGGTGTTCAGGTCGAGCCGCAGCGGTCGATCGACATCGTGAAGAGTTATGCGCGTGTGTATTTCGACGGTGTCGAGGTCGACGACTCCGCTGTGGTCGGTTCGGCAGAGCAGACGCCCGACCTGATCGCGCGTCAAAGTCAGATCGCGCAGGTGCTGCAGTGCGCCGAGGTGGTCGGCATTCTGGACACCGTGCTGGCCTTCACCATCCAATGGGGATTCGACCGGCATTCGTTCGGCCGCCCGATCGGCTCCTACCAGGCGCTCAAGCACAAGTACGCCGATCTGAAGATCTGGTTCGAGTCGTGCCGCGCGACGACGAACGCCGCTGTGGCACAGGTGTCCTCGCGTGCACCGGGCGCGGACATCGCGGTCAGCGTCGCGAAATCGTATGTGGGTGAACACGCTCCAGGCGTGCTGCAGGACTGCGTCCAGTTGCACGGCGGCATCGGGGTGACGTGGGAACACGATCTGCATCTGTTCCTGCGCCGGGCCACGCTGTACCGCTCGATGTTCGGTACGCCCGACCAACACAACCTGCGGGTCTACGACCTCACCAAGGAACTGGAGCCCGCGTCGTGACCGAGACCGCGTCTGCGCCTGCCCAAACGGAGTCCGTCGAGGAGTTCGCTGCGCGGGCCCGCGCGTGGCTTGCCGACAACATGCCTGCCATCGATCCGGCCAACCCGCCCGAACACGATCGAGGCGAGGAGCAACCGTGGCAGCGCGCCCGTGAGCTTCAAAAGAAGCTGTACGAGGGCCGATTCGCGGGGATCTGCTTCCCGCGGGAATATGGCGGCCTCGGCCTTCCCATCGCGTACCAGAAGGCCTTCAACGAGGAATCCCGTAACTACGAGATGCCGGTCATCCTCAACACTCCGACGTTCACCATCTGCGCCGCGACCATCCTCGACACCGGGTCGGAAGAGCAGAAGAGCCAGCACATTTCGGCGGTCCTGCGCGGCGACGAGGTGCTCGTTCAGCTGCTGTCGGAACCGAGCGGCGGATCGGATCTGGCCGGCGTGATCACCCGCGCCGACCGGGACGGCGACAAGTGGGTGATCAACGGCGCCAAGACGTGGAGCACCAGCGCGTTCGCGGCCGACTACGGCTTGATGTTGGCCCGCACGAACTGGGACGTGCCCAAGCACGAGGGGCTGACGATGTTCCTGGTCCCGATCAACAGCCCCGGCATCACTCTACGGCGAATCAAGCAAGTCAACGGATCGGTCGAGTTCTGCGAGGAGTTCTTCGACAATCTCGAGCTCGGTGACGACGCCGTCGTCGGCGAGGTCAATGGCGGCTGGCACGTGGCGTCCCGGCAGCTCTACCACGAGCGGCGCGCCGTCGGCGGCGGCTCGGAGTTCGCCAGTGGCATTGGCGCCGAAGGCAAGTCGGATGTGCCGATCGACTACGTCGCGCTGCTGGCAACGCTGGGACAGGACGACAACGAACGCCTGCGCGAACTCGCGGGCCGGGCACTGGTGCACAGGGCGGTGCGCGACCAGCTGATCGACCACGTGTATCACGGAGTTCTGGATGGTTCCCTGCCGCCCGCCGCGGGATCGATCATTCGCGTCACCCACGCCGAGATCCATCACCTGGAGATCGACACCGTGCTGGCCATCACCGGTAGTGCGGGTGTGGTCGACGGCGGCGACGACCTGATCCGCTATGGCGATCGCTACCTGTCACGACAGGCGAGTGCACTCGGTGGCGGCACCACCGAGATCGCGAAAAACATCATCGGCGAACGCATTTTGGGCTTCCCCCGCGAATACGCCGCCGACCGCGGCGTGCCGTTCAATCAGGTGAAGCGCAACAAGAGCTAGAACCCGCGGCCGAGCCGCGAATCAGAACAGCGTCGGCTGCAGCACCTCGGCGGGCGGAGGCGTGGCGGTCTCGGCCGCCCTGAAGGACCGCCGGTCGGGCGCCAGGCCGTACTTGGCCACCAATGGCGTCACACGGTTGTGCAACATCTTCCTGTAGTCCGATGGGAGATACGCTCCGCGCCTGTACAACTCGCGATACTCCCGCACCAACTCGGGGTGCGATTTCGCCAACCAGCCCATGAACCAACCGCGCGTGGAACCGCGCAGATGCAACCCGAACACGGTCACACCCGACGCGCCGGCCGCGGCGATCTGGCTGAGCAGCGCGTCGAGATGCTCGGCCGAGTCGGTCAACCGCGGAAGTACCGGCGCCACCATGACGTGACAACCAAGGCCCGCGTCACGAATCGCCGATATCAATCCCAGCCTCGCCTGCGGAGACGGCGTTCCTGGCTCGACGTCCTTGTGCAACTCGGGATCTCCGACCGCCAATGACACCGCGACGCTGACGTCCACACTGCGCGCGGCTTCGGTGATCAACGGCAGATCGCGGCGCAGCAACGTGCCCTTGGTCAGGATTGAAAACGGTGTGCCGGAATCGGCCAGCGCGCCGATGATGCCGGGCATCAGCGCATAGCGGCCCTCGGCCCGTTGATAGGGGTCGGTGTTGGTGCCGAGCGCGACGGTTTCGCGCTGCCATGAACGCCGGTGCAGTTCGCGGCGCAACACCTCGGCGACGTTGGTCTTCACGACGACCTGGGTGTCGAAGTCGGTGCCGCAGTCGAAATCGAGGTACTCGTGAGTGGGCCGCGCGAAGCAGTACCGGCAGGCGTGCGAACATCCGCGATAGCCGTTCACCGTGAAGCGGAACGGCAGCATCGACGCTTCGGGCACCTTGTTCAGGGCGCTTTTGCACAGGATCTCGTGAAAGGTGATCCCCGCGAACTGCGGGTGGCGGACGCTTCTGACGAACCCGATGCGCTGTAGGCCGGGCAGCGCGCCGTCGTCGACGCTGACGCCCTGCCCGTCCCATCGCATACACCTATTCGAACTCTTGTTCGATTTGATGTCAAGGTAATTACTCGCTTGTGTACGCAATACTCGTATACGTATATTCGGGTACGAGTATCGGGAGCGAGGAGTTGTGATGGCTGAGAAGCGCAAGGTCGCGAACCTGATGGCGCTCGCCGTGCTGGCCACCGTCGTACAGCGACCGATGCACCGCTACGAGATGGCGTCCGTCATGCGGGCCCGCGGCAAGGACCGCGACATGGACATCAAATGGGGCTCGCTCTACACCGTCGTGCAGAACCTGGAACGAAACGGCTACCTCGAAACGACCGGTGTCACCCGACAGGGTGCCCGTCCCGAGCGCACGGTGTATCAGATCACCGACGCCGGACGCGACGAGCTCGTCTCCTGGACCCGCGAGCTGATCGCCGAGCCGGAAGCCGAGCACACCCGCTTCGTTGCGGGACTATCCGTGCTCGCCGTGCTGGCGCCGCAGGACGTCATCGAACTGCTGCGCACCAGGCTGGGAAGACTGACCGACTCAGTCGATTCGTTGACCGCACTGCTTGACGAGGCCGCGGACGTGCCGCGGTTGTTTCTGATCGAGGACGAGTACCGGATCGCGATGACGCGGGCCGAGGCCGATTGGGTGCGATCGCTGCTCGACGAGCTGACCGCGGGCAATTTCCCACACCTCGACGCCTGGCGAAGCTTTCACGAAACCGGCCAGATGCCAACAGAATTCGTCGAACACGACAAGTAGGAGGAAACACCATGCCCGCAGCACAGACCGCTCTGGTGATCGGCGGCGGCATCGCCGGACCCGTCGAGGCCACCGCGCTCACGATGGCAGGCATCGACGTGGAAGTCTACGAGGCCCGCACGTCGGATCCCTCGTCGGCCAGCGGCATCGGCGGCTCGCTGGCACTGGAGCCGAACGGCCTGGCCGCCCTTCGCATCGTCGGCGCCGACGATGCCATCCGCGCCGCGGCTATCCCGATCACACGTTCGGTGATGTCGATCGCCAGCAAGCCGGGTCGTGAAATGCCCACGCCGCGGGGACTCCCACCCCGCCAGCTCATCGACCGTGGCGCGCTGCACCGTATCCTGCGGGACCTAGCCGAGCGGGCCGGTGTGCGAATCCACCACGCCAAGAAGCTGATTCGCGTCGACGAACAGCATGACGGCGTCACCGCGCACTTCGCCGACGGCACCAGCGCCAGCGCCGACGTGCTGATCGGCGCCGACGGCGTGCACTCGGCGGTGCGCAGGCTCATCGACCCGGATGCCCCCGGCGCGAAATATCTTGGGCTGCTCGGCTTCGAGGGCACCGTCGACGATGCGACCGATACCGCCGCCCTCGAGCCGGGCACTATGACGTTCGCATTCGGACGACGGGCGTATTACCTCTACTGGAAGCGGCCCGACGGCCGGATCGGCTGGGGCGCGAATCTGCCGTCGCCTCAACAGCTGACGTTGAAGGAGGCCCGTGCGGTGGCCCCCGGCGACTGGCTACACACGCTGCGCACCGCCTACGCCAACGATGTTCCCGGTGCCCGGCTGGCCGCCGAGACCACCGCCGACACGTTGCAGGCCGTCGGTGGACTGCACATCATGCCGCCCGTCCCCCACTGGCATCGCGGTCGCATGGTGCTCGTCGGCGACGCGGTGCACGCGCCGTCCAACAGCACCGGGCAGGGTGCGTCGCTCGCGATGGAGAGCGCGATTGAGTTGGCGCGCTGCCTGCGCGATATGCCCGATGCGGCGTCGGCATTCGCCGCCTACGAGCGTCTGAGGCGGCCGCGGGTGGAGAAGATCGCCGCGCGCGGAGCCCGCATCAGCCATGCGAAGGCGCCAGGCCCGATCGCTCAGAAGATGATGCGACTGATGCTGCCTGTCATGCTGGCGACGATGAACATCGACAAGACGATGGCCGCAGAGCAGAGTTACGTGATTGATTGGGACGAACGATTTCTTGCCCCTTCTAACTTATAACGCACGGAGGGGCTTGCGGCAAGGCCCGGGTCATGCCTCAAAATCGCAGCTCTAAGGCAACAAACCGGGAATGAGGCACGTGTCGTACGAAGACGAATTGCACGCCGAGCAGAGCTACATAGCCGGGCTGTATGAACGGCTGGACGCTGAACGCACCCGGGTGAAAAACAGGTACAGCAGCACCATGCGCGAGGACGGCCTGCCTCTTGTGGAGCGCGACGCGGAGGTGCGTGCGCTGGCCCGTGAGATGAGGCGGCTGAATGTGGTCGACCACGCGCTGTGCTTCGGCAGGCTGGACAGCCTCGAAGAGGAGACCTCGTACATCGGCCGGATCGGCCTTTTGGATGCCGAGAACGACTACGAGCCGCTTTTGCTCGACTGGCGGGCGCCGGCAGCGCGCGCGTTCTACGTCGCGACGGCCGCCAACCCCGAGAACATGCGCAGGCGTCGCCAGTTCCACAGCCTCGGGCGCCGGTTGGTCGAGTTCACCGACGAGGTATTCGGCCGACCCACCGAGGGAGCCACGGGCGATGCAGCCCTTCTCGCGGCGGTCAACGCACCGCGCGGTGAGGGGATGCGCGACATCGTTGCGACCATTCAGGCCGAGCAGGACGAGATCATCAGGCTCGACCACTCCGGGGTTTTGGTGATCGAGGGCGGCCCCGGCACCGGCAAGACCGTCGTGGCGTTGCACCGCGTCGCGTATCTGCTCTACACCCAGCGGGAGCAGATCGAGCACCACGGTGTGCTCGTGGTCGGCCCGAACGCCGCATTCCTCAATCACATCGGCCGCGTCCTGCCGTCGCTTGGCGAGACGAACGTCGTGTTCATGACCACCGGTGACCTGGTGCCCGGCCTGCACGTCACCGCCGAGGACACGCCGGACATCGCGCAGCTGAAGGGGTCGCTGAAGATCTTGGACGTGCTCGCGGCCACCGTCGCCGAGCACCAGCGACTACCGCAGGAGCCGATCGAGATCGGCCTGAAAGACGTCACCATGCGGATCACCGCCGAGACTGCCGAGTGGGCCATCCAGGAAGCGCGCGAAAGCGGCCTTCCGCACAACGAGGCCCGCGCGGTGTTCAGCGAGATCGTCACCTACGTGCTCACCGAGAGGGCAATCGCCTTGGTCGGTCGGGGGTGGCTGACCCGTGAGGACGGTCAGGCGTGGGAGAACATGCGCGCCGACATGCTCGCGGAGCTCGAACACAACGAGAAGTTCACGGCCGCACTCGACGAACTGTGGCCGATCCTGACGCCGGAAACCGTTCTGGCGGAACTTCTCTCCTCCCGCGACGCGTTACAGGCCGCAGGCGCCGACTTGGCGCTTTTCCGAGCCGAGGGCGACGCATGGACAACCTCGGATGTGGCGCTACTCGATGAGCTTGTCGACCTGTTGGGCCATGGCAAGCCTGCCGACGATGCCGAGGAGCGGGATCGAAAGGCCGACGCTGCATTCGCCGCTGGCGTCCTGGACATGATGACCAGCCGCGAGGATCTGATGGACGACGAAGACCATCTGATCGCCACGGACCTTCTCTACGCCGAGGATCTGGCGGAACGTTTCGAAGAGCGCGACACTCGCGACCTGGCCGAACGCGCTGCCGCGGACCGGAATTGGACCTATCGGCACGTCGTCGTCGACGAGGCGCAGGAGCTCTCCGAAATGGACTGGCGGGTGCTGATGCGACGATGCCCGAACCGGTCCTTCACCGTGGTCGGCGATCTCGCCCAGCGCCGGTCGGCGGCAGGAGCGACGTCATGGGACGCGATGCTGGAGCCGTATGTCCCTGGCCGTTGGGTGTATCGGTCGCTGTCGGTGAACTATCGCACCCCTGCGGAGATCATGGCCATCGCGGCTGCGCTGCTGGCCGAGTTCGCACCTGGCGTCCAGCCGCCGGAGTCGGTCCGCGCCTCTGGCGTCGACCCGTGGGCCCGGCGTGTCAATGCCGACGAACTTCCTTCTGCCATCGAGGAATTCGTGCGAGAAGAAGCCGGCCGCGAAGGCACCAGCGTCGTGATCGGGCCGCCGGGTATGCCTGGCGCCGTGGCGGCCTCGGAAACCAAGGGCCTGGAGTTCGACGCCGTCCTGGTGGTCGAGCCCGAGCGGATCCTCGCCGAGGGTCCGCGGGGCGCGGCCGACCTCTACGTCGCCCTCACCCGTGCCACCCAACGCCTCGGTGTGCTGCACCGCGGCCCGTTGCCGGAGGTTTTGAGCGGACTTCGTGTGCCGCATCTGGCATGATGCGCATCATGCGAAATGCGGGCACGCGCGCCAGGGGAAAGCAGGAGTCGCTGGACAAGATCCTCGATGCCGCGGCGCGCCGGATCCGAGAGGAAGGTCTGGACGGCGCCGCGATCGTGCCGGTGATGCGCGACGCAGGCCTGACACACGGCGCGTTCTACTCGCACTTCTCCAACAAGGAGGAGTTGGCCAACGCCGCGTTCACACGGGCGATCACCACCGGCCGCGCACACTGGATCAAGCCGTCGCGCGGCGAGTCGTGGGGCACACGACTGACCGGCCTGGCGAAGCGCTACCTGACCACCGCGCATCGCGATGACCTGTCGGCCGGTTGCGGGTTCGCGGCCCTGAGCTCGGATGCCGCGCATTCGTCGGACGACTTCCGCGCCTGCTACGAACGCGAACTGCGCGGGTCGCTGGCTGCCGTGTGTGACGACGACGACGATCGGCTTGACGACGCGATCGCCCTGATGACCGTCTGCGTCGGCGGCATGGCGCTGGCGCGCGCCGTCGCCGACCGGAAGTTCTCAGACCGGATCTTGCGGGTGGCGCGAGAGACAGCCGCGAAACTCGCTGACAATCAATCGGATTGAGGAGGACGACGTGCCGGGAGCGAAACCCTACGGGCAACTGCAGTACAAGCAGATAAACGGTAAACGAATGGCCTACATCGATGAGGGCCAGGGCGACGCGATCGTCTTCCAGCACGGCAATCCGACGTCTTCGTACCTGTGGCGCAACGTCATGCCGCACCTGGAAGGGTACGGCCGGCTGATCGCGTGTGACCTCATCGGCATGGGCGGCTCGGACAAGCTCGACGACTCCGGCCCGGATCGCTACCACTACGCCGAACAGCGCGATTTCCTGTTCTCGCTCTGGGACGAGCTCGATCTCGGTGATCGGGTGATCCTTGTGCTGCACGACTGGGGTTCAGCGCTGGGCTTCGACTGGGCCAACCAGCACCGCGACCGGGTAGCGGGCATCGCCTACATGGAAGCCGTTGCGATGCCCATCGAGTGGTCGGACTTCCCCGGCCCGATGCGCAGCGTGTTCCAGGGGTTCCGCTCCCCAGAGGGTGAGTCAATGGTGTTGGAGCAGAACATGTTCGTCGAGGCGGTCCTTCCCGCCTCGGTCAAGCGGAAGCTCACCGACGAAGAGATGGAGCATTACCGCCAGCCGTTCGCCGACCCCGGCGAGGATCGCAGGCCGACGTTGTCGTGGCCGCGCAACATTCCCATCGAGGGTGAACCAGCCGATGTCGTCGCCACTGTCGCCGAGTACGGCGAGTGGTTGTCGCACAGCGACGTGCCCAAACTGTTCGTGAAGGCCGAGCCGGGCGCGTTGATCCGCGGTCGCGCGCTCGATTTCGTGCGGACCTGGCCGAACCAGACCGAGGTCAGCGTGCCGGGTGTGCACTTCATTCAGGAGGACAGCGCCGACGAGATCGGTGCGGCCGTCGCGTCGTTCGTCCGGGCGATACGCGCGTCGGGTTAGCTCACCACTGCGACAGCTGGCACTGCAGGTTGTACGGCCCGTCCTGCTGCACGACCACCTGACCGTCGACAGCGATCTCGCAGTGCGGATTCGGCGCGGCCTGCCCGCCGTGCGTGGTGCTGCTGACGGTGAAGATCGCCCACTGCGGGTCCGCAAGCGTGGTCTCGAAGACCCACGGCGCACCCGGTCCCACGTTCACGGTTTCCTTCTTCACGAAGGCATACGCGTCGGCGTTATAGGCCTGCTTGTTCGGCGGCTGATTGATCAGATAGAAGAGGTCGAAGTCCGCGGGACCGCCCGTCGTGAGCGTGTATCGGACCTGGTGACCGGCCGGTTCTGCGCTCGCCGTGCCCTGACCTACCGCAATACCGGCTGCTGCCACCAGCAATGCAGCCCCAACCCTTGTAGCTGTTCGCATGTCCGTCACATCGCCGCACGCTACCGGATTGTTACAGCTGTGACAGGTCCACTGACCCGGCCGTCAATGCGATGGCCACCTCAAATTCGCTCACAGCGTGAACACGACCGAAACCGACAGGAAACAAGGCCGTCCTAATTTCGCTGCATGACACAAGACGTCAGCAAAGAGCCGCTGAACGAGATCGTCGAGACCGACCTCGACACGATGACCGCCACCAAGGAAACCTTGGAGGACTACACGCTGCGGTTCGCACCGCGCAGTTACCGAAAGTGGTCAACCCGCGTCGTCGGCATTTCCGCGCTGGGTGGCATCGCGTATCTCGCCGACTTCGCGATCGGGGCGAACGTCGGCATCTCCTACGGCACCACGAACGCGCTCTGGGGCATCTTGATCTTCGCTGTCGTGATCTTCTTGACCGGTTTCCCGGTCGCCTACTATTCCGCGCGGTACAACATCGACCTCGACCTCGTCACGCGTGGAAGCGGCTTCGGTTACTACGGCTCGGTGGTCACCAACGTCATCTTCGCGACGTTCACGTTCATCTTCTTCGCGCTCGAGGGGTCGATCATGGCCCAGGGTCTCAAGCTCGGGCTGCATATCCCGCTGTGGGTCGGCTATGCCGCGTCGACTCTGATCATCTTCCCGTTGGTGATCTACGGGATGAAGGTGCTCTCGACATTGCAGGTCTGGACGACCCCCCTGTGGCTGATCCTGATGGTGGCACCGTTTATCTATCTGGTCATCAGCCACCCCGAATCGGTCAGCCAGTTCTTCGCCTACCAGGGCGAGAACGGCAAGGGCGGTTTCGATCTCGGCTCGACGCTGCTGGCCGCCGGTGTGTGCTTATCGCTGATCGCCCAGATCGCCGAGCAGAACGATTATTTGCGATTCATGCCGCCGCAGACGCCGGAGAACAAGCGCAGCTGGTGGACATGGCTGATCCTCGCCGGCCCCGGCTGGGTGTTCTTCGGAGCCATCAAACAGATCGTCGGCCTGTTCCTGGCGGTGTACTTGATCGCCAATGTCGCCGACAGCGCGGGAATCGCCAATCAGCCTGTGCACCAGTTCCTGGAGATCTACCAGAACTTCCTACCCGGGTGGCTGGCGATGACGCTGGCCGTGGTCCTCGTCGTGATCAGCCAGATCAAAATCAACGTCACCAACGCGTACTCGGGTTCATTGGCGTGGACGAACTCGTTCACTCGCGTCACCAAGCACTACCCCGGACGCATCGTGTTCCTCGGTGTCAACCTGTTGATCGCGCTGATTCTGATGGAAGCCAACATGTTCGACTTCCTCAACACCATCCTCGGTTTCTACTCCAACTGCGGTATGGCGTGGGTGGTCGTGGTGGCCAGCGACATCGTGTTCAACAAGTACCTGCTGAAGCTGTCGCCGATGAAGCCGGAGTTCCGCCGCGGCATGCTCTATGCGTTCAACCCGGTCGGCTTCGGCTCGATGCTGATCGCCGCCGGCCTGTCGGTCATCGCGTTCTTCGGCGGGCTCGGCGAGGCGATCCGGCCGTTCTCACCGCTGGTGGCGATCGGTCTGGCACTCGTGCTGCCGCCGATTCTCGCAATCGCCACCAAGGGCAAGTACTACCTGCGTCGCACGGACGACGGCATCGACCTGCCCATGTACGACGAGTTCGGCAACCCGTCGGGCGAGCACCTGAAATGCCATGTGTGCCATCACGACTACGAACGGCCGGACATGATGAAGTGCGAGACGCACGACGCGCACGTCTGTTCGTTGTGCCTGAGCACCGACAAGGTGGCCGACCACGTCCTGCCCGCGCAGCTGTAGCGGGCAGAGGCTCATCGTTGCCCGTCGAAACCGGCCGATGTCGCCGTCTCGCGGTGGCGCAGCATGAATTCTGCGTACGCCTGCTCGTCACCGTGGGCGCGAGCCACCAGCGCACGTGACCGCAGCAATGCCAACTCGTACAGCAAGAATCCGGGATCGGTGTTGCAGGCCGCCAGCCTGTCGATGACCGCCTGCGCTTCGTCCAGCGCTTGCGCCGTCCCGCGGCGCAGCAGCGATTCCACCAACGCTGCGGTGGCTGGACCGCGGAAGATCGCTGCCCCGCAGTCGAATAGCCGGTCGACGGTTGCCCGGGCGATCTCGATCGCCGCATCCACATCCGCCGCGACCGCCTTGGATTCTGCGATCTGGATGTCGGCCATCGTCATGGTGAGAAGGTCGCCGTGCCGGAAAGCCTGTTGACGTCCCTGTACAAGAAGCTCCATGCCGTGCGGGTCATCGCCATTCATCCGGAGCAGCATGATGCCGTGACCCATTCGTGCCCACGCAAGAGTTACGTCATCGCCGAATTTCTCTGCGGCCCGTAACGCATCGGCCGTGTCCGCCAATACCGACGCATCCGGCATCAGGGCGCCGTTCAAAACCGTGACCGCGTAGCCGTATACGGTGACGGCGGCCCAGGTCATGCCCCGCACCACGCGAGCCATTTCGAGCCCGGCCTGCAGGTCGTCGCGCCACCCTGGCTGCCCGAGACTGCAGCGGGCCAGCCCCCGGAGGGTGATTGCCCACGCCAACGGCGATTCGAAGAAGAAGTCGCCGAGGGTCGTATTGCCGTCGGCGACGTCGATGGCCCGTTGGAACAAACCCAGCGCCTGCGTGATCTCGCCCGCCTCGAAGATTCCGTGACTCACAGTGTTGGACAGCAAGATCACCGCCGGGTCACCCGTCGACTCGAGCAGACCAAGGTAATCCGGTGCGAGCGTGACTAATTCGCGAAGTCGATGGTTCAGCGTCATCGCAACCATCACTCCGGACGTCCCCATCACCATCGACGTGAGATCGCCCACCGCACCACAGAGTTCGCGCAGCTCGTCGAAGCCGCTGCTATCGACGCCCTTGCCGCCGGCACGCCACGCGAAACCGCATAGCAGCGTGCGCGGCGCAATGCGCATCTCCGTGCGGTCGGCCCCGTCGTCCGGCAATCTATCGGCGACCTCGCGAGCCCGCTGCCAACTCCCCCGCGCTGCACGGATATCGCGGTTTGTCAGCCAGGTCGCGGCGCGCATATGCCAACCGAATGCGGCGCGCAGTTCACCGGCCGCCTCCAGATGGTTGGCGATCAGCGCGGCATTCTCGTCAACCGCGGACGGGCGATGTTGTTGGATGGCCGCCGCGACCTGCCGGTGCAACTGCGAGCGGTTCGCTTTCAGCTGCGACTCGTATGCCACCGCGCGGATCAGCGGGTGCCGGAAGGCGTATTCGGCTCCCCGGAAAGCGGTCACTGGATCGACGAGGTCGGCATCGACTAGTTCTGCAAGCGCGGCATCGGCGTCGACGCAGGTGAGCAGGTCGGCGTCGAAGCGAGATCCGATGACGGCCGCGGCATGCAACGTGCGCTTGGCCTGCGGACTGAGACGATCGATGCGCGCGGCGATGGTCACCTGCACGGTGGCCGGAACACTGACGCTCGCGGAATCCACCTTGCAGATGTGCGCCCCCCTGCGGCCGACGAGGATGTCACGTTCGACGAGATCCCGGACGATCTCCTCGGCGAAGAACGGGTTACCGGCGGACCGCTCGGCGACTTGGGTAGCCAATCCTGCGACCGATGGGTCATCGCCCAGCAGCTCCGCTGTCAATAGTGAGGTGTACGAAACGTCAAGTGCGACAAGGTTGATAGAGCGCGAATCGGCTGCGCTCGCCAGCGCGCCGCGGTATTCGGGCCGATAGGTGAGCAACGCGACCGACCGTGTTCGCGGGAGGACGGAAAAGAGCGCCTTCAGCATCGACTCGCTCACGTCATCGATCCAGTGCGCATCTTCGATGACGTAGACAGTCGGCGTGTCACGTGCCATCGCGGCCGCTTTGACCAGGCTCATCAGGCGTCTACGGCGAGCGTCAGCATCGATCTCGGCCGTGCGCACATCGGGCTCGCAGATCCCCAGCAGATCCTCCAGCAGCAGCAGATCCTCGAACTCGGCGTGTGGCAGCAGATCCCGCACCCGTTCACGTGCGACGTCCGGGCCCACATCGCCGATACCGAAGAGATCTCGCAGTAGCCCAACCGCGGCGTGGAATGCGATGTCGCGGGCATGAGACTGACAAAAGGTCGAACACACCGCGACGCCGCGGGCGCTCGCCAATGCCACGGTTTCACGAACCAGCCGGCTCTTTCCGATACCCGCGGGCCCGACGATTTCGATGACGCCGCCTGTGCCGTCGATCGCGCTGTCGAGCATCGCCGTCGTTTCGGCAATCTCTCGCTGACGGCCCACCAACGTCACTTCCTGCGGTCCGGCCTGGCCATGGTGCAGCCTGATTCCTCGCAGACGCTGCGCGGGAATCGGATCGTCGCGCCCCTTGACGTGTACTGATTCCTGCCGATCCAGGACGGCGCCGTGCTCGACCAGTCGCGCGGTGGACTGGCTGAGCATCACCCCGCCCGGCGGAGCCACAGATTCCATCCGCTGGGCCATCCCGACCTGTTCGCCCACGGCGGTGTAGCCCAGAGAAATCGAGCCGACCTGTCCGGTGATCACCTCACCCGAATTGAGCCCCACCCTCAGCCGTAACTCGATGCCGTCGCGGCGCTCCACCTCGTCGGCGAGGTCCTTCGTCTCGTCGTGGATGGCCAGTGCAGCCATGCAGGCCCGAAAAGCGTGGTCCTCCAACGCCCTTGGAGCACCGAACAATGCCATGATGCCGTCGCCGGTGAACTTGTCGGTGGTCCCGCCGTAGCGGTGGACCACCCGTGCGGCGCGGTCAACCAGCGTGTTCATGATCTCGCGAAGCCGCTCGGCCCCGACCGAGGCGGCGATGTCCATCGAGTGGACGACGTCAGCGAACAGCACCGTGACCTGTTTGTACTCGGCGGGTTCGACGATTGCCGAAACGGCGCTGCCGCAGTTGTCGCAGAACTTCGCGTCCTCGCGCAACTCCGTGAGGCATGTTGCGCACGCCATCCCCGCCGCCGTCATGCCAGCACCTGCCGATCCGGGGGTCCCACACCCCGACGCACCACAGAATAGAGCGCTGACCACCCGCCGAGAGGTGGTATTGACGCATCCGTAATGGCGGGCTGTGACCTGGCCCACAGTGTTGGATCGATCCGCGCGGACACGCGTTAAGACAGTAGTGACCCAACTCAGCCGGCGTTCGGTGCTGCTCGGCATCGGCGCGGTAGGCGCGTTCCTGGCGATTGACCTTGGCGCCGTCGCGTACGCCAACAAATGGATCGGTCCGGAGGGCACCCTGACGCGCGAGACCTTCATGGCCGGCTTTCGCAAGGTCTTCGGCCTACATCCCGGCTTCCGCCGGAATCACGCCAAGGGCGTCGTGGTCAGCGGCTACTTCGACAGCAACGGCAGCGGACGCGATCTGTCGAAGGCCGCCGTGTTCTCGCGCGGCCGGACGCCCGTGATCGGGCGCTTCTCGCTCAGCGGAGGCAACCCCATGATGGCGGATGCGCCGGCGACGGCCCGGGGGTTGGGGCTCGCCTTCACGTTCCCCGATGCCACCCAGTGGCGGATGGCCCTGCTGAATCTGCCTGTGTTCGTCGATAATTCGCCACAAGGGTTCTACGACCGTCTGCTGGCCTCGAAGAACGACCCGGCAACCGGGAAGCCCGATCCCGCGGCGATGTCCGCGTTCGAGAAGGCACATCCCGAGTCGGCTGCCGCCATGGCGGTGATCAAGCAGCATCCGCCCACTACGGGCTTCGCCGACAGCACATACAGCAGCCTCATCACGTTCTTCTTCGTTGACGACGCGGGCAGGCGTACCCCGGTGCGCTGGGCGTTCGTCCCGATGCAAACGGCGTTGCCGCCGCACCCCGGCACCACCAACTCGCTGTTCGACGCGCTGGTCCGGCAGCTGAAATCCGGCTCGCTGCAGTGGCGGCTGCTGCTGACGGTGGGCCGGCCGGAAGACCCGGTCACTGACGCCACACTGCCGTGGCCCACCGACCGTCGCACCGTCGACGCCGGGGTGCTCACCTTGACGGGCGTCGCCACTGAGGCACCCGGAAACGCCCGCGACGTCAACTTCGACCCCCTGGTGCTACCCAACGGAATCGAGCCGTCGGACGACCCACTGCTGAGCGCGCGCTCCGCGGTGTACGCGGCGTCGTACCGCGCCAGGACCGGTGAACCGAAATCACCGTCTGCGGTGCAGGTCGACGAGGTCGCACCGTGAGCACACCAGCCCGGTATCCACTCCGAACGCGCATCCTGCACTGGGTCACAGCGGTGCTGGTGTTCAGCATGCTGTTCATCGGCTTCGTGATGGTGAACTCGATCGGCTCCTACGCGGCGCTGCGCAGCATTCACATGACGCTTGGCGTGACCGTGCTCGTCATCGTCGTGCTACGGGTGGCTAACAGGCTTACCCACCGCGCGCCGAAGCTGCCCGACACGGTCGGCTGGTTCGAGCACAAGCTGGTCGTGGGTTCCGAGCTGATGATGTACGGACTGCTGCTGGCCCAGCCGCTCGTCGGGTGGGCGATGGTGTCGGCGACTGGTAAGCCGGTGGAGGTCTTCGGGTCGCTGCATCTGCCACGGATTGCTCCCTTCAACGCCGACCTGTATTTCGTTCTTCGCCAAACTCATTCACTGTTGGCGTTTGTTCTGGTGGCCGTTATCGCCCTACATGTCAGCGCGGTACTGCTGCATACGCTGACACTGCGCGACGGCATGCTGTCACGGATGGGGTTTGCGCTTCGCCGCAGGGACGCGCCGACCAACTCGGCGAATATGGACACGCAGGAGCCCGCCGCCGTGCAGGCTGCTGTACGTGAACGCACCAACGCCGCAAACACTGGCCGACACAGGGGGCCTGGTCGTCACTGACGACGGCCGCCGGGTTCTGGTCTTCGACCGCTGCACGGGAGCGCTGACTGTACTGGCGTTCGTGCTTGGGGTGCTCGCCATCGTCGTCGGCGGATTCGGCGCTGTCGCCCTCATCGGGGGCGTTCCCTCGACGGCGTTGGGCGCTGCTTTCCTGGCCGTCGGCCTGGTCATTGCGGCAGGTGCGTATGCCGTGTTCCGAAAGATTCGGCGCCGCCGCAGCCAGCCGTTGCATGAATGCCGCCCTGTGGCCGTCATCGACCGCAAGCTCGGGTTGTTCAGCTATGGCGGCGGCGCGGTAATTCCGTTGGATCAGGTGCGCTTCGCGCGCAAACTGCAAATCGGTTCGAGCTCACCGAAACTCGTCGCGTTGACGCCGGGCGGCACGCACGTGCTCAAGCGTGGTAACCCGTTCGACGGTGGGATCGGGAACGTCGACGAGGTGCTGACCGCATCGATTCGGCGCGGCTGACGGCGGTGGTGGACTCCGGTTTCTCCCGACGCTCCATGTTGGTGGCGTCGATGTCGGCCGTTGTCGGCGGAGCCGTACTATCCACGTCGGCCTGCAGTTCAGCGGAGCCGGAGAAGACTGCGTCGGGCCTGCCGGAGACTGCGCTGATCACCCTCGGAGTTCAGGCCGGACCGCCACCGGTGCCGAACAAGACCGGGATTTCGTCGGCCCTGAAGATCGGCGGCGACGTCTATCAGATCGATTGCGGATTGGGCTCGCTGAACGCGTTCACGAACGCGGGCCTGCGGTTCGACGACCTGAAAAGTCTGTTCATCACGCACCTGCACACCGACCACATCGTCGACTACGGCAGCTTCCTGTTCTCCGGCGGCTATACGGCGTCCAAGGGCAAGGCGCCGGTAACGGTCTTCGGGCCCGGTCCTGCTGGTGGACTGCCGCCGAGCCAACTCGGCAGTCCGGATCCGGCGACGATCGATCCCGAACACCCGACTCCGGGGCTGTCGGAAACGACGAAGTCGCTGCAGCAGGCGTTCGCCTATACCAACAACATCTTCATCCGCGACATGGGGACCGACGACCTGCAGACGCTGTTCCAGGTCACTGAGATCACGGTGCCGCCCGGCTCGGACTACCGGAACAGGTCACCGAAAACCGCTCCGTTCCCGGTGATGTCAGACGACAACGTCACTGTCACCGCGACGTTGGTCGCGCACTACGACGTGTACCCGGCCTTCGCTTTTCGATTCGACTTGAGGAAATCCGGCCTATCCGTGACGTTCTCGGGTGACACCGTCAAGTCCGACAACTTGATCACCCTCGCGAAGGACACCGACATTCTGGTCCACGAGGCGCAGTTCAGTCTCGATGACGCCTACTACCACAACCGATTCCCGCCGAACTATCTCAAGAGCTCGCATACGTCCGCGGAGCAGGTCGGCGAGGTCGCGGCGGCGGCGAACGCCAAGCATGTGGTGCTGAGCCACTACGAGCCCACCGATCTGCCCGACTCGCAATGGCAGGATGCGATCGGCAAGCACTACTCCGGCAAGGTCACCGTCGCCAGGGACGGGCAGGTGTTCGAACTCTAGGCGCCGAGATGGGCCGGGATTCGATCGCCAAACAGCGCAATCGCGTTCTCGGAGCTCACTTTTCGGCGAGTGGCGTCGTCCATCGGGTAGGACGCCATGAACTGCGCGCCGGTCTGGTTGTCGTCCATCGGGTAGTCGACTGAGAACATCACCCGGTCGGCGCCCATCACGTCGAGCGTGCATGCGAAGGCCCGCGGGCAGAAGTTGCCGCTCGTGGTGATGTGGAAATTGCTGCGAAGGTAGTCCGATGGAAGCTGTTGCAACCGATGGGTCGAGCTGCCGCCAAGCCCGTAGTAACGGTCGATACGGTAGGCGGCGAACGGCAGCATCTCGCCCAGGTGCCCAATGATGATCTGCAGTCCGGGGAACTTGTCGAACAACCCCGAGTAGATCAGCCGCAGCACGTGCGTTCCGGTCTCGACGCCGAAGCCCCACGACGCCAAGTGCAGGCCGTCGTCGACGTACGGCGCGAACCAGGCGTCCATCACCGCGGAATGCGGCGTGGTGGGGTGCAGGTAGATCGGTGCGCCCATCTGCTCGGCACGCTCGAACAGCGCTTCATACGCGGGGTCGTCGAGGTAGCGCCCCTGACAATGCCCGTTGATCAGGCCGCCGACGAGGCCGAGTTCAGTGACGGCACGCTCTAGTTCGGTGGCCGCGGCGCCCGGGTCCTGGGTCGCCAGCGTGGCGAAACCGCCGAACCGGTTCGGATTGCCGCGCACCGTCTCGGCCAGGTCGTCGTTGGCGCGGCGAGCCAGGTCGATCGCACGCGCCACGTCGGTCTCGTCCTGGACACCCGGGTCGAACAGCGACAGGATCTGGAAGTCGATCCCGGCGGCGTCCATCTGCTCGAGACGAAGCGGGCCGCGGTCGTACAGCCGCTCGAAGGCAACGGTGTTGTTGGAATGCAACCAGGTGGCGACCACGTTGCCTGCGCTCGCCGGATCCCAGGCGTAGTGCTCCTCGAGTGCGATCAACGACATGACACCTCCGCGGTCAGTCGGGAGAACCTTCAGGCTCGCAGTCGAACCTTAGTGCCACCGACGACGGCGCAATGGTCATCGGTACTCGCCATTCCGCGACCAGCACCCGCCAATCTCGGCAAATATCGTGGCGTTTGCTTTCGCCTATGTTAATTTCGAGATCTGCCGACGCGCTCCCATCGGGATCGGGCGTCAGCAAGCGAGGAACCATCGTCGTCCAGACCCCGCGGCTACCGACAGCACTGTCGTTTTGAGCCTAGGGGGTCGGGCATGTCGCCCAACGATGCACCGCACAATGCCCCGCGCCAGGATCGGACTCGCGCGAATGGTCACGCCCTTCAACCAGCGCTCCCGGAAACGGAACGCGAGCCAGGCCGGCGAATCGCGACGGTGGGAGGAGTGGGTCATGTTTGAGGATTTCGCAATTGCGGTGCTAGCGGCGGCTACGGCTGCCACCGCCTGGCTGCTGCCTGCGTTGCCTGCGCGTGCGGATGTGACGACAAACCACAGCCCGTCAATTGACTGCCCGCTCGACAAATAGCCGCTATCGGGCGTCCTGGCTGAGGATCGCGGTCGTGTCCGCACCCTCGACCACCGCACGCGCAAGTTCCCCAAGCAACTGATTGGTGCGTCGCGCGTGCATGCGTAAGAGTTTGAACGAGGTGTCCATGTCGAGACCGCCGCGTTCGGCGAGCACACCCTTGGCTTGCTCGATGATGACTCGAGTTCTCAACGCGGTCAGCAGCTGGTCGTTGACTTCTGCCGATCGCATCATGATCCGTTGGTGCAGTATCCCAATGGTCGCCACGTCCGCCAGGGCCTGGCCAAAAGCGATGTCGACGTCCGACATCGGGCCGGTTTTGAAGCGCAGCAGATTTACCGAGCCAACCCGTTCATCGCGCAGACGCAGCGGCAACGCGTGGACCGCCCTGAAACCGTACTCGCGGGCGCGCTCGGCGAACCGTGGCCACCGATCCGAATCGACGTCGAGGTCGTCGACCAATACCGGCTGTCCTGTGCGATACGCCAGCAGACACGGGCCCGCGTCGGCCTGTACCTGCAAAACCTCCAGCAGCCGCGTCTCCTCGCTGCTCGATGCGAGTACGTGCAAGTCGCCGTTTGCGCCGAAGAGCACGATCCCAGCTGCGTCAACCCCCAACAGCGACATCGCGTTGTCAACAAGCTCCTGCGCCAATTCGACGACGTCGTAGTCGGCGACCAACGTATCGGCTAACGAGACGAATGCCTGAGCGAGACGCTCATACCGATCCACACGAATTCCCCTGCCGCCCAATGATGCGTTCATCCTATGGCGCGCTCCTTGCGCCCGTCGCGCAAGGAGCGCTCCGGCCCAGCTTCGTTGCGGCTGGGCAAATAGCCATTCTGCCAGCTGGCTTACGCACGCGACGATTTCCTTGCGGAGTTATCAGCAAATGATCTAGGCTGACTATGCGCTGCTTCCCCAGTCCCTGGTAGCTGGCACCTATTGGATGCACAGGACTCGTTTTACGACGTCTGAGCCAGGCACTAAGAGGGGAAGATGCCATCCGGCTCAAACGGTTTCGTGTAGCGCATCCCGCATAGGTACTGCGTGCTTGTTACGCGCGTGGGCCCAGCCCAGAGGTTTTGGGCTGGGAACCTGGCGGCGCTCTTGGGCAGGCCGCTGACGGCAGACCAATCGAGAGACGGGGTCAAGCGCCTGTGACAAAGACTTCGCCGCGGCTCGAAGCGGAATCGATCCACGGCAAGATGACATGAGGATATATACCGCCGCTTCCCCTCACGCGTCGAATTGCCGTGTCGCGTCGAAGCATTCGACAACCGCGACGACACTTCCGGTCGGGTGGAGCGAAATCGAGTTGGGCGCACCACCGCCACAGTTGGAACACACAAGCGCGTCCGCCGACACCCAGAAGGTCATGGCACTGGTTCGTCTGCACGGCCAGCCATTGGGCGTTTTCGCGCTCGACGTGAGCATGGACAGTGCGTGGTCGGCCCATTCCGCAACGGTCTGGACAGCGCTGCGAACCCGGATCCACGATCACCTGATCGCCGACGGCCTACCCTGCCGCGACGACATGAAATCACTCGCCACCGCTCCAGACTCGGTGCCACGGTGCATCCAACGGCGTTCCGCCGTCCTGAACGACCCGACGCAGATCACCGTCGTCGTCGCCACCCACGAACGCCCCGAGGCCCTCCGCGTGTGTCTGGACGGTCTGCTGCAACAGGATTACCCACGGTTCGAGGTGGTCGTCGTCGACAACGCCCCCTACTCCGCTGAAACCACGAACCTCATTGCGTCGAGGTTCTATCCGCGGGTGCAGTACGTCAGGGAGCCACGCCACGGAACGGCGTGGGCGTACAACCGGGGCTTGCACGCGGCACGGGGAAAGATCATCGCCTTTGTCGACGACGATGTCATCGCCGACCGGTGCTGGCTCACAGGCGTGGCCGAGGGATTCGCCAGCGACTCCGACGTACGGTGCGTGACTGGCCCCACGCTGCCCACCAAACTGAGCGCCCAGGCCCAGTTGGTGCTTGGGCGCCAAGGCCGCGGTGGCGAAGGGTTCGAGCAGCGCATCTTCGACCCCGCCATCAACCGACCCGGCGATTCGCTGTTCATGTTCGCCGCGGGACGCTACAGCTCGGCAATGAACGTCGCGTTCGACACGGCACTACTGCGTCGGCTCGGCGGTGTAAGCCATGCGCGCGAGATCGGAAAGTTCACCCGCGGTGGAAAAGACTTGTCAGCCTTCAGCCGCATCGTTCTGGAACATCGCGTGCTGTATCAGCCCACCGCCATGGTGTGGTCGTCTGCATCGCTGTGAGGTAGAGACCCGCAAAGCCGGCATTCGGAATCAGCCACGGCTGAGGCGCGAAAGCACTTCGGCGAGAACGGCGTCGACTGGCAAGTCGAGCTGTTCGCCCGTCGCCAGGTTCTTCACCCCGATCGTGCCCGCCTCGACGTCGCGATCACCCGCGACGAGTGCGATCGAGGCGCCCGAGCGGTCGGCCGCGCGCATCGCGCCCTTGACGCCACGGTCACCGTAGGACAGGTCGACGCGCACACCGGCCGCGCGCAGGCGCGCGGCGAGCACGGCCAGCTTCAGCTTGGCCTGCTCCCCCAGCGGTACGCCGTAGACGTCGACACGGGTGTCCCCGCCGACTGTCTTGCCCTCGGCCTTCAACGCCAACAGCGTCCGGTCGACACCGAGACCAAAACCGATGCCGGACAGGTCTTTTCCGCCGAGCTGCTGCATCAGCCCGTCGTAGCGGCCGCCGCCGCCGATTCCGGACTGGGCGCCCAGCCCGTCGTGCACGAACTCGAACGTCGTCTTGGTGTAGTAGTCCAGCCCGCGCACCATCCGCGGGTTGACCACATACGGCACGCTCAACGCGTCGAGATGCGCGAGCACGGTGTCGAAGTGCTGCTTGGCCACATCGGACAGGTGATCCAACATCACCGGTGCGTCGGCGGTCATCTCGCGCATCTTCTGGCGCTTGTCGTCGAGCACCCGCAGCGGGTTGATCTCGGCGCGGCGACGGGTCTCGTCGTCGAGGTCGAGCTTGAACAGGAAGTCCTGCAACAGTTCCCGGTACTGCGGCCGGCAGGTGTCGTCGCCCAG
>DATJIX010000287.1:0-3712 GCA_035492865.1 Mycobacterium sp. | reverse complement strand
GCGTCGACGCCGAAGCGTTCGGCGGCATTCTCGGCGTGCCGCAGGAAGCTGGAGTACACCCCGGCGTAGCCCAGCGTGAGGGTTTCGCGGTCGACGCGCACCGGTCGATCCTGCAGTGGACGCACGATGTCGTCGGCCGCGTCCTGCAGACCGTGTAGATCACAGCCGTGGTCCCAGCCCAGCTTGTCGGCCGCGGCGATGAACACCTCCAACGGCGCGTTGCCCGCACCTGCGCCCATGCCCGTCAGTGAGGCGTCGACGCGGTGGGCGCCGTGCTCGACCGCGACGATCGAATTCGCCACACCGAGCGACAGGTTGTGGTGCGCGTGGATGCCGATTTCCGTTGCGGGGGAGAGGGTCTGACGCAGCGCGTCGACGCGTTCGGCCACGTCGCCCATGGTCATGGCACCGCCGGAGTCGACGACATACACGCACGTGGCGCCGTAGCCCTCCATCAGCGGGGCCTGCTCCGCAAGCGCTGCCGGCGAGGTCATGTGGCTCATCATCAGGAAGCCGACGGTGTCCATACCGAGCTCGCGCGCCGCGGCGATGTGTTGCGCCGAGATGTCGGCTTCGGTGCAGTGCGTGGCGACGCGCACGACGGTGGCACCGGCGCGGTGTGCGTCCTTCAGGTTGTGCACGCTGCCGATGCCGGGCAGCAGCAGTGTCGCGACCCTCGCCCGCTGCACCACGCCCGCGACGGCTTCGATCCATTCGAGATCGGTGTGGGCGCCGAAGCCGTAGATGCAGCTGGAGCCGCCGAGCCCGTCGCCATGGGCGACCTCGATGGAGTCGACGCCCGCGGCGTCAAGCGCTGCCGCGATTGTCACCGCCTGCTCTACGCTGTATTGATGGCGCACGGCATGCATGCCGTCTCGCAATGTGACGTCACTGACGTAGATCATGTTGGCACTCCAGCGGTTTCGTTGGTATGGGCGGCGATCCGCTCGGCCGTGGCCTTCGCGGCCGAGGTCATGATGTCGAGGTTGCCTGCATAGGCGGGCAGGTAGTGGGCGGCGCCAGTGACTTCCAGCATCACGGTCACCCGCGTTCCGCTGAACTTGCCGGTCTCGGGGATGTAGAGCGGGTTCTCGGCGCTGAACGTCTCGAACTGCACGCGCTGTTTCAGCCGGTAGCCGGGCACATAGGCGTTGACCTTCTCGACCATCGTCAGCACGTCGTTCTCGATCGCATAGCGGTCCGCGTCGCCGTCGACGAGGCAGTAGACGGTGTTGCGCATCATCACCGGTGGATCGGCAGGGTTGAGAATCATCACCGCCTTGGCACGCAACGCTCCGCCGACGACTTGCAGTGCGGTGGAAGTGGTTTCGGTGAATTCATCGATGTTGGCGCGGGTGCCCGGACCGGCGGATTTCGCGGAAATCGACGACACGATCTCGGCATAGGACACGATGCCCGACTGTCCGACGGCGGCGACGATCGGCACGGTGGCCTGGCCGCCACACGTCACCATGTTCAGGTTCGGTGCGTCGAGGTGCTCGTCGAGGTTGACCACCGGGACGCAGAACGGACCGACGGAGGCGGGAGTGAGGTCCAACATCCGCACCCCCGTACCGCCAAGCCGGGCCCAATTCGCTTGGTGCGCACTGGCGGACGTTGCGTCGAAGACGAGCTTGATGTCGTCGAAGTTCGGCATCGCCAGCAGGCCGTCGACACCGTCGGCCGTCGTCGGTACTCCCATCCGGGCGGCGCGGGCCAGACCATCGGAGGCGGGATCGATGCCGACCATCGCGCCGACGGTCAGCGGCCCGTCGCTGCGCAGGATCTTGATCATCAGGTCGGTGCCGATATTTCCCGAGCCGATGATGGCGACGGGCCAATTGCGTTGTGGTGTCATGGGGTTTCCTTTTCGGTGATCATCCGCAACGCGGTGTCGTACAAGACGCGGGCGTGCATCTCGAACAGGGCGACCAGGTCGATCGAGTCGCCACCGATCTCCTTGGCGATGAACAGACCGTCGGCGCCCGCCATCGCATAGGTGGCCAGCTGATGCGTTTGGCCGTCGGTGAGGTCCGGGGTGAGTTCACGGATGACGTCGATCATTTGGCCGTACGCCTGCGCCCGGGCCTGCAGGAACATCGACCGTGCCCGCGCTTCAACCGGTCGCCGTTCCAGCGCCAGCATCAGCCCGAGGCGGATGAAGTCGGGGGAGTCGAGCAGCGCCTTGGCGATCTGCATCGCCATGCCTCTCATGCGGTCGGGCGCGTCGCCTTCCTCCGGGAACTGCCATGCCGCCAGCCAGTGGGCGAAGCTGCGCTCGATGACCGCGGCGATCAGGTCGTCCTTGTCTTTGAAGTGCCAGTAGATCGAGCTCGCAGGCAGTCCGCACTTCTTACTGACCAGCGCGATGCTGGTGCCCTCATACCCGCGCTCCGCTGCGATCTCGGTGGCGGCGTCGAGGATGCGCTCGCGCGACAGCTCGCCGTCCGCGCGCTTGCGCCGCACCGGCTGCTTCTTCTCTGTCATTTCAGCTCCTCGATATCGCCTATTGACTCCGTAGTGATCACTACAGTACCGTAGCAATCACTACAGAACAAGCCCACCGACGATGAGAGCGCAAAATGAGCAACACCTACGACGTGGCGGTGATCGGATACGGTCCGACCGGCGCCACCGCTGCCAACCTGCTAGGCCAACTGGGGTTGAAGGTGCTCGTCATCGAGCGTGACCCCGACGTGTACAGCCGCGCCAGGGCGATCTCCACCGACGAGGAAGTCATGCGGGTATGGCAGTCGGTTGGCCTTGCGGATCGCCTGCAGCAGGACATGCTGCCCGACCGTCCGTTGAACTTCGTCGATGCCGCGGGCGTGCCGTTCATCGACCTGAAGATCACGTCACGGGGGACCGGGCATCCGCCGCAGCAGTTCCTGTATCAGCCTGCCGTCGATCACGTGCTGCGCGAGGGTGTGGCCCGCTTTCCGAACGTCGACATACTGCTCGAGCACGAATGCCTGCGCGTGCTGACAGATGGCGACGAGGTCGAACTCATGCTTGCCGACCTTCGCGCCGATGTCTTCAAGCGAGTCCGTGCGTCCTATGTGATTGCCTCCGATGGTGGTTCGTCACCTACCCGGGGTCAATTGGGTGTCGGCTATTCGGGCCGCACCTACAGCGAGCGGTGGGTGGTTATCGACACCAAGGTGCTCAAGCAATGGGATGCTCACGACCGGCTGCGGTTCCACTGCAACCCATCTCGTCCAACGGTTGACTGCCCGACACCGCTGGGCCACCACCGCTGGGAGTATCCAGCCCGCACGGATGAGGATGAGCAGACCCTGCTGTCCGAGGACGAGATCTGGAGGGTCCTCAACGATCAGGGCATCACAGACGAACATGTCGAGATCCTGCGGGCGGTGATCTACAGCCACCACGTCCGGGTCGCCGAACGCTGGCGCGTGGGTCGCGTCTTTCTGGCCGGCGATGCCGCACATGCCATGCCGCCGTGGATCGGCCAGGGCATGTCGGCCGGCGTGCGCGATGCAGCCAACCTGTGCTGGAAGCTGGCCGCCGTGCTGCGGGGCCAGGCACCGGACTCGCTGCTGGACTCGTATCAGGCAGAACGGAAGCCGCACGTCACCGAGGTGACCCGCCGCGCATGCTTCGTCGGCAGGATCATCACCGAGCGCAACCGCGGCATCGCCGCGATCCGCAATCACGTGTTCCGTGCGCTGACCCGCGTGCCCAGGGTGGA
>DATJIX010000286.1:0-2685 GCA_035492865.1 Mycobacterium sp. | reverse complement strand
GGGGCATCTTCCGTCATGGTGGAGTGGATATCGGGGTAACCCAACTCGATGCGATCGCGTCGCCCGCAAAGGTGCAGGTGACGCTGTCCGCCCCAGAACAGACATGGCAATGACCACCCCGCAACACCTGTCCGACCGATACGAACTCGGTGAGATCCTCGGATTTGGCGGTATGTCCGAGGTTCATTTGGCGCGCGATCTGCGGCTGCACCGCGACGTGGCCATCAAGGTGCTGCGCGCCGACCTCGCCCGCGATCCGAGTTTCTATTTGCGGTTCCGCCGCGAGGCGCAGAATGCCGCCGCGCTGAACCACCCGGCGATCGTCGCGGTGTACGACACGGGCGAGGCCGAAACGGCCACCGGGCCGCTGCCGTACATCGTGATGGAGTACGTCGAGGGGGTCACGCTGCGCGACATCGTGCACACCGAGGGACCGATGCCGGGCAAGCGGGCCATCGAGGTGATCGCCGACGCCTGCCAGGCGCTGAACTTCAGCCACCAGCACGGCATCATCCACCGCGACGTCAAACCGGCCAACATCATGATCAGCAAGGCCGGCGCGGTGAAGGTGATGGACTTCGGCATCGCCCGTGCGCTGGCCGACGCCAACAGCGTCACCCAGACCGCCGCGGTGATCGGCACGGCGCAGTATCTGTCGCCCGAACAGGCCCGCGGCGAGAAGGTCGACGCCCGCTCCGATGTCTACTCGCTGGGCTGTGTGCTCTACGAAATCCTCACGGGCGAACCGCCTTTCACCGGTGACTCGCCGGTCGCGGTGGCGTACCAACATGTCCGCGAGGATCCGATACCGCCGTCTCAGCGGCACAACGACATCTCCCCGGAACTCGACGCCGTCGTGCTCAAGGCGCTGGCCAAGAACCCGGACAATCGCTACCAGTCCGCCGCCGAGATGCGCGCGGACCTGGTGCGGGTACACAGTGGCGAGGCGCCGGAGGCGCCCAAGGTGCTGACCGACGCCGAGCGGACCTCGCTGTTGGCGTCGCCGCCGTCGGAACACCACACCGAACCGATCGGCCCGGTCGGCCGCCCAGTGCCCGGCTACCAGGACAGGGAAGAGCGCGGTGGTTCGGTGGGCCGTTGGCTCATTGCGGTCGCCGTCCTCGCGGTGCTGACCGTGGTGGTGACCGTCGCGATCAACATGTTCGGCGGCAGCACCCGCGATGTGCAGGTGCCCGACGTACACAACATGCCCAGCGCCGACGCGATCGCCAAGCTGCAGAACGCCGGCTTCAAGATCAGCACACAACAGAAGCCGGATTCCACCGTCGCGCCGGATCACGTCATCAATACGAATCCCGACGCGAACAGTTCTGTCAGCGCGGGCGACGAAATCACCATCAACGTGTCGACCGGGCCGGAGCAGCGCGAGGTCGTGGACTGCAAGGGGCTGTCCTACGCCGACTGCGTGCAGAAACTCTCACAGGCCGGGTTCGGGAAATTCACCAGCCAAGGGTCGGAGTCGACGCCAGAGCAGAAGGACAAGGTGCTCGCCACCATCCCACCGGCCAATCAGACGTCTGCGGTCACCAACCAGATCACCATCGTGGTGGGCCTCGGCCCGACCAGTAAGCCCGTCCCGGACTGCAAGAGCCTGAGCGTGGAGGCCTGCCAGCAGGTGCTCACCGCGGCCGGGTTCACGAAGATACTGCCGGTCGACGTCGACAGCACGTTGCCGAAGGGCCAGGTGATAGGGACCGCGCCGCCCGCCGGAGGCTCCGTTCCCGTCGATACCCTCATCCAGATCCAGGTGTCGCTGGGCAACCAGTTCGTGATGCCCGACGTGCGCGGCGGGTTCTGGACCGACGTCGAACCGAACCTACGCAACGCCTACGGCTGGACGGGGCAGTTGATCAGGGCGCCCGATGTGCAGAACAGCGGCCAGCGGACCAACGCGGTGGTGACTCAGAGCCCGGCGGCGGGCACGGCGGTCAAGTTCGGCGATCCGATCACGCTGGCGTTCGCGTCGTAGCGGCCTGCACGGCGTTGGCCACCTCGTCCTCGAGCTGACGCACCAGCGACTCCGCGGGCGCGGCGCCGCAGTAGCCCAGCCAGTTGGCGAGCATGCGGTGGCCACCCTCGGTGAGGATCGATTCGGGGTGGAACTGCACACCGTGGATCGGCAGATCGACGTGCCGCACACCCATGATGACCCCGCCCTCGGTGCGGGCGATCACTTCGAGTTCGGCGGGCACGGTGTCGGGCAGGATCGTCAGCGAGTGGTAGCGGGTCGCGGTGAACGGATCCGGAAGTCCTTGCAGCACACCGGCATTCGAGTGGAAGACGGTGCTGGTCTTGCCGTGCAGCAGCTCGGGTGCACGGTCGACGGTGCCGCCGAACGCCACGCCGATGGCCTGGTGCCCCAGGCACACCCCGAGCAGCGGGGTCCGCGCCGCGGCGCACGCCTTGACGAGCGGGATGGAGGCGCCGGCCCGTTCCGGGGTGCCGGGGCCGGGGGAGAGCAGCACGCCGTCGAATTGTTCGGCGGCCGCGGCGACGTCGGCGTGGGTCTTGAGGCGGTCGTCATCATTGCGCCAGACATCCGCGTGCACGCCGAGCTGGCCCAGGTACTGGACCAGGTTGAACACGAAGCTGTCGTAGTTGTCGACGACCAAAACCTGCATAAGCCCAGGCTACTGGCGCACGCGACTCAATAACCGACGGGGC
>DATJIX010000285.1:0-2338 GCA_035492865.1 Mycobacterium sp. | reverse complement strand
ACGACGTCGACGGTCACTGGTCGGTCGCGGGACGCGTCAAGTACGAGCGCCTGCTCGACCGGGCGGCGGACAGCCCGCTCGTCAAGACGCGCGGCTCAGCCGACCAGTTCTCGGCCGAGTTGCTGCTGCTCTATCACTTCTGAGAAATTCCGGCGGAGCGGCACGCTCCGCCGGTTCGCAAGCTAGCGCGCGGCCTGCCGTGCCGCGGGCGTCGACACCGGCTGCGCCTTGAGCCCGAGGGTGCGGCCCGGGAAACCCGCCGCGTCGAAGTACCTGGTCGAGCCGACCGTCTGATACTCGACCACCGTCGCGAGCCCGTTCGCCGCCGGCTCCGAGCGCTCGGTGTGCGATGCGACCTTCGGCATCGCACCGTTGGGCTGGGCCTCGCGGATGACGCGGCCGATCAGCGTGCCGTTGTCCCTCACCGTGAGACCGAGGATGTGCGCCAGCGTCTTGCCAACGTCGGCGTTGGACACCGGTGCCGTGTCGACGAAGCCTTTCTTGAAATCCGGGCCCATCGCCGCCATGAAGTTCCGGGTGTCGGCGCGGCTGAAGCTGCCGTGCATGCCCTGGCCCTGCTGCAGCGTGGTGTCCGCGACCTCGACGCCGCACTCGGTCTGGTCCGGGCAGCTCATGGCGAAGGTCTTGAAGTTGACGACGATGGCGGGCGTCGGGGTGCGGGCCTTGCCCTTGAAGTTGATCGCGCTGAGCGGCAGCGTGCCGGGGTAGCGTCCGAGCGAATCGTCGACGAACAGGCCGCTGACGTAGTCCTGGGCCAGCAGCATGTCGATCGTCTTCTTGATGATGACGACATCGCGGTGCGGCACGTAGATGAGGTCCGATCCGCCGTTGGCGGCGACGACGACGTCGGGATCCGCGGCGTTGTTGCCGATCAGCGCATTGCCGCGCTTCACGCTGTGCGTGCCGTCCTCGATCTTCTTGTTCTTGTCGTCGGGATCGAACAGCGACACGCCGAGGGCCTTGGCGATGTCGATGCCGAGGAAGCCCGGCGGCAGGAAGCCGGCGGGCACGTCGGCATAGGACGCCTTCGCCGACGGGCTGGTCTCGGTCTGCTTGGAGATCGTCGAGAAGCCGTGGTCGGCGGTGACGAAGATGTCGGTGGTGGCGGCGAGGCCGAGATCGGACAGCGCCTTCTGGAGAGCCGCGAGGTTGTCGTCGGCGTTCCTGATCGACGCCATCGAGGTCGGGCCGTTGATGCCCGGCGCCAGTGTGTTCAGGCTGTCGCCCTGGTTGTGCTGCGTCCCGTCGGGATCGCGCGACCAGAACACCAGCACGAACGGCTTGCCGCTCTCCTTCATCAGCGGCAGCACCGCCTTGGTCGCGACGTCGACGAAGTATTTCTGCTGATCGAGATTGGCGACCTTTGTGCCCGGCGTCCTGTTGTCGCCGACCTTGCCGTTGTCGCCGCGCGCCGGAGCCTTGAGCGGAACGCCCGCGGCGTTGAGCTTCGCCTGGAGCTTGGCCGACAGCGGGATACCGTCCGGCGTGCCGGTGGAGTCGTCGACGATGATGGTCTTCTCGCCGCTGCGTTCGGTGTGATCGAACATCAGCACCGGCCCGGCCTTGCCGATCGCGGCGGTACTGATCCCGGCCTCGCGGGCCGCCTTGAGCAGCGCTTCCTCGTCGAAGTAGTCGCCGCCGAAGTGCTCGTCGACCTCACCCAGCACCGGATTGCTCTCGAGGAACGGCGTGACTGTGCCCCCGGCGGCTTTGACCGGAAAGCCCGAGTAGATGACGTTGCTGAAGTCGCCGGTGTCACCGAGGTAGTGGCCGGTCGCCATCGCCGAAGCGTTGGCGGTGGTGAAGGTCGGGAAGATCGAGTGCGAATTGGTGAAGTTGACGCCCTTGTCGCGGATCGCCGCCATCGTCGGCGCGCTGTCGTGGGTGACCTTCATCGCCCTGAGGCCGTCGGGGATGAACAGCACGACATTGTGCGGACGGTCGGCAGCCGAGGCCGATGCGACGAAGACCGGAGCGGCGACGGCCGAGAGCGCGACGACGGTCGACAGCAGGAGATTCCGGACGCGATGCGGCATGGCGATGTCCCCGATGGCTCGATTGAAGGCGTGTGCCTTCGCTCGGTATCAGGGGGCCATGACAGGACCGTTACGGAACGACGACACGACGGTGTCCCGTCGGCGCGGCTCAGATGTTCAGCTCTTTCGAGCGGTCGGCCTCGAAGCGGGCGCCGGCCACCGCATCCGGCGCGAACAGGCGGTCGAGCGCCGCGACTTCGTTGACGCTCAGTACGATGTCCGCCGCTGCCGCGTTCTCCTCGACGTGCTGCACGCTCATCGTTCCCGGGATCGGCACGATG
>DATJIX010000284.1:0-6022 GCA_035492865.1 Mycobacterium sp. | reverse complement strand
AGTACGGCGGCGACGGCGATCGGCAACACGGCGCGCACCAGCACATCGGACAGCTCGTCGACGGAGGCGCCGATGCGGGCCACCAGTTCACCGCTGTGCAACCGCATCGCGACTTCGGCGGGAGCATCGGCGAGCCGGCGATACAGGGTCACGCGGGTGTCCGCCGCAGCCCGCAGCGCGGTGTCATGTGCCGCGAGCCGCTGGCAATACCCGAGCACGCCGCGGGAGATGCCGAGCGCGCGCACCGCCACCACCGCGACCGAGAGGTCGAGGATGGGCGGCATCTGCCAGGCCCTGGTGATCAGCCACGCCGACACCCCGGCCAGCGCCAGCGCACTGCCCAGCGACAGCACACCCAGCGCCACGGCCAGCAGTAGCCGCGGCAGGCGTGGACGCAACAGCTCAAGCATCGACCGTGCGCCCCATGTGCAGCACCCGGTCGCCGATCGCCAGCACGGGGTCGCGATGACCGATGACGAGGACGGCCGCCCCGGCCCGTGCGCGCGCCACAATGGCCTGCAAGACACGGGCTTCCATCCGCGCGTCCAGATGCGACGTGGGTTCGTCTAGCAGAAGCACCGATGCGGACGAACCGAACACCCGGGCCAACCCGAGGCGCTGACGCTGGCCCAGTGACAGGCCGACCCCTCCGCGGCCTATCACCGTCTCGAGCCCGTCGGGCAACACGGCAAGCACCTGATCGAAACCCGCAGCCCGACACGCACTGTCAAGGTCGGTCAGCGGGCCGAACAGCTCGAGGTTGTCACGGACGCTTCCCGGGACCAGCACGGGACGCTGGGCAAGCCACGCCACCTGATCCCACCACGCCTGCGGCTGCGGCGAATCGAGCCCGAGAATGCTCTGCAAGAGCGTGGTTTTGCCGACGCCGTTGGGTCCTGTCAACACCGTCACCACGCCCGGTTCGATGTCCACGTCAAGGGCGGGCGTCCCGGCCGGCTGGGTGTGCAGCGCGTCGAGGAGCTGGAATGCCTTGTCGGCAGCCGTCTTTCCGTCCGCGGCGGCGTGGAACTCCATCCCCACCCGGCGCAACGGCCAGAACACCTCCGGAGCCAGCAGCAGGGCGGTCAGTCCGGCGGCCAATGTGATGTCGCCGAACACCAGGCGTAGCCCGACACCCACCGCGACGAGCGCGACACCGAGGGTGGCCAACAGCTCCAGCACTAACGCGGACAGGAACGCGATGCGCAGTGTCGCCATCGCCGAGCGCCGATGGGCCGCACCGAGTTCATCGATGCGCTGGGCGGATCCGGCCAACCGGCCGAGGGCGCGCAGCGTCGGGATGCCCGCAACCAGATCCAGCAGCCGCGACTGCAGCGTGGTCATCGCGGCCAGCGAGGCCGCGGACCGGTCTCGGGTCAGCAGCCCGATGAGCACCATGAAGATCGGGATGAGCGGCACGGCGATCAGCACGATCACGGCGGACTGCCAGTCGTAGACGGCGATGACCATCACTGCGGCCGGAGTGAGGATGCCCGCCAGGAAGACCGCAGGCAGATATGCGGTGAAATAGGGCCGCAGCCCGTCGAGGCCCCTGGTGATCAACGCGGCGGCGGCATCATGGTGCGCGGCGAGCCTGCGGGGTGGCAGCGCGGTCACCGTGCGCAGCACGGTGCCCGACAGGTCGGCGATGACGGCTGTCGCGCTGCGCTGCGACAGCCTGCCCTGCAGCCAGTGCGCCACCGTGCGGATCACCCACAGCGCCATCAGAATCCACAATGGGCCCGCCCAATGCGCCACCGTCCGCGTTGCGGGATCGGTGATGACACCCGCGACGAGGTGGGCCAGCACCACGGCCGACGCGATGGTCGCGCCGCTGATCACCACACCACAGAGCACCGATGCGGCCAGGAAACGGCGCATCGCGGTGGACGCCCGCAGCAGGTTCAGGTCGACCGCCTCGCCAGCCCGATGGATGCGGGTATCGCGTCGGCGGTGATCCGGCGGCGGAACACCCAGTACGTCCACCCCTGGTAGATCATCACCAGCGGGAGCAACGTCAGCGACGCCCACGACATGATCTTCAGCGTGTAGGGGGTCGACGAACCGTTGTAGATCGTGACGCTCCAGTCCGGATTGAGCGTGGAGGGCAACAGGTTCGGATACATGGCGCCGAATACAAGCGCGGCGACGGCCGTTATCACCACGACCGTCGAGACGAATGCCCAGCCCTCGCGGCGCTGCGACCACATCAATGCGATGGCGGTCACCAGCGCGACGACCGCGAGGCCGAGCGGCAACCACGTCCACGGCTTGCCGTGCGCGAGCTGCGTCCACAACCCGAATCCGCCTGCCAGCACCACGACGGGCGCCGCCAACATGCGCGCGAACCTGAACGCGTCGTCGCGTACCGGGCCTGCGGTCTTCAACGCGATGAACACCGCGCCGTAGAAGGCGAACAACGACGCGGTCGCGAGACCGCCCAACAGCGTGTAGGGGTTGAGCACGTCGCCGATCGACGTGTGCACCCGGTGGTCGGCGTCGATCGGCAAGCCGCGCAGCAGGATCGCGAACGCGACGCCCCACAGGATCGCAGGCACCCATGACCCGATCGCGATGCCCGCATCGGCGCGCGCCCGCCACCTTGGGTCGTCGATCTTGCCTCGCCATTCGATGCCGACGATCCGCAGAATCATCGCGAACAGGATCGCCAGCAAGGGCAGGTACAGGGCCGAGAACATCGTCGCGTACCAGTTGGGGAACGCCGCGAACATCGATGCGCCCGCGGTGATCAGCCACACCTCGTTGGCGTCCCAAACCGGACCGATGGTGTTGAGCACTGCGCGCCTACGGGTTTCGGTGTCCCCTTCGCCCCGCGCCGCCAGCGGCGCCATCAGCATGCCGACCCCGAAGTCGAATCCCTCGAGCACCAGAAATCCGAGGAACAGCACCGCGATGATGAAGAACCACAGTTGTTGAAGTCCCACGATCTGCTCCTCTCAGTAGGCGAACGACAGGGGAGCCACGTCGTCGGAATCCGGTGGCGCGGGCGGGGCGGGTTCCGAGTCGTGCTCGAGCGGTCCCTCGACCACGTAGCGGCGTATCAGCCAGAACCAGATCACTGCCAGCACGCCGTAGAGGAACGTGAACATGGCGAGCGAGAAGAACACCGTCCCTGCAGCGTGGTCGGACACACCTTGCTGCACGGTGAGCCGCACCAATTGGTCACCGGTCGGGTTCGGCGCGACAACCCAAGGCTGTCTGCCCATTTCGGTGAACACCCACCCCGCGGAATTCGCGAGGAACGGCGTCGGGAGGGTGAGCAGGGCGAACCAGCCGAACCAGCGCTGGTCGGGGATCCGCCCGCGACGCGTCAGCCACAGCGCCAACAGCGCGAAAGCCACTGGCACCGCGAGCAACCCGATCATCGCGCGAAACGCCCAGTACGTGACGAACAGGTTGGGCCGGTAGTCCCCGGGGCCGAACCTCTGTTCGTAGGACTGCTGAAGATCCTTCACACCCTGCAGGGTCACGCCGCTGAACTTGCTCTCCGCGAGGAACGGCAGCACGTAGGGCACTTCGATGACATGCGTGACGCTGTCGCAGTTGTTATGCGTGCCGATGGTGAGGATGGAGAAGTCGGGATCGGTTTCGGTGTGGCACAACGATTCCGCCGATGCCATCTTCATCGGCTGCTGGACGAACATCAGCTTGCCCTGGAAGTCGCCGGTGAAGAACAGCCCGCCAGCCGCGGCCAGTGCGACCAGGCTGGCCGCGATCGTGGCGGGCCGATACATGGTCCTGGCATCGGCGGCTTCTTCGGGCCGGTTGCGCGAGCGCACCATCAGCCATGCGGACACCCCCGCGACGAACGCCGCTGCGGTCAACAGCGATCCGGCGACCGCGTGCAGGAACGCCCAGATCGCGGTGTTGTTGGTCAGCAGGGCGCCGAAGTCGACGAGTTCGGCTCTGCCCGTTTCGGGGTTGAAGCGGGCGCCCACCGGATGCTGCATGAACGAGTTTGCCGCGATGATGAAGTACGCCGACGCGTTGACCGCGATCGCCACGATCCAGATGCACGCGAGGTGCACCAGCCGGGGCAGCCGGCTCCAGCCGAAGATCCACAGCCCGATGAACGTCGACTCGAAGAAGAACGCCACCAGACCCTCGAACGCCAGCGGCGCGCCGAAGACGTCGCCGACGAAGCGTGAGTACTCGCTCCAGTTCATGCCGAACTGGAACTCCTGCACGATCCCGGTGGCCACGCCCATGGCGAAGTTGATCAGGAACAGCTTCCCGAAGAACCGCGTCAGGCGGTACCAGCCCGTGTCGCCCGTGACCACCCACGCGGTCTGCATCGCCGCGATGAGCGGGGCCAGCCCGATCGTGAGTGGGACGAAGATGAAGTGGTAGACGGTCGTGATACCGAACTGCCACCGCGAGACATCCAGCGCGTCCATGCGACCCTCTTCCGTGGCTGTGCCAACAGCCTACGACAGGGCGTAGTAGATAAAAAGGTGCGTTAGCTCACCGATTCCCCGGTGGGCGGCGCGGCCTGATCTTTTCGCAGTCCGGCCAGGTCATTGCCTGCCTTGCGGATGCCGAACGCGGAGACCGCCTCGAACACCCCGATGACGATCAGCCAGATGCCGACGACGACCGTCAGCGTCGCGACCGACTCGAACGGCGACGCCAGCATCACGACGCCGGCGATCAGGCTGATCACGCCGATGAAGATCTCCCACGCGCGGCCGGGCAGTGTCGGATCGCTGATCGCCGACACCGCGGTCGCCACCCCGCGGAAGATGAATCCGACCCCGATCCAGATGGCCAGCAACAAGATCGAGTTCTGCAGGCTGCGGAAGCAGAGCACGGCCAGAATGAGCGCCGCGGCGCCGCTGAGGAACAGCAGAACGCGTCCGCCTGCCGACACGTGCAAGCTGAACGCGAATATCACTTGCGAGAAACCGGTCACCAATAAGTAGGCGCCGAAGAAGATAGCCGCAACAAGGATCGTGATGCCCGGCCACGCCAGCACGAGAATGCCGAGAATCACTGCGAGAACGCCGGACAATAGCGCGGACTTCCAAAGATGCTGCAGCATCGCGGGAGGAGCAGGGCTTTCCATGGCCGAAGTGTGGCATATGGGGCGTGAAATTGACGCGTCTTTGCGCAATTGTTCAGCTCATCGCAAAGGAAGTGGACGCTTCGGTGCAAATGGTGTTGCCCACGCTCGAAAATCGAGTTTCCGGTAACGCAACATTGGTTCGCTACGATGAGTAGTCGAGCGGTTCCCTTCAGCACAGCTGGTCGATCCCCATGGGCAAACAAGGAGTGAGGATGACGAACACGGCGATTCGCCGAGCCACCGGCGCAGTCGTTGCGGGCCTTTTCGTTGCGGTCGGCGGGGCCGTCGCGATCGCGCCCGCCCATGCCGACCCGGTCTACGACCAAAAGTTCCTCGACTACCTCGACGCGAAGGGCGTGCCGTTCGAGAGTCGTACGGACATCATCCGGACCGCCAAGCAGTTCTGCCTCGACATGGGCCGCCAGGGCGGCTCGACGTGGAAGGTCGGATACCACCTCATGAAGGACAAGGGTTGGACCGAGTCCCAAGCAGAGATGTTCATCCAGGCGGCCGTCCCGACCTACTGCCCGAACGCCTGGGGCTGAGCTCAGGTTCACCGCTGGCTTCCGTTCTCCTGCCAGCGCGTTAGGTCTCTACTACTGTTCCGTTACCGGTGCTGCGCACCGGATCCACGAAGCAGAAAGTAGAGGCAATCGTGTCAGCTGGATGTCAAGGCGGACCAAAGAAGTTCTGGCGCATCGCGGCGGTGTTTGCTGCGACTGGCGCCCTCGTGCTGTCGGGATGCTCGAGTAAGAGCGAAGAGGCCGGACCGACCACGGCCACCACGGCGGTCAATGCCGAAAAGGTCGACGCGATCGCGAACACCGTGCCCGAGGCCATCAAGTCGTCCGGAAAGCTGATCGTCGGCGTCAACATTCCGTACGCGCCAAACGAGTTCAAGGATCCCAGCGGCAAGATCGTCGGGTTCGACGTCGA
>DATJIX010000283.1:0-6580 GCA_035492865.1 Mycobacterium sp. | reverse complement strand
GGTCCGGTGTCGGTGAATGCCAGTCGACCTCGATCGGTGCCCGCCGCGTGCGCTGCGAGCAGTTCGGCGTCCGCGCGCGGTGATCCGACTCCCGCCTCCGCAAGCGCCACTTCGGCGGCGTCGATCACCTGGCGCAGGCCGGTCATGCCTGCTGCAGCCTGGACTGCTTGTCGGCCGCGGCCAGCGCGTCGAACAGCGCGTCGAGGTCGCCGTCGAGGACCTGGTCGAGGTTGTGTGCCTTGAAGTTGATCCGGTGATCGGCGATCCGGTTCTCCGGGAAGTTGTATGTGCGGATGCGCTCGCTGCGGTCGACGGTGCGGATCTGGCTGGCCCGGTCGGCCGACGCGTCGGCCTGCGCCTGTTCCTCGGCCAGCGCCTGCAGCCGCGCGGCGAGCACCTGCAGCGCGCGCGCCTTGTTCTGCAGCTGCGAGCGCTCGTTCTGGCACGTGACGACGATGCCGGTGGGCAGGTGGGTGATGCGCACCGCGGAGTCGGTGGTGTTGACGCCCTGACCGCCCTTGCCCGACGACCGGTACACGTCGATGCGCAGGTCGGATTCGTCGATCTGGACTTCCTCGACCTCTTCGGGTTCCGGATAGACCAGCACGCCCGCGGCCGAGGTGTGCACGCGGCCCTGCGACTCGGTGACCGGCACGCGCTGCACGCGGTGCACGCCGCCTTCGAACTTCAGCCGTGACCAGACACCGTCGGCGGTGTCGCCCTTGCTCCTGATCGACAGCGTCGCGTCCTTGTAGCCGCCGAGGTCGGACGTGGTCTCGCCGAGCATGGTGACGGTCCAGCCGTGCCGCTCGGCGTAGCGGATGTACATGCGTGCCAGATCGGCGGCGAACAATGCGGACTCTTCGCCGCCCTCCCCCGACTTGACCTCCAACACGATGTCGTCGCCATCGTGGGGGTCCCGCGGAGCGAGCAGGTCGCTCAGATGAGTCTCGAGCTCGTCGACCTTGGATTGGAGCCCGGGGATCTCGGCCGCGAAGGATTCATCGTCGGCACCCAGTTCGCGTGCAGCCTCCAGGTCACCGCGAGCGGTCTCCAGCTTGCGGTACGTCGAGACGATCGGTGAGATGCGCGCGAACCGTCGTCCGACCTTGCGGGCCGCGCCCGCATCGGCGTGCAGGTTCGGGTCGGCAAGCTGGCGCTCGAGGTCGGCATGCTCGGCAACCAACGCGTCAATTCTCGGCGTGGTGTCCGTCATGACTGCCTCCTTGCCGTCTTCCCCTCTTACGCAAACCGACGCCCGGCCTGCGCTCGCGCGTCAGATCGGGCGTCGGGAAGCCAGCTATTTGTCGTCGGCCTTTTCGGTAGCAGCCGTGCGCTTGCCGTAGCGCTTCTCGAAGCGGGCCACGCGGCCACCACTGTCGAGGATCTTCTGCTTGCCGGTGTAGAAGGGATGGCACTGCGAGCAGACCTCGACGTGGATCTGGCCGCTCTTCTTCGTGCTGCGAGTCGTGAAGGTGGCACCGCAGCCGCAGTGCACCGTCGTCTCGACATACTCAGGGTGAATACCCGTTTTCATGGTGTCCTCTTCAATCGTGGCCCGGGTCGCCCCTCCCCGAACTGGGAGGTGTCGGCGTGAACCGGAACCGAGGGGGTCGACGGCCTATTATGCCAGCTCAACCGTCAGTGGCCTAAACGCAGGCCAACGTCCGGATATTCCGGCTGGTGAACAGATCCGCAAATCTGTCTACGGTGACACAATGCTGAGGTGACGAGCGTTTCCGCCACCAAGAGTGTCCGCGATCGGCTGATCGATGCCGCGGAGGTCTGTCTGGCCGCCAAGGGAATTCGATCGACGACGGTGTCCGAGGTGGCCGAGGCCGCCGGGGTGTCCCGAGGCTGGCTGTATCGGCATTTCCCCGACAAGGTGTCACTGCTGGGCGCCGCGATCGTGCGCCTCAACGACGCCTACTGGTCCGACGCGCATGCCGTGCTCGAGCAGATCGAGGGGCTGGATCGCCAGATGGCCGTGGGCATCGCCCGCGCCAGGACAGCGTATGACGATCCCGGCGCGCTGCTGATGAAGCTGCGGATCGACGAGCCCGAGGAATTCGCGGCGTGTGCAGGCGCCGGCGTGCAGGGACTGGTCCCCGACCTGGCCGACTTCTGGTCGCGCTACGTCATCGCCGCGCGCGACCGCGGAGAAATCCACCAGGACACCGACATCGCCGAGGCATCGGAATGGATTGCGCGCGTAATACTTTCGCTATCCACCGTGCCCGGTAACACGCTTGATCCCAATGACCCCGACGCGGTCGCAGCGCATGTGCGCCGCTACGTCATGCCCGGTCTCAAAGCGTGATTCGTGTGCGTTTAGGAGCGCTCAGCGCAACAAAACGCACACAAATCGCTGGTTAGTCGTTGTCCATCGAGCCCGGCGCGGTCTTGGAGACCTGCACCAGGAACTCGTAGTTGTTCTTGGTCTTGCGCAGCTGGCTCATCAGCAAGTCGATGGCCTGATGCGGGTCCAGACCCGAGAGCACACGACGCAGCTTGTGCACGACCGCGAACTCGTCTGTCGAGAGCAGCAACTCGTCCTTGCGGGTGCCGGACGGGTTGACGTCGACGGCCGGGAACACGCGGCGCTCCGAGATCTTGCGGTCGAGCTTGAGCTCCGCGTTACCGGTGCCCTTGAACTCCTCGAAGATCACCGTGTCACCGGTCGAACCGGTCTCCACCATCGCGGTGGCGATGATCGTCAGCGAGCCGCCCTCTTCGATGTTGCGTGCCGCGCCGAGGAACCGCTTGGGCGGGTACAGCGCGGTCGAGTCGACACCACCGGACAGGATGCGGCCCGATGCGGGCGACGCGTTGTTGTACGCGCGGCCGAGGCGGGTGATCGAGTCGAGCAGCACGACGACGTCCTTGCCCTGCTCGACGAGTCGCTTGGCCCGCTCGATGGCGAGCTCGGCGGCCTGAGTGTGGTCTGACGGCGGACGGTCGAAGGTGGAGGCGATGACCTCACCCTTCACCGAGCGCTGCATGTCGGTGACCTCTTCCGGTCGCTCGTCGACGAGCACCACCATCAGGTGGCATTCCGGGTTGTTCTTGGTGATCGCGTTCGCGATGTCCTGAAGGATCGTGGTCTTACCGGCCTTCGGCGGCGACACGATCAGCGCACGCTGTCCCTTGCCGACCGGCATGATCAGGTCGATCACGCGGGTGGTCAGCTTGTCGGTGGTGGTTTCCAGGCGCAGCCGCTCATTGGGGTACAGCGGCGTGAGCTTGGTGAAGTCCGGCCGCTTCTTGGCCTCTTCGACGGGCTTGCCGTTGACGGTGTCGAGCCGGACCAGCGGGTTGAACTTTTGCCGCTGATTGGGCTGCTCGCCGTCCTTGGGCACCCGCACCGCACCGGTCACCGCGTCGCCGCGGCGCAGGCCGTTCTTGCGCACCATGTTCATCGACACGTAGACGTCGTTGGGGCCGGCCAGGTAGCCGGAGGTGCGGACGAACGCGTAGTTGTCGAGCACGTCGAGGATGCCTGCGACGGGCTGAACGACGTCGTCCTCGCGCAGTTCGGTGTCGCGGTCGCCACCGCCGCCGCCTTCGCCGCCGCGTTCGCCGCGGCGCCTGCGGTCACGGAACCGACGGCCACGGCGGCCGCCACGCTCTCCGTCGTCATCGCCGGCGTTGTTGCCTGCGTTGCCGCCGCCGCCGCGGTTCTGGCCGCCCTGCTGGTCGCTGTCGGACTTGGAGTCCTGCTTCTCGGCCTTCTCACCTTCGGTGTCGGCCTTCTTCTGCTGCTGGGGCTCCGGCTTGGACTCGTCCTTGCCCTCGTCCGAGCCACCGGGCGAACCGGCACCGCGGGAGGCGCCGCGACGCTCGCGGCGCGGCGGGGCCTGCTCGTCGGCGGGCCGCTCGCTCGCAGGGGCCTCGGCCGCCGGGGCTTCTGTCGCCGTCTCGGCGGACGCCGCAGGGGCGTCCTTCGCCTCGGCCTCCGCTTTCGGTCGGCCGTTGGAGTCGCCGCGGCGTTCGCGGATGGCGGCGACGAGTTCGCCCTTGCGCATGCCAGAGGCGCCTTCGACGCCGATCTGCTTGGCCAGGGCGCGCAGTTCGGGCAGCACCATCGTGGACAGCGACGCGGGACGACCGCCGGATGCGACGTCGGCCGTTGGCGCGGTCTCCGCGGAATGCGTGCCGTTTGTTGTGTCTGCTCCGGAGTCGTCCGGGGCAGGCGAAATGTCTGAAGTCACGGTTTGGGTTTGCGGCACATCGGCGTTCTCGCCGGTGCCACCAGCCGTGATGAGGTCCGTTTCAGTCACGGATTTCCTTTCTGATCCCCCACTCGTCAAGCCGACGCGGGGGTCCGGTGCATTCAGCTGATGCGCTGAACGCGGAGGTCCCACCGTTGCCTCTGCAACAGTGATCGCCGGGATTCGCCGGTATGCGGCAAACCGTCAGTCCACAAGATTGAACACCTAAAAGGGAAGTGGTCGTCCTAGTGTCGGCGCAGGCAGAGCCGCTGCGATTGCTGGACAGCAGCGAGAATAACCCGCATTGGAGCTGGAAGCAAGAAACACGCTGATTCGCGTGTGACTCGTGTGAACACAGAGTTAGCTCCGAACGGCCACGCCGGACGCCCATCGGACGCCCTCGCCCACGGCCATCTTGCTGACGGTGAACCCGTTGGCGGCGCCATATTCCAAGGCCTCTGCGGGCAATTCAGGCTGAGAACTCAACGCGATAACCGCAGGTCCAGCCCCGGACAACACCGCCGCAACACCACAACGCCGCAGTATCCGCAGGTATTCCGCCGATGCAGGCATCGCCGCCGCACGCTGCGGCTGGTGCAACACGTCCTCGGTGGCTTCCATCAGCAGATCCGGTCGCTCGGTCAGCGCCACCACGAGCAGCGCCGCACGACTCAGATTGAACCGGGCGTCGGTGTGGCTGACATGGTCGGGAAGCAACACCCGCGTCTCCGCCGTCGACGAGCGCTGCTCGGGGATCGCCGGGAACAGGTGGATGTCGGGATGCAGTCGCAGTGGCACCGCCGCATACCGCGGCAGCACGCCCTCGTGTTCGGTCCACGACACCACCGCGCCCCCGAGGACAGCGGCCGACGCGTTGTCGGGATGACCCTCGAATTCCGACGAAAGCTGAATCAACTCCGATTCGGTCAGCGGCGTCGAGTCTGCCTGCGTCACAAGGCCGTTGACCACCGCAAGGCCGCCGACGACGGCTGCCGCTGATGAGCCAAGACCGCGCGAGTGCGGAATCTCGTTGCGGCACCGCACTTTCAGGCCGGACGCCGCAACACCTGCGGCTTGCAATCCGTGTTCGATCGCCCGCACCACCAAGTGGGACGCATCGAGCGGAACCTGGCCCGCGCCTTCTCCTTCGACCTCGATCACCAGACCGGAATCGGTTGTCTCCACTACGATTTCATCGTAGAGGCTCAACGCAAGACCGAGGCTGTCAAAACCTGGCCCGAGATTGGCGCTCGAGGCCGCCACGACGGCGCTGGCCGTCAGCCCGGCCTGCAGAGTCTGCATCACGACTAGACCAGTCCGAGCTTCTCCACCACGGCGACGGGATCGACGGGCACCGGCGTGACGGCGGGCATGCCCTTCAGCGCGGTGTCGGGATCCTTGAGGCCGTTGCCCGTCACCGTGCACACCACCGTCGAACCCTTCTTCAGCCAGCCGTCCTCGATCGACTTGAGCAGCCCGGCGATGCTGGCCGCAGACGCGGGCTCGACGAACACCCCTTCGGTGCGTGCAACCAGGTGATACGCGGCGAGGATCTCCTCGTCGGTGGCGGCCAGGAAGCGGCCGTTGGACTGTTGCTGCGCGGCCACCGCGGTGTCCCACGACGCGGGCGAACCGATCCGGATCGCGGTGGCGATGGTCTCGGGATTGCTGACCGGCTCCCCCAGCACCAGCGGCGCGGCGCCCGCGGCCTGCGTGCCCAGCATCCGGGGCAGCCGGTCGGACACCCCGTCGCGGTGGTACTCGGAATAGCCCTTCCAGTACGCGGTGATGTTGCCTGCGTTGCCGACGGGCAGCGAGTGCACGTCGGGTGCGGTGCCGAGCGCGTCGACGATCTCGAACGCGGCGGTCTTCTGCCCCTCGATGCGGAACGGGTTGACGGAGTTGACCAGCGAGACGGTCGGGAAGTCGGCGGTGAGCTTGCGGGCCAGTTCGAGGCAGTCGTCGAAGTTGCCGTCGACCTGGATGATCTTCGCGCCGTGCATGACGGCCTGCGCAAGCTTGCCCATCGCGATCTTGCCCTGCGGAATCAGCACCGCGCACGTGATGCCCGCGCGGGCGGCATAGGCGGCGGCCGACGCCGACGTGTTGCCGGTCGACGCGCACAGCACGGCCTTCTGACCGCGGGCCACCGCTTCGGTGACGGCCATGGTCATGCCGCGGTCCTTGAACGAACCCGTCGGGTTGAGGCCCTCCACCTTGAGATGAACGGTGCACCCGGTGTACTCGGATAGCCGCGGCGCAGAGATCAGCGGGGTGCCGCCCTCGAGCAGCGTGATCGCCGTCCAGCTGTCTTCGACCGGCAGCCTGTCGCGGTAGGCCGCGATCAGCCCCGGCCAGGGCTGGTGAAC
>DATJIX010000282.1:0-31341 GCA_035492865.1 Mycobacterium sp. | reverse complement strand
GCGCTCACCGTGTAGCGATAGCGAAGTCCGTTGGCGGAGAACACCATTACCGAATCGCCGGTCCACCATGTGATCAGATCGCCCGCCCGCGACATCACTGCGTTGGGTGACGGTGGCTTCGGCACCAGCGTGCTCGCAACGGTCGCTCCGGTCTCGTCGACGATGTTGACCGTCGGCTTCGGGGTGGGGACGTAGACGGCCGTCGTGGTGTCGGACACCGCGACAACGCGGGCGCCCGAGTCGTCGGCGACCCCGGGTTGCGGCACGTATTTCAGGTCGGGCGTGTCCTCTTCGTCGGCGGGCCGCAGCAGCGTCAGCCGTAGGTCGGCCTGTTTCGGGCAGGCCTCCAAAACCGAGACCGCCGTCGAACTCGCCTGCGCATCGACCAGCCGGCAGATCGTCGATGCGGGCACGCTCGGCTTGATCTTCGCGTCGAGCGCGCCGTAGGACAGCATCCGGACCATGTCCGAGCGCCACATCTCCAGGCGGGTGTCGCCGGCCGACAGCACAGTGGTGCCGTCACCCGACAAGCGCACTTCGGGATCGGCGTAGGCGGTACGGCTTGGCCCGCGGGTGCCGGTCTTGGCATCGATCGTGCTGACCTGCCCGCAGCCGCGAACGTCGGGGTAGACCGCGACGGCGTAGTTGTAGACGTAGGTGACGCCGCACAGCTCGACGTCGCGTGCATAGGTCCACCGCGTGTCTCCGGTGGCTGGGTCTCGGCCGTCGACCTCACGGCCGTCGCCGGTGATCACGTTGCCGCCCACCACCAAAGGCGTGGTGGTCTTCGGGCTGGGCGCCGTCCACAGCTGGCGCAATGCGTTCGGTACCGCCTTGGCCGACGGCAGGGTCGGTGCGGGCGCCGCGGCGGGCCTGCTGATGGTGGCCCTGGCGTCGCTGGTCCACCAGATCAGGGCGGCGACGATGGCGACCACTGCCGCGATCGCCGCGGCCACCACCATGTCATTCCTGGTGCGGCGTTCGGGTTTGACCATCCGTCGGACGGGTGCCTCGGCTAGCCGGCGTTCGCGGCGGCGGTCTTGCGCGGGCGACGGCGACGGCGGCGTTTTGCGGGCGATGCCTCATCGCCACTCGCGTCGGGCGAGGCCAGTTCGGTCTTGTCAGTCGGCGCCTCGGGGTGCCCGGTGCTCGGCTCGCCGCCGCGGGTGCGCCTGCGGTTGCGCGTCCGGGTGCGGGCGGGCTTCTCGGCCTTGTCCGCCGGTGCGCGTTTGGCCGCAGGCCTTTTCGGCTCGCCGACCGTGCCGGTGGCGTCGGTCGGGATATCCAATTCCTCGTAGATGTGCGGCGAGCTGGAGTAGGTCTCGGCGGGATCGGGGCAGTTCAGCCCGAGCGCCTTGTCGATCATTTCCCAGCGGGCCAGCTCATCCCAGTCGACCAAGGTGACCGCGATACCGGTCTTTCCGGCACGCCCGGTGCGACCGATGCGGTGCACATAGGCCTGCTCGTCCTCGGGGATCTGGTAATTGATGACGTGGGTGATGTCGTCGATGTCGATACCGCGTGCGGCCACATCAGTGGCGACGAGCACGTCGACGTCGCCGGTGCGGAACGCCTTGAGAGCCTTTTCCCTGGCGCCCTGGCCGAGGTCGCCGTGTACCGCGCCGACCTTGAAGCCGCGCTCGGCCAGCTCGTCGGAGACCTTTTGCGCGGTGCGCTTGGTGCGGGTGAAGATCATCGTCGCGCCGCGGCCGCGGGCCTGCAGCACCCGGGTGACCAGTTCGACCTTGTCCAACGCGTGGGCGCGGTAGGCGAACTGCTCGGTGGTGTCGTGGGTGGCCGCCGAATGCGGCGCCTCCGCGCGGATGTGGGTGGGCTGGTTCATGAACGTGCGGGCCAGCGTGATGATCGGGTCCGGCATGGTGGCCGAGAACAGCATCGCCTGACGTTCGTCGGGGATCTGGCGCAGGATGCGCTCGATGTCCGGCAGGAAGCCGAGGTCGAGCATCTCGTCGGCCTCGTCGAGCACCAGCATCGACAGCCCGCCCAGCTGCAGGTGGCCCTGCTGGGCGAGGTCGAGCAGCCGCCCTGGCGTGCCGACGACGACGTCGACGCCCTTCTGCAACGCCTCGATCTGCGGCTCGTAGGGCCTGCCGCCGTAGATGGAGGTGACGGTCAGCTTGCGCTCGCCGGCTTTCAGGTACTTCGCCGCGGTCGCCAGGTCGCCCGACACCTGCAGGCACAGCTCCCGAGTGGGGACCACTACCAGTGCGCGCGGGATGCCCGAGAGCTCGCGCTCGGAGTCGGTGGTGATCCGCTGCAGCAGCGGCACCCCGAACGCCAGCGTCTTGCCCATGCCTGTGCGGGCCTGGCCGATCAGGTCGTCGCCTGCCAACGCCATCGGCATGGTCAGTTCTTGGATAGCAAACGGATGTTCCTTGCCGTCTTCGGCGAGTGCGCGCACGATTTCGTCGCGAACTCCGAGTTCAGCAAAGGTTGGATTCAGATGCGTCATACGCGGGATTAGAGCCTTTCAATTGTCAATCCTCATGGCGTCCACGCGCGCACGAGGTTGACGAAAAGTTCCGCGGGGCCCTGCGCTGAGGTAGGCGGGCCGACTGCGTGCACGCACATTTCTTAGGTAGCGACTGTCGTCAAACACCACTGCCTGAGTCCATGATAGCTGGCCGGGTTTGCCGGGCGGTCGGCGCGCCCGGCCGGCCAGGCCAGCCGTCTAGAGTTGGGCCATGAATTCGACGCCGCCCGCGCCCTCTCCCGAACAGACCGCATCGGGCGTGTCGGTCGAGCATCCCGGGGTCAACGAGCTTTTCGCGCTGCTGGCGTACGGCGAGGTGGCGGCGTTCTACCGGCTCACCGAGGAGGCGCGGATGGCGCCGAACCTGCGCGGCCGAATCAACATGGCCAGCATGGCCGCCGCGGAGATGAACCACTATGAGGTGCTCCGGGATGCGTTGGAGCGCCGGGGCGTCGACGTGGTGCCCGCGATGACGAAATATGCGTCGGCGTTGGAGAACTACCACCGGCTGACCACGCCAAGCACCTGGCTGGAGGCGCTGGTCAAGACCTACGTCGGCGACGCGCTGGCCGCCGACTTCTACCTCGAGATCGCCGACGCGATGCCGGACGAGGTCGCCGACGTGGTGCGTGCGGTGCTGTCGGAGACCGGGCATTCGCAGTTCGTCGTCGCCGAGGTGCAGGCCGCGGTGACGGCGAGCGAGAAGCAGCGCCACCGGCTGGCCCTGTGGTCGCGCCGACTGCTCGGCGAGGCCATCACCCAGGCCCAGTACGTGATGGCCGACCATGACGAACTCGTCGACCTGGTGATGTCCAGCGGTGAGGGCCTGACCCAGATGACCGAGTTCTTCGATCGGCTGCAGCACACCCACAGCACCCGCATGCAGGAGCTGGGCCTGGCCTGAGCTGCCGGTCGGTTCTGACTACTTGGTGCAGTTCGCGATCATCGTGTTGTTGTTCTGCACCGCGATCGGGGCTCCCGACGCGTCGGAGATGCTGCAGTTCAGTTGACCGGTCACGCTCGTCGCGGTGACCGAAGACAACGTCACACCCGGGTCGAGCACCACTGTCTTCGCCCACGGCAGCGCCACATTCATGTCGGTTTGCAGGGCTCCCTGTGAATCCGTGTAGATGATCGTCACAAGGTCCAGCAGGTTGCGATTGCCGGTCACCCGGTAGGTGACCGTGTTCGGCGCCGCGGCGGGCGGGGGAGCGGCCGCGGCCGGTGTGTCGGTGGGCGGGGCGCTCGCGGTCGGGGTCACGGTGGTGACGGTCTCCGGCGGCAGCGTCGCGGCGGGCGGCGGTGCGCTGGTGGTCGCCGGTGCCGATGTGGTGGCCGCGGGCTGGTTCGTGGTGACCGGCGGAGCGACCGTCGTCGACACCGAACCGCTGTCCCCGCCACCGAGAATGACCACGGTGCAGATCACCGCGACGAGCAGAATCACGCCGGCCACACCGGCGACCCAGACCCACCGCCGATCGATCGGCTCGTAGTACTCCTCGATGTCGCCGTAGTCGTCGTACTCGTCGATGCCCTCGTATTCATCGACGCGCTCGCGGTCGAGATCGACGGTTTCGCCGCCGTCCCAATCGCTGCGAATGCGTTCGGTCGGGGTCAGGGAATACGGTGAATGTGCGGTGTAAGGCCTGTTCATCCAGCTGTCCTGGTCGTTTTCGGGCAATGCCGGGCCTGATGTTATCGAGACAGAAGTGACGAATGAGGTTGACGCGCTGGGCCTTTGATCACGGTCCGGACTCGGTTAGGTCGCGGCCGTTTCGCTACTCGCGTAGCGGCCGGCACGGCGCGGCGCCGCACGCGTCCACTAGCCTTCTTGGCGAGGAACAAACGAACGGAAAGGGTCCTAGGCGTGGAGGTCAAGATCGGTGTCACCGACAGCCCGCGTGAGCTGAGCTTCAACAGCGCGCAGACACCCAGCGAAGTGGAGAAGTTGATCACCGACGCGTTGGGCAGCAATTCGGGCGTCCTGGCCCTGACCGACGACAAGGGCCGCCGTTTCCTGGTGCAGGCCGCGAGGATCGCCTACGTCGAGATCGGCGCCGCCGACGTGCGCCGGGTCGGCTTCGGTGTCGGGGTCGTCGGCTCGGAAGCGGTCAAGAGCGGGTAAGCGGCACGTGGGACAGGCCGCCCCAGATGAACGCCACGGTGCCCTGCACCGCGTCCTCCCTGGAGATCGGCCGTTCGGCGTTCAGCCAGTAGCGGGCCGAGTCGACGCTGATGCTCACCAGCCCCACCGCGATCATTCGTGCTCGATGCGGCTCGAGTCCGGAGTCGTGGCTGATCAGGTCGAACACGGCGTCGGTGCACGCTTCTGTAGCCACCTTGACCTGCGCTGACACCTGAGGTTCGGTGACGTAGTCGTTCTCGAAGATCAGCCGGTAGCCCTGGCCGTCGTGCTCGATGAAGTCGAAGAACGCGTCCACGGCGGCCCGCACGCGCTGCCGGTTGTCGGTGGTGGTGCGCAGCGCCTGGCGTACCCCCGAGACCAGATTGTCGGCATGCCGCTGCAGCACGGCGAGGTACAGCTCAAGCTTCGACGTAAAGTGTTGGTACAGAACGGGTTTGCTCACGCCTGCCCGGTCGGCGATCTCGTCCATCCCCGCGGCGTGGTAGCCGCGATCGACGAAAACCTCGCTGGCAGCAGCGAGTAACTGCCCGCGGCGTTCGTCCCGCGGCAGCCTGTTCCCGCGGCGTCCCGCGCCGGAACCGACGCCCGTCACCGCGCCACCGTTCGCCGACTTTCTGGCGGCGGTGTTGGCGAGATCGCTCATCACGTCCTTCATCTGACTGGGTTTCGCAACGACATTACTACCGTTGTTTGAGGGTTTGCGGATGGACGCCATCGCGCCACGGGGGTGGCGCGCCGGAAGTGCAAGCGCAGCAGACTGTGCCATCCTGTTTCGGTGACCTACGACCCGGGGCGTCGCGGGAGCGGTCGCGTGCCCGTGTTGCGTGACGAGTGGCGGGAGCCGCTGCGCGCGCAACGCGACCCGATCGCCGAAGACTCCGGTCGGGCCCGGTCCAATCGCGACGAGCATCGCCAGGCGCGCAAGCAGTCCTGGCTGGGTCGCTTCATCTCCACTTACGGCTGGCGCGCCTATGCGCTGCCCGTGCTGATCGCGCTGACGGGCGTCGTGGTGTACCAGACCGTCACCGGAACCAGTGCGCCTGCGCCCAAGCAGGCCGAGGGGCCCGTGCAGGGCCCGCCGACCATCGGCGTGGCGAGCACGCAGATCATCGGTGCGCCGCCAAAGGGCCTGACCCAGTTCGACGTGAACCTGCCGACAGGGATCCTGCCCGAGGGCGGACCGTTCACCGAGGCGGGTGCCAAGACGTGGCACATCGTGCCGGGCAGCACACCGAAGGTCGGGGAGGGCACCGCCAAGGGCTTCACCTACACGGTCGAGGTGGAGGACGGGGTCGATACGACGGGCTTCGGCGGCGACGACGGTTTCGCCAGGATGGTCAGCGAAACTCTCGCGAATCCCAAGAGCTGGACCCATAATCCGCAGTTCGCATTCACCCGCGTCGACAGCGGCACACCCGACTTCCGGATTTCGTTGAGCTCACCGATGACCGTGCGGGAGGGCTGCGGCTACGACATCCAGCTCGAGGCGTCCTGCTACAACCCTGCCTACGACAGCCAGCCTCGCGTGTTCATCAACGAGGCCCGTTGGGTGCGCGGCGCCGTGCCGTTCCAGGGCGACGTCGGCTCCTACCGGCAGTACCTGATCAACCACGAGGTCGGCCATGCGATCGGTTACCAGCGCCACGAGCCCTGCGGTGAGAACGGGGAGCTGGCGCCGGTGATGATGCAGCAGACATTCTCGACCAACAACAACGACGCCGCCCGGTTCGACCCGGAGTCGGTCAAGCCGGATGGCAAGACCTGCCGGTTCAACCCCTGGCCGTACCCGATCGCCTGACTGCGAGCCGCGGGAAGCAGCGGGGTCTCGTTGCTGTTGACTCCAGTACCTGCTGTGATTGTCAGTAGACGTCAACCAAGGAGATTTCTCGGTGTCGACACCGTTGCCGCCGCTGGTAGAACCAGCGGCCGAACTCACCCGCGAGGAAGTTCAGCGCTATAGCCGCCACCTGATCATTCCCGATCTGGGGCTGGCCGGGCAGAAACGCCTCAAGAAGGCGAAGGTGCTGGTCATCGGTGCCGGCGGGCTGGGCTCGCCGACCCTGCTGTACCTGGCCGCCGCCGGCGTGGGCACCATCGGCATCGTCGAGTTCGACGTGGTCGACGAGTCCAACCTGCAACGGCAGATCATCCACGGCCAGTCCGACATCGGCCGGTCCAAGGCCGAGAGTGCACGTGACTCGATCCGCGAGGTCAATCCGCTTGTCGACGTGCGGCTGCACGAGGTCCGCCTCGAGCCCGACAACGCCGTCGAACTGTTCGAGCAGTACGACCTGATCCTCGACGGCACGGACAACTTCGCGACCCGCTATCTGGTCAACGACGCCGCCGTGCTGGCGGGCAAGCCGTACGTGTGGGGGTCGATCTACCGCTTCGAGGGCCAGGTGTCGGTGTTCTGGGAGGACGCACCCAACGGGCTGGGCCTGAACTACCGCGACCTGTATCCAGAGCCGCCGCCACCAGGCATGGTGCCGTCATGCGCCGAGGGTGGTGTGCTCGGCATCCTGTGCGCGTCCATCGCCTCGGTGATGGGCACCGAGGCCATCAAGCTGATCACCGGCATCGGTGAGCCGCTGTTGGGGCGGTTGATGGTCTACGACGCGCTGGACATGACCTATCGCACCATCAAGATCCGCAAGGATCCGGCGACGCCGAAGATCACCGAGCTGATCGACTACGAGGAGTTCTGCGGCGTGGTGTCCGAGGCGGCCGCCGAGGCCGCGGCAGACTCCACGATCACTCCGCGGGAGTTGAAGGAGCTGCTGGACTCCGGTAAGCCGCTGGCGCTGATCGACGTCCGCGAGCGGGTCGAGTGGGACATCAATCACATCGAGGGTGCCGAGCTGATCCCGAAGGGCGCGTTCGAGACAGGCGAGGCGCTGTCCACGCTGAAGGTGGATCGCACCCCGGTGTTCTATTGCAAGACAGGCGTGCGATCGGCCGAAGTGCTGGCAATCGTGAAGAAGGCAGGCTTCTCCGACGCGCTGCACGTGCAGGGCGGAATCGTCGCGTGGGGAAAGCAACTCGAACCCGACATGGTGATGTACTAACGCCTAGTTAGCCGGAGCTCCGCTTAGGCTGAGGTGGTGACTAGCGAACGGCCGCCGGAACATGTGCTGGCGGCGTTCGGATTGATGGGTGTGCAGCCAGTTCCGCTCGGCTCGAGCTGGGAGGGTGGCTGGCGCTGCGGTGAGGTCGTGCTGTCGATGGTGGCCGATCACGCCCGCGCCGCCTGGTCGGCCAAGGTTCGCGAGACGTTGTTCGTCGACGGTGTGCGGCTGGCACGGCCGGTGCGGTCGACCGACGGCCGCTATGTGGTCGCCGGGTGGCGGGCCGATACCTACGTCGCGGGCACGCCCGAGCCGCGGCATGACGAAGTGGTTTCCTCGGCGGTGCGGTTGCATGAGGCGACGGCCAAGCTGGAGCGCCCGCGCTTCTTGACTCAACCACCAGCCGTGCCGTGGGCAGACGTCGACGTGTTCATCGCCGCCGACCGCGCCGCGTGGGAGGAGCGACCGCTGCACTCCCTGCCCGCGGGGGCTCGTGTGTCGCCGGGCACGGCCGACGGGCAGCGCTCGGTCGAGCTGATCAATCAGCTGGCCGCGTTGCGCCGACCCACCAAGAGTCCCAACCAGCTGGTGCATGGCGACCTCTACGGCACAGTGCTTTTCGCGGGCACGGCGGCGCCCGGCATCACCGACATCACTCCGTACTGGCGGCCGTCGTCATGGGCGGCGGGGGTCGTGGTGGTCGACGCGCTGTCATGGGGCGAGGCCGACGACGGGCTGATCGACCGCTGGAGCCCGCTGCCGGAGTGGCCGCAGATGTTGTTGCGTGCGTTGATGTTCCGGCTCGCGGTGCATGCACTGCATCCGCGTTCGACGGCCGCGGCGTTCCCGGGCCTGGCCCGCACGGCCGCCTTGGTGCGGCTGGTTCTCTGAGCCTCTGAGTGTGCGGTTCCATACACGACACGCCGGGGTGGGCGTATCAAATCGCACACTCGCCGCTCTAGAACTCGTGCCGAACCTCTGACAGATTGATCCGGCCGTCGTTGGCCAACACCCCTTCTGCGCGCAACAGCTCGAGTTGTCGCGTCGTCAGGTGGGGCGCCGGCCGGCCGGATGCCCTGATCACCCGATGCCACGGCAGATCCGACGAATCGGTCCGCATGATCCAGCCGACGATGCGCGGACTGGAAAGCCCTGCCGCGTCGGCGATATCGCCGTACGTCGACACCCGGCCCGCAGGGATGGAGGCCACCAGGGCGCGCACGTTCTCGACCTGGTCGTCGGTGACCGCAGCCATCTCAGACCCGCTCCACCTGTTTGCGTATCACCGCCGCGGTGTCGGCAGGCCGCGCCTGCGGCACCATGTGGTCGCAATCGAATTCCAAGAGCGTGAAGTCGGCCAGCCCGCGCAGCCCGGTGAGCAGCTCCTCGGTCACATACGGCGGCTGCGTTTTCGTTGCGAGCACCAGAGTGATTGGTATTCCACTGCGGGGCAATCGAACTGGCCGCGCCAGTTCACTCCAGTACGACAGCATCGCCGGGATGCTGATCCGCCAGCCCGCGCGCCCATTTGGCAGGTCGATCATGTGCTCGTCGAGTTCGCGGTCCAGTTCCTCGGGATCGACTTCGCCCCACGAACCGTTCGCCTTCTCGGCGCGGGCCTCGGCGCGGTCGGTGTAGTCCGGTGACGCGAACATGTCGTCGGCGATGTCGCGCATCCACCCGCCGTCCAGGGCTACCGCGGGATCGAGCAGCACCAGCGCCGAGACCAGATCCGGGCGCGTGGCGGCCAGATCGAGCGCGATCGCGCCGCCGAACGAATGCCCAACCACCACGACGGGGCCGTCGGCATCCGCGACGAGCAGGTCGGCCAGTGCGGCGACATTCGCGTCGATGCTCCACGGCGCCGCCCACGACGACCGCCCGTGTCCGATCAGGTCCGGTGCGGCGATCGCGAATTCGGCCAGATGCCGTGTCGCCAGCGTCTGCCAGCGCTGGCCGTGCCCGGTCAGGCCATGGACCGCCAGGATCTGCGGCGGGCGGGTCGGTCCGTAACGATGGACGTGTAGTGCGTCGGTCACGGGGTCGATGCTGCCAGCAGGCGGTGCCGTCCGCTTGTCGGACCCCCATGGTGTCATTCCCTCATGTCCGCACCGCAGACCGAACTGACGCCGACCGCTCTCACCGAACCAGGCACGCGCGGTGTGGTTCGCGTGCTCGGCGGCGCGGGTACTGGCAAGAGCAGCTTGCTGATTCGGACCGCGACAGCCCACATCGCCGCCGGAAGTGATCCGGAATCCGTTCTGCTGCTGACGGGTTCGGCCCGGCTCGGCAGCCAAGCGCGGGCGGCCATCACGACTGCGTTGTTGTCGGCGGGCAGTCGCGCTGTCGTCCGCGAACCATTGGTACGCACTGTGCACTCGTACGCGTTCGCGGTGCTTCGGCTGGCTGCGCAGCGCAACGGCGACCCGCCGCCGCGACTGATCACCAGCGCCGAGCAGGACGGCATCATCCGTGAACTGCTCGCAGGCGACCTGGAGGACGGCGACGCGTCTCCGGTGTCGTGGCCCAGCCAGCTCAGGCCCGCGCTGAGCACCGTCGGGTTCGCCAACGAACTACGTGACCTGCTGGCCCGTTGCACCGAGCGCGGCGTGGATCCCGTTGAGCTGCAACGCATTGGACGAATCTTTGGCAGGCCGGAATGGTTGGCCGCCGGCCAGTTCGCGCAGGCCTATGAGCAGATCATGCTGCTGCGCTCGGCCGTCGGCATGGCCGCTCCGCAGGCAACGGTGCCCGCACTCGGAGCTGCCGAACTCGTCGGCGCCGCGCTCGAAGCGTTCGCAACGGACGCGGAACTACTGGCGGCCGAGCGCGCAAGGATCAGGATGCTTCTCGTCGATGACGCGCAACACCTCGATCCACAGGCCGCCCGGTTGGTCCGCGTGTTGTCGGCAGGGGCCGAGCTGACCGTCATCGCCGGAGACACCTCCCAAGCGGTATTCGGATACCGCGGCGCCGACCCGTCGCTGCTGCGCGGCGAGGAGCCCGCGATCACCCTCACCCGGTCCTTCCGGTGCGCACCGGTCGTCGCCGACGCCGTCACCGCTGTCGCGAGGCGGCTGCCGGGTGCCGACCCGGCCCGTGAGTTGACCAGCGCCTCCGACCGGCCGGGCGCGCTGACCGTGCGCATCGCCGCGACGCCGCCTGCCGAATCGGCGTTGATCGCCGACGCCCTGCGCCGCGCGCACCTGGTCGACGGCGTGCCGTGGTCGCAGATGGCGGTGGTCGTGCGGTCGGTGCCCCGGCTGGGCGCGCCGCTGGCGCGCGCGCTTGTGTCCGCAGGCGTGCCGGTGGCGTCACCGCTGCCGATCGCGCGGCCGGCCGACCAACCCGCGGTGCAGGCCTTGTTGACGGTCCTCGACGCGACGGTGCACGGACTGGACGGCGAGCGGGCGCTTTCGCTGCTGACCGGGCCGATCGGCCGGGTCGATCCGGTGTCGCTACGTCAGCTGCGACGGGCGCTGCGCCGGGTAGATGGGTCGCAACCGCCGCGCGAATTCACCGACCTGCTGGTCGACGCGCTCGACAACGACACCGACAGGTTGTCGGCAGACCTCGGCCGCCCCTTGCGCCGAGTGCGGGCCGTGCTCGCCGCGGCGCGTGGCAGCGCCGCCGGCGGCGAAGACGCTCGCTACACGTTGTGGCAGGCCTGGCACCGGTCTGGGTTGCAGCGCCGCTGGTTGGCGGCCAGCGAGCGCGGCGGCCTTGCGGGCGCGCAGGCCGACCGTGACCTCGATGCGGTGACTGCGCTGTTCGACGTGGCCGAGCAGTACGTGAGCCGGACGGCGGGCGCGTCGGTGCGTGGCCTCGTCGACCACGTCGAGGCGATGGGACTGCCGACGACACCGCACGATCAACGGCCCGAGCCCGACGCCGTCGCGGTGCTCAGCGCACACGCGGCGCTCGGCAGGGAATGGGAGTTCGTTGTCATCGCGGGACTGCAGGAAGGGCTGTGGCCCAACACGACTCCCCGTGGCGGCGTGCTGGGCACCCAGCACCTCGTCGACGTGATGGACGGCGTCGCGACGGAGTCCGACCGCGGATTGTCCAGCCGGGCGCCGCTGCTGGCCGAGGAACGCAGGCTGTTGATCGCCGCGATGGGCCGGGCCCGCAGCCGCCTGCTGGTGACCGCCGTCGACAGCGACTGCGGCGACGAGTCGATGCTGCCGTCGCCGTTCTGCGACGAGCTGGCGGCGCTGGCCACCGACCCCGATCCCGACCCGCCGCAACCCATCCACGCGCCACGGGTGCTCGCTCCGCCTGCGGTGGTCGGTCGGCTGCGGTCCGTGGTGTGTTCGGGAGAGGACACCGTCGACGACAGCGTACGCGCTTGCGCGGCAACGCAACTGGCGAGGCTCGCGCAGGCTGGTATCGCCGGCGCAGATCCGTCCCAGTGGTACGGCATGACGCAGCTGTCCAGCGACGAACCGCTGTGGGACGGCGACGATCACGTCGTCACCTTGTCTCCGTCGACGCTGCAGACGCTGACCGACTGCCCGCTGCGCTGGCTCCTCGAACGCCACGGCGGCAGCGACGCGCGAGACGTGCGCTCCGCGGTCGGTTCACTGCTGCACGCCCTTGTCGCGGAGTCGGGTAAGACCGAGAGCCAGATGCTCAACGAGCTCGAAAAGCTGTGGAGCCAGCTGCCGTTCGATGCGCAGTGGTTCTCGGACAACGAGCTGGCCCGGCACCGCGCGATGCTGTCGACGTTCACGCAGTGGCGTACGCAGACCCGTGGTGAGCTCACCGAGGTGGGTACCGAGATCGACGTCGACGGCACGGTCGGCCCGGGCGTGCGGGTGCGCGGACGGCTGGACCGGCTAGAGCGCGACGCCGAGGACCGGTTGGTGGTGGTGGACATCAAGACCGGCAAGACGCCGGTGAGCAAGGACGACGCACAACGCCACGCTCAGCTGGCCATGTACCAGCTGGCCGTCGCGGAAGGCCTGCTGCCACAGGGGGACAACCCGGGCGGAGGCCGGCTCGTCTACCTCGGTAGGACCACAGCGGGTGGCGCCGCCGAGCGCACGCAGGACCCGCAGAGCGCGGACGCGCGCGCGGCATGGCTCGAGCTCGTGCAGCAAGCGGCGGCGGCCACCCAGGGGCCGCACTTCGTCGCGCGGATCAACGACGGGTGTGCCCACTGTCCGGTGCGGGCGATGTGCCCGGCGCAGGAGGCCGCAGGCGGCCGGTCATGACCGCGCGCTACAGCCCAGCCGAATTGGCTTCCGCACTCGGGTTTTTCGCACCCACCGACGAGCAAGCGGCCGTGATCGCGGCCCCGCCCGGCCCGCTCGTCGTCATCGCCGGCGCGGGAGCGGGTAAGACGGAAACCATGGCCGCCCGGGTGGTGTGGCTGGTCGCGAACGGCTACGCCCGCCCGGGCGAGGTCCTCGGCTTGACGTTCACCCGCAAGGCCGCGGGGCAGCTACTGCGCCGGGTGCGCACGCGGCTGGCCAGGCTCGCGGGCAGCGGCCTCGTTCCCGGTGCAGGTGACGTGGCCGACGACCCCGCAACGGTCAGCACCTACCACGCGTTCGCCGGAAACCTGCTGCGTGAGCACGGCCTGTTGTTGCCTGTCGAGCCGGACACCCGGCTGCTGAGCGAAACCGAGTTGTGGCAGTTGGCGTTTCGCGTCGTGTGCGAGCACCCCGGACACCTCGACACCGAGAAATCCCCGGCCGCTGTGACCGCGATGGTGCTGCGAATCGCAGGCCAGCTGGCGGAACACCTCGTGGACACCGCACAGTTGCGCGACACCCACGTCGAATTGGAACGGCTGGTGCACACGCTGCCCGCGGGCCCCTACCAGCGCGACCGCGGGCCCAGCCAGTGGCTGCTGCGGATGCTGGCCACCCAGACCGAACGCACCGAACTGGTTCCCCTGATCGATGCGTTGCACGCGCGCATGCGGGCGGAGAAGGTGATGGATTTCGGCATGCAGATGGCCTCGGCCGCCCAGTTGGCGTCGACGTTCCCACAAGTCGGCCAGCGGCTGCGCGAACGGTATCGGGTGGTGCTGCTCGACGAGTACCAAGACACCGGCCACGCGCAACGCGTGGCGCTGTCGTCGCTGTTCGGGCGCGGCGTCGACGACCAACTGGCGTTGACGGCCGTCGGCGATCCGATCCAGTCGATCTACGGGTGGCGTGGCGCGTCGGCGACCAACCTGCCGCGGTTCACCACCGATTTCCCGCGCGCCGACGGGACGCCCGCTCCCACACTGGAGCTGCGGACCAGCTGGCGCAATCCGCCGCGGGCGCTGCATCTGGCGAACGCGGTGTCCGCCGAGGCGCGGCGCCGTTCCGTCGCGGTTCGCTCACTTCGGCCGCGTCCCGGCGCCCAGCCGGGCGTCATCCGGTGCGCCCTGCTGGATGACGTGGTGGCCGAACGGGACTGGGTCGCAGACCATTTGGCCGGCGTCTATCACGGCGCCCGCAGCGACGGCTCAGCCGCGCCGACGGCGGCGGTCCTGGTGCGCCGCAACGCCGACGCCGCGCCGATGGCCGATGCGCTCGCCGCGCGCGGCGTCCCGGTCGAGGTCGTCGGGCTCGCCGGTCTGCTCGCCGTGCCCGAGGTTGCCGACCTGGTGGCGATGCTGCGGCTGGTCGCCGACCCCACCGCGGGTGCCGCCGCGACGCGGGTGCTGACCGGGCCGCGGTGGCGACTCGGCGGCCGCGACATCGCCGCACTGTGGCGACGCGCCGTCGAACTCGATGACCGGCCGACACGCGACGTCACCACCGAGCAGATCGTCGCGCAGGTCGCCGCTGACGCCGACGCGGCCTGCCTTGCCGATGCGATTTGCGACCCGGGGCCTGCGCAGGCCTACTCGGCGGCCGGGCACCGACGGATCGTCGCTCTCGGTCGCGAATTGACCGCGCTGCGAGCGCATTTGACGCACCCGCTGCCCGAGCTGGTCGCCGAGGTGCGCCGGGTACTCGGGCTCGACGCCGAGGTCCGGGCCGCCAGGCCGGTGTCATCGGGATGGTCTGGCACTGAACACCTCGACGCGTTCGCCGACGTGGTGGCCGACGTCGCCAGTCGGCCGGGAACGACGGTGCCGGGCCTGCTGGCATATCTGGACGCCGCCGAGCAGGTGGAAAACGGCCTCGCACCCGCCGAAGTCTCGGTCGCCACCGATCGGGTGCAGATCCTGACCGTGCACGCCGCGAAGGGGCTGGAGTGGCAGGTGGTGGCCGTGCCGCACCTCAGCGGCCGGGTGTTTCCTTCGACGGCGTCGACGCGCACCTGGCTCACCGACGCAGGCGATCTGCCGCCGCTGCTGCGCGGCGACCGCGCCACCGTATCCGAGCACGGTATCCCAGTGCTCGACACATCAGACGTAAACGATCGAAAGCGGTTGTCCGACAAAATCTCCGAGCATAAACGCCACCTCGAGCAGCGTCGTATCGATGAGGAGCGCAGGCTGCTGTACGTCGCGCTCACCCGCGCCGAGGACACCCTGCTGCTGTCGGGTCACCACTGGGGTGCCTCCGAGGCCAAACCCCGCGGCCCGTCCGATTTCCTCTGCGAGCTCAAGGACATCATCGATACATCGGAAGCCGCTGGCGATCCGTGCGGCGTCATCGAACACTGGGCCCCCGCGCCTGCCGATGGCGCATCGAACCCGTTGCGCGACAGGGCAGTCGAAGCGGTGTGGCCCATCGACCCCGCCGGCGCGCAGAGGAGCAAGGTCGACAACGGCGCCGCGTTGGTGACGCGGGCGATGTCTGGTGGCATCACGGACGCCGATGACATCGACGGCTGGGCCGCCGATGTGGACGCGCTGCTCGCCGAGCGCGACACCGCCGCCGAGCCGCCCCCGCCGGCTCTACCCGCGCAGCTTTCGGTCAGCACCCTGGTCGAACTCGGCCGCGACCCCGAAGCGGTCGCTCAACGGCTGCGCCGCCGCCTGCCGGCCAGACCTGATCCGCATGCCCTGTTGGGCACCGCATTTCACGACTGGGTGCAGCGGTTCTTCCACGCCGAGCGGCTGTTCGACCTCGACGACCTGCCGGGTGCGGTCGACCGCGATGCCGGCGACGCGGAAGATCTCGCCGAATTGCAGGCCGCGTTCGCGGTGTCCCCGTGGGCGGCGCGCACACCGATCGATGTCGAGGTCCCGTTCGACATGGTCATCGGCGGGCGCGTGGTGAGGGGGCGCATCGACGCGATCTTCGCCGACGACGACGGCGGCACGACGGTGGTGGATTGGAAGACCGGCGATCCACCCGGCTCGCCAGAAGCCAAGCAGCATGCGGCGATTCAGCTCGCGGTGTACCGGCTGGCGTGGGCGCAACTGCACGATTGCCCGATCGACCAGGTACGCGCGGCGTTCCACTACGTGCGGTCAGGGCGAACGGTCACCCCCGACACGCTGCCCGGCGCCGACGATCTCGTCGCGCTGCTGGACGCCGCCTAGGAATTGCGGTAGATCTTCAGCGCCGCGACGATCATCGGGATCTGCAACGGCAGTCGCGCGATCGCGCCCAGCCGCATGAACAGAGGCTTGTCCTTCCACAGCCGAACCATGTTGACGTTGGCGGGGAACACCGCCAGGAAGAGCGCCACCGCGGCCAACGCACCGAGCTTGCGGGTGCGGGGAGCCAGCAGCAGTGCACCGGTCGCCGCCTCGCCAACCCCGGATGCGTAGGTGTAGAACCGCGCGCTGCCCGGTAGTTCGGCGGGCACGATGCCGTCGAACGGCTTGGGCGCGACGAAATGCAGGGCCCCCATGCCCAGCAGCCACGCGCCCATACGGTAGGCGGGTGCGGGGTTGGCGATCTGTTGCAGTTCGGGTGGGGAAGTGGCCATGGTTACATTGTGGCGTGCGTCCCCTCGGATCGATGACGGGTACTCGTGGCTAAAGGCAAGTTGCGACGTCGCCTTGAGGCCGTCGAGGAGAACCTGACATCGCGCCCGGACGCCGCGCTCGTCGACATCCTTCGCATCCCCGAGCCGTTCGTCAGCCCTGGCCAGCGCATCTTCCGTCGCATCGTCTACGCAACGCTGGCGCTGTTCGCGGCGGTGTTCATCGTCTACCTGGACCGGCACGGATACCGGGATGTGCGCGACGAACTCGGACATCCCACCGCAGGTGGGGAGCTGTCGTTCCTCGACTGCTTCTATTACGCGACGGTGTCGTTGTCGACGACCGGATACGGCGACATCACGCCGATCACGCCGTCCGCGCGGCTGGTCAACGTGCTGGTGATCACGCCGCTGCGGATCGCATTCCTGATCGTCCTCATCGGCACCACGGTGGAGACGCTGACCACCCAGTCGCGGCAGGCGCTGAAGATCCAGCGATGGAGGAGCAGAGTGCGCAACCACACCGTCGTCGTCGGATACGGCACCAAGGGCAGGACGGCGGTGGCCGCGATGGTCGGCGACGAGGTGGCGCCTGCCGACATCGTCGTCGTCGACGAGAACGCCACCGCGCTCGAGCGGGCGAAGAGTGCGGGGCTGGTGACGGTGCACGGTGACGCCACCAAGTCCGAGGTGCTGCGGCTGGCCAGCGCCCAGCACGCGAAATCGATCATCGTCGCGACCGACGACGACGCCAGCGCGGTGCTGGTCACCCTGACCGCCCGCGAGCTCGCACCCAACGCCAAGATCATCGCCGCGGCACGCGAAGCCGAGAACCAGCACCTGTTGCAACAGTCGGGTGCGGACTCGACAGTGGTGTCGTCGGAGACCGCGGGCCGGCTGCTTGGTATCGCCACCCAGACGCCGAGCGTTGTGGAGATGATGGAAGACCTCCTGACACCCGACGCCGGGTTCGCTCTGGCCGAACGCGAAGTCAGTCCCAAGGAAGCGGGCGGTTCGCCCCGGCACCTCGCCGACATCGTGCTCGGCGTCGTGCGCGGCGGCGAACTGCTGCGCGTCGACGCGCCCGAGGTGGACGCCCTCGAACTCGGCGACCGGCTGCTGTATATCCGCAGCGCGGAAGCCGAGCGATGACAGGCGGTTTCGAGCTCCGTAACGTCCCCCTGCTGTCCCGCGTCGGAGCCGACCGCGCCGATGCACTGCGCACGGACGTGGACGCGGCGATCGCCGGGTGGCAGGACGCCCTGCTGCTGCGGGTCGACCGGCGCAACCAGGTGCTGATCTCCGGCGGCCAGGTGGTGCTCGGTCACGCGGCCAAACTGGGGGACAAGCCACCGGAGAACGCCGTGTTTCTGGGACGTGTCGCCGACGGTCGGCATGTGTGGGCGATTCGCGCCGCACTGGAGGGACCCGAGGACCCGCACGCAGAAACCGAGGTGCTCGACCTGCGTCGTGCCGGGCAGATCTTCGACGACGTCAGCGCCCAACTGGTCGCGACGGCGACCGCCCTGCTGAATTGGCATGACCATGCGCGGTTCAGCGCCGTCGACGGCGCCCCGACCAAGGCGATCAAGGCGGGCTGGGCCCGCGTCAACGCCGCCAACGGGCACGAGGAGTTTCCCCGCATCGACCCCGCGGTGATCTGCCTGGTGCACGACGGCCACGATCGGGCGGTGCTGGCGCGCCAGACCGTGTGGCCCGAGCGGCTGTTCTCGCTGCTGGCCGGTTTCGTCGAGGCGGGCGAGTCGTTCGAGACCTGCGTCGAGCGCGAGATCTGCGAGGAGATCGGGCTGACCGTGACCGACGTCCGCTACCTCGGCAGTCAGCCGTGGCCGTTTCCGCGGTCGCTGATGGTCGGTTTCCATGCGATCGGCGACCCGGAGCAGGAGTTCTCGTTCAACGACGGCGAGATCGCCGAGGCGGCGTGGTTCACCCGCGCGGAGATCCGCGAGGCGCTCGACCACGGCGACTGGAACAGTGACTCACCGTCGCGGTTGCTGTTGCCGGGTTCGATCTCGATCGCCAGGGAGATCATCGAATCTTGGGCCGCGCTGGACTGACTAGCTGGCCAGCTTCGCCAGCTTGGCCTTGACCTCGGCACCGCTGGGATTCGTCAGCGTCTTGCCGTCGGCGAACTTCAGCGTCGGCACGGTCTGGTTGCCGCCGTTGACCGAGGCCACGAATTCGGCGGCAGCGGGATCGGCCTCGATGTCGACCTCGGCGAACGCAATCCCCTCCGCCTTGAGGATCTTCTTCAGGCGGAAGCAATAGCCACACCACGACGTGGTGTACATGGTCACAGCACTCATAAGCCGATCAACGTAGCGGATCCCGCCAACATGCCCGCGCCGTGGGCGTCATTTGTCACAGTGCCCTGCCAAGATGGACCGCATGTCGGTCGAGGCTTCTACGTCGCGCGACGAACTGATCGCCGACCTCGACGACGAACAGCGCGAGGCTGTGCTGGCCGCCCGCGGACCTGTGTGCGTGCTGGCAGGCGCAGGCACCGGCAAGACCCGGACGATCACCCGCCGCATCGCTCACCTGGTGGCGGCGGGACACGTCGCGCCGCAGCAGGTGCTTGCGGTGACGTTCACGTCGCGAGCCGCGGGGGAGATGCGCGGCCGGTTGCGGGCGCTCGACGACGGTGTCGGCACGGGTTCGGTGCAGGCGATGACGTTCCACGCCGCGGCCCGCCGGCAGCTGTCGTACTTCTGGCCGCGGGTCGTCGGCGACACCGGATGGCAGCTACTCGACACCAAATTCTCGGTCGTCGCCCAGGCCGCCAACCGCGCAGGCATGTCGACGAGCACCGACGACGTCCGCGACCTCGCGGGCGAAATCGAATGGGCCAAGGCATCTTTGATCAGCCCTGAGGGCTATGCCGCCGCCGTCGCTGAGGTCGGCCGCGACATCCCGTTCGACGCCGCCAAGGTCGCGACGGTCTACACCGGATACGAGAAGCTCAAGGCCCGTCATGACGGCATGGCGTTGCTCGACTTCGACGACCTGCTGCTGCACACCGCGGCGGCGATCGAAAACGACGATGCGGTGGCGCAGGAGTTCCGCGACCGCTACCGCTGCTTCGTCGTCGACGAGTATCAGGACGTCACCCCTCTGCAGCAGCGGGTGCTCGACGCCTGGCTCGGCAGTCGCGATGACCTCACGGTGGTCGGCGACGCCAACCAGACCATCTACTCGTTCACCGGCGCCACTCCGCGCTATCTCCTGGACTTCTCGCGACGGTTTCCCGAGGCCGCGGTGGTGCGGCTGGAGCGCGACTACCGATCCACGCCGCAGGTGGTTTCGCTCGCCAACCGGGTGATCGCCGCCGCGCGCGGCCGGATGGCAGGCAGCAAGCTGCACCTGATCGGCCAGCGCGACCCAGGTCCCAACCCGACCTTCGCCGAACACCCCGACGAGGTGGCTGAGGCCGCCGCGGTCGCCAAGAAGATCAAGAACCTGATCGAATCCGGTACTCCCGCCTCCGAGATCGCGGTGCTCTACCGCATCAATGCGCAATCGGAGACCTACGAAGAGGCGCTCACCGAGGCCGGCGTGCCGTTCCAGGTGCGCGGCGGCGAAGGATTCTTCAGTCGCCAGGAGATCCGCCAGGCGCTGCTGGCGCTGCAGCGGGCTGCCGAGAAGGACGTCGACGAGACTCTGCCCGACATCGTGCGTGCGGTGCTCGAGCCGCTCGGGCTGACGGCCGAACCGCCGGCAGGCACCCGTGCCAGAGAGCGGTGGGAGGCGCTGGTGGCGCTGGCCGAACTCGTCGACGAGGAAGTGGCGCTGCGACCGACGCTGGACCTGCGCGCGCTGGTCGCCGAGCTTCGTCAACGCGCCGATGCGCGCCATCCACCGACAGTGCAGGGCGTCACGCTGGCATCGCTGCACGCCGCCAAGGGCCTTGAGTGGGATGCGGTGTTCCTGGTCGGCCTCGCCGACAACACGCTGCCCATCTCCCATGCGCTGGCGCACGGACCCGACAGTGAGCCGGTCGAAGAGGAACGCCGGCTGCTCTACGTCGGAATCACCAGAGCCAGAGTGCATCTGGCGCTCAGCTGGGCGTTGGCCAGGGCGCCGGGTGGTCGACAGGGCCGACGGCCGTCGCGCTTCCTCAATGGCATCGCCCCGCAATCGCCCAGTGATGCCACCCCGAACCGCCCTCGCCGTCCGCGCGGTGCCACGCCGCGCTGCCGCGTCTGCAACGGCACGCTGACGACGCCGCCCGCGATCATGCTGCGCCGCTGCGAAAGCTGCCCTTCCGACATCGACGAGGAGTTGCTTGCCCAGCTCAAGGATTGGCGGCTGCGCATCTCGAAGGAGATGAGCGTGCCTGCGTATGTGGTTTTCACCGACAACACGCTGATCGCGATCGCCGAGACGCTGCCCACCGACGACGCCGCGCTGGTCGCGATTCCCGGAATCGGCGCACGCAAGCTCGAGCAGTTCGGCCCGGACGTCCTCGCGTTGGTCAAAGGCCGCCAAACATCGTAAAGATCGTGCCAAACCCGCTGGTCAGAAAATCGGTTGTCAACTCTAGCTGATACGCTTAGCCTCAAGATCACACCGCGAGTCGAAAGGAGGGTGTCCGAACAATGTTGAGCAACAAAGCGTTCACCGGCGTAGGCGTTGCCGGCATGTCGCGCACCCTTCACGTCGCCGAGGCTGCTGCCGCGGCGCATCCCGCATTTTGGGCGTACCCAGTTGCGGGAGACGTGGCCGTGATTACGCCGCAGCGTAAGCGCCGCAACGCCGCCGCGACTGGACAGTCCGTGGATCGGGGCACCACCTAGGTAGAGCCTCGAACGAAGCCGAAAAGGCCACGGACCCGCAGTCAAGGATCCGTGGCCTTAGTCATTCGGACATCGAATACCTGGTCACGGACCCATCAGAAGACAGATGGATCGACGAAATCAACGACCAGGAAGCAGAGGACTGGACATGTCAGTCGAGACATGCCGTGAAAGAACGATGCTGTCGGTGCCGTGCCATGTCGCTGACCCCGACCTGTGGTTCGCGGAGAACCCGCGTGACCTGGAGCGCGCCAAGGCGCTGTGTGCGGATTGCCCGATCCGCCGCGAGTGCCTGGCCGCGGCGCTGGAACGCCAGGAGCCGTGGGGTGTTTGGGGTGGCGAGATCATCGAGCGCGGCACGATCATCGCGCGCAAGCGCCCGCGTGGACGGCCACGCAAGAACACCGTGGAAAGCCCGGCAGCCGCATAGACGCTGCCGGGTTTTCCCGGTGCTTAGGCGGCTTCTTCCGCGAACCCCGGAATCAGTTCAGTGGCAAGCGCTTTGACCGGAATGTGCGCATCGAGTTGGCAGGCGATCGCCACATTGGACGCGATCACCCTCATCGGGATCGCCAACTTGGCCGGGATGTCCATCTGCCTGGCTGCCCTGATCTGGCCCGCGGCACGGTCCGGCTTCATGTTCATCGCGGCCATCCGCTGCAACCACTTCCGCGTGTAGTGGAACACCTCGACCTCGAGTGGCTCCACGTACTGCTTCATCATTTCGTCCATCTCGCGCTTGGAGACCTGCTCGCCCCTCTGGATGAAGCCGATCTTCTGCATCGTCGTCTGCAGGTTCTCGTAGTCGTCGAGGAGCGCGTAGCGCGTCGCCTGACCGATCTCGACGGGAATGCCGCCTGGCATCGGCGCCACGGCGCCGAAGTCGATGACACCCATCTTGCCGTCGGGCAGCAGCATGAAGTTCCCCGGATGCGCGTCGCCGTGCATCATTTCCAGCCTGCGGGGCGCGTCGTAGGTCAACTCGAACAGTCGCGCGCCCATCAGGTCGCGATCTTCAACTGAGCCCTCGCGGATGATCACCGACATCGGGACACCCTCGATCCACTCCTGGATCACCACCTTCGGCGCACTCGCCACGATATGGGGAACGACGAAACGCGGATGTCCCTCATAGGCTTTCGCGAACGCCCGCTGGTTTTCGGCCTCCAGCCGGTAATCCAATTCCATCTCGGTGCGCTCGATCAGCTCGTCGACCACGCCCTGCACGTCGGCGCCGGGGGAGAGCTGCTTGACGACGCTTACCATCCGCTTCATCGTCTTCAAGTCGGCGCGCAGTGCTTCGTCGGCGCCGGGGTACTGGATCTTCACCGCGACCTCGCGGCCGTCCGACCACACACCTTTGTGCACCTGGCCGATGCTCGCCGACGCCACCGGGGTGTCGTCGAACGACGTGAACCGCTCGCGCCACTTGGTGCCCAGCTGCGCGTCCAGCACCCGATGCACCTTGGCCGCGGGCAGCGGCGGCGCCTCTCGCTGCAGCTTGGTCAGCGCCTCACGGTAGGGCTTGCCGTACTGCTCGGGGATCGCGGCCTCCATCACCGACAGCGCCTGGCCGACTTTCATGGCACCGCCCTTGAGCTCACCGAGCACGGTGAACAATTGTTGGGCGGCCTTGTCCATCATCTCGGCGTTGACCTCGTCTTTCGACGAGCCGGTCAGCCGTTTGCCCAACCCCAGCGCGGCCCGGCCCGCCATGCCTGCGCCTAGACCCGCCAGTTTGGCGTTGCGCGCGGCCCGACCCCGTTTGATGTCAGTCACCAACCCATCATCCCTGACGTTTCTGAGTGCCCTGCATCGACTTGGCAACAAACGTTTTCAGCACCAGCACCGAGGGTGCCGCGACCACCGGCGCGCCACGATCGCGCCGGCGTTGACGTCGAACTCCAGCGTGGTGTCCAGCGTCGGCGGCGGCTCCGCCGAATCTCCTTCGCGGACCGCGCGGATGACCCGGTCGACCTGGTTGAGTGCCAGCGCGGCCGTCGCCAGCACGGTGGCCCGATCGGCGCTGCCGACCGCGTTGCGTAGCTGCGACGCGACGGCTGGCCACGCGGCATCGCGGTCGCTGCGGTGCAGGTCGGCGCACTCCAAGCAGCTCGTCACGCCCGGAATGACCAGCGGGCCGACCAGGCCTGCGCCGTCGCGCAGTCGCACCGGCAGATGCGCCACCCTCGCCGTGTGCAATTCGCGGACCACCCGCGGATCGGTGACCAGGAAATCCGAAAGCACCACCAGATCCGTCGTGTCGGGCGGGGCCGAATGGGTGATGTTCGACCTCGTCACCCTGGCTCCCGAGCACCGCAGCGCGCCGGCCAACAGGTCCGACAGCGGGCCGCGGCCGTGTATACGGACCGACGTGCGCTGCGTCCGGCGGCGTCCGGCCGTCACCACACCGGCGTCGATCAGCGACGCGACCAGCCCGCCCGGGTCGATCTCGAAGCGCGCGTGCAGTTCGGCCAGCGTCGCGCCGGACTGCAGGGTCCGCAGCAGCTCGGCCAGCCCGGCCGGGCTCAATCCGGCCGGTGGTCGGACCAGCACCGCGCGTCGTGGATCCCAACCCACTTGGACGACCCCGTCGGGGCGCAGCAGCACCGGCATGGCTGGGTTGAGCGTGTAGCGCCCCATGCGCCGACTCTGCCACGGACACCGCTACGCCCCGCGGGGTTATCCACAGGGCCTACGCGGCGACGGCCTCGATCACGCTCTGCGGCGAGTCCGCGGTCAGAACTGCGGTGCGCCGCAAGCCCGCTCGCTCCAGCAGGGCGTCGAACTCGGGCAGCGTGCGCTCGCGCCCGTTGGCGCACGCCAACATGTTGAGGTCCATAAGCACCCGCAGGCTGTCCCTGCTGTCCTCTCCAACGACGAGTTCGAGGATCGCGATGCGGCCACCTGGTTCCATCGCGTCGCGGCACCTGCGCAGAATCTTCACGGCACTCTCGTCGTCCCAGTCGTGCAGGATGAACTTCAGCAGGTAGAGGTCGCCGGGCGGGACCGACTCGAAGAAGTCACCACCGACGACTTCGGTGCGGTCTGCGAACCCGTCTCGGGCGATGACCGCCTCGGCGTCTCGCGCGATGTTGGGCCTGTCGAACACGACGCCTCGCAGCGAGGGGTTGGCCTTCTGCAGCAGTGTGAGCAGTGTGCCGTTGGCTCCGCCGATGTCCACGGCGCGACGCACGCCTGAGGTGTCGATCAAGCTGGCGAGTCCTGGCGCCCAGAGCGATGTGAGGCTACTCATGCCCGCGCTGAATTCCTTTGCCAGCGAAGGGTTTTGCTCAAGGTAATCGAAGATGTCCATGCCCAGCGCGTTGTGTGCCTGGCTGTGGCCGGTGCGCACTGATTCACTGAATCGAACCCACGGCAGCCAGTGTGCGTTGTTGGTGACTGCCATGACCACGGCGCGCATTGAACGAGGCGAATCCGTGCGCAGTGTGTCCAACAGCGGCGTGCCGTGAAACCGGCCGTCTTCATCGAGGGTGGTCAAGTCGAACGCCGCGCACGCGCGCATCAGCCGGTAGGTCGTAGCAGGCGCGCTGTCCTCGCGATCGGCGATCTCCTGCGCCGTCAGCGGGCCTGCCGCCAGGTGATCGGCCAGGTTCAATTCGGCTGCGGTGCGGAGTATCTGGCTGACGGCAAAGCCGAACATCATTTCGGCCATCTGCTGGTGGACATCGGCGACTGACTGCGTCATGTGGTTCCTCTCGACAATGGGCCCGGTCGGCCCGTCGATCGGACAAACGGCCAAGGCGGCCGAAATCGTTCAATCCCGAACGGAATTCTCAGGTTTCGGTGTCTGTGCCTTTGTCTGGGCCCTTGTCGGAATCCTTGTGCATATCGGCGATCGCCTGGTCGAAGGCCGCGTCGATACCACTGGTGTCGCCGCCGATCATCCGGTCGATGAAAGCGGCGGGTTCGTCGAGATCCTCTGCGGTGGGCAACAGGTCGGGGTGCTGCCACACGGCGTCGCGGGCATCCGCGCCGACGGCTTGCGTCAGGCGCTCCCACAACACCGCCGCCTCGCGCAGCTTGCGAGGACGCAGCTCCAAACCGACCAGCGTCGCGAACGTCTGCTCGGCGGGTCCGCCGGTGGCGCGTCGCCTGCGCAAGGTCTCGCTGAGCGCCGACGTGCCAGGGATCCGGTCGCCGAGCGCGTCGGCGACGACGGTCTGCACCCAGCCTTCGATCAGCGCCAGCATCGTCTCCAGCCGCTCCAGCGCCGCCGTCTGCTCCGGCGTCGCCTTCGGCTCGAAGATGCCCTGGTTGAGCAGCTGCTCCATCTGCGACGGATCGGTCAGCGACGCCGGGTTGAATCCGGCCGCGAAATCCTCGATGCCGCTCATGTCGATCTTCATGCCCTTGGCGAAGGCCTCGACGGCGTTGAGCAGCTGGCTGGCCAGCCACGGCACATGGCTGAACAGGCGGTGATGCGCGGCCTCACGGGCGGCCAGGAACGTGATGATCTCGCTGCGCGGCTGCTCGAGTCCCTCAGCCAGCGACTCGACTGCCTCAGGCATCAACGCGGCAACCCCCTTGGGGCCGAGCGGCAAACCAATGTCGGTGGAGGTCAACACTTCTCGCGACAGTTTGCCAAGAGCCTGGCCGAGCTGCGAACCGAACGCCATGCCGCCCATCTGCGACATCATCGCCAGCAGTGGGCCCGCCATGGCCTTGGCCTCTTCGGGCAACGCCGACGCCCACACCGTCGAGATCTGTTCGGCGACCGGGTCGCACAACCGCTTCCAGGTGTCCAGCGTGTTGTCGATCCAGTCGGTGGCGGTCCACGCGACAGCCTTGGTGGTGCCCGCGGGCAGTGCCGTCGCGCCATCCAGCCATGTCTCGGCCAGGTGCACGGCGTCGGCTATCGCGGCGCTGGTCTTCTCGGACACCGGCGCAACGAAGCCGATCGAACTCGACGCCAGCTGCCGGGCCAGGTCGTAGTTCACCGGACCGGACTGCTTGCCGCCGGTCATCACGCCGCCGGCACTGCTGAACATCTGCCCGAGCTTGGTGAACATGTCCCCGAGCTGCGACATGTCGAATTCGGACCCGCCCATGCCGAACGGATCCCCGGGGTCCTTCTTGGGCTTATCGGGGTCGGGGTCGTCCCCGGGGTTGAAGCCGAAAGGCAGGTCAGCCATGCCCTCAACGGTACTCACCAGGGCCCAGTCGCGTGGCTCGGCAGGTCACGCCGAGAGCGAACCGTACATTGGTCGCCGTGAACAGGCGGATTTCTACGCTGCTGGTCGCCTTGGTGCCGATCCTGGCGTTCGGGGTGTTGCTGTCGCTGGTGACGGTGCCCTATGTGTCGCTAGGGCCGGGTCCGACGTTCGACACGCTCGGCGAGGTCGACGGCAAACAGGTCGTCGACATCGAGGGTGCCGACCTCCACAAGACGTCCGGGCATCTGAACATGACCACGGTGTCGCAGCGCGACGACCTGACGCTCGGGCAGGCGTTGACCCTGTGGATGTCGGGCCGTGAGCAACTGGTTCCGCGCGATCTGGTCTACCCGCCGGACAAGTCGAAGGACGAGATCGACCAGGCCAACAACGCCGACTTCAAAAACTCCGAGGACAGCGCGGAGTACGCGGCGCTGAGCTTCCTGAAGTACCCGTCGGCGGTGACCGTGGCGAATGTCAGCGATCCCGGCCCGTCGGTCGGCAAGTTGCAGCGCGGCGACGCCATCGACGGTTTCAACGGCAAGCCGGTGGCGAGCCTGGAACAGTTCACCGCGCTGCTGAAGGCCACCAAGCCCGGCGAAACCATCGTCCTGGACTATCGCCGAAAGAACGCCCCGGCGGGCGTCGCGAACATCACCCTGGGCTCCAACCCGGACCGCGACTACGGCTACCTCGGCGTCGCCGTGCTGGATGCGCCGTGGGCGCCGTTCTCGATCGACTTCAACCTGGCCAACATCGGCGGGCCCTCGGCCGGTCTGATGTTCTCCCTCGCGGTCGTCGACAAGCTCACCACCGGTGACCTCAACGACGGCAAGTTCGTGGCAGGCACGGGGACCATCGACAGCGAGGGCAAGGTCGGTTCCATCGGCGGCATCACCCACAAAATGCTGGCCGCGCGCGACGCGGGAGCCACCGTCTTCCTGGTGCCCGCCGACAACTGCGACGAGGCCAAGTCGGCCCACGACGACGGCTTGCAGCTGGTCAAGGTCGAGACCCTCAACCAGGCGGTTGACGCGCTGCATGCGCTTTCTGCTGGTGGCGAACCTCCCCGTTGCTGAGAAGTCGCCGTACGACGAATGCGTAGAGTTGTGGCCACGTCGTCGGTCGACGTTTGAGAATCCAAGACTGGAGTTGACGAGTGGGTATGCGGCCCGCGGCACGAATGCCGAAGCTGACACGACGTAGCCGGATTCTGATCGCGGTCGCCCTGGCCGTCGTGCTGCTGTTGCTCTTCGGGCCGCGCATCATCGACGCCTACGTCGACTGGCTGTGGTTCGGTGAGCTGGGCTATCGGTCGGTGTTCACCACGCAGCTGCTCACCAGGATCGTGGTCGGCCTGGTGGCGGGCGTGCTGATGGGGCTCATCGTGTTCGGCGCGCTCGCGCTGGCGTACCGCACCCGGCCGGTGTTCGTGCCGACCACCGGGCCCAATGATCCCGTCGCCCGTTATCGCACCGCGGTGATGACGCGGCTGCGGCTGATCGGCATCGGCGTGCCGGTGCTCGTCGGCGCCTTCACAGGCTTCCTCGTCCAGACGTACTGGGACCGGGTCCAGTTGTTCATCCACGGCGGCAGCTTCGGTGTCGCCGACCCCCAGTTCGGCAAGGACCTCGGGTTCTACGCGTTCGACTTGCCGTTCTACCGGCTGGTGCTCGGCTATCTGTTCGCCGCGACGTTCATCGCGTTCATCGCCAGCCTGGTGACGCACTACCTGTTCGGTGGCATCCGGTTGTCCGGCCGCACCGGAGCGCTGAGCCGCTCGGCGCGCATCCAGCTGATCTCGCTGGTGGGCATCCTGATGCTGCTCAAGGCCGTCGCCTACTGGACCGACCGCTACACGCTGCTGAGCCACACCCGCTCGGGTAAGCCGTTCACCGGTGCCGGCTACACCGACATCAACGCGGTGCTGCCTGCCAAGCTGATCCTGATGGCGATCGCGGTGATCTGCGCCGCGGCGGTGTTCTCCGCAATAGTGTTGCGGGACTTGCGTATTCCGGCCATCGGTGTGGTGCTGTTGTTGCTGAGCTCGCTGATCGTTGGTGCGGGCTGGCCGTTGGTCGTCGAACAGATCAATGTGAAACCCAATGCGGCGCAGAAGGAAAGCGACTACATCAGCCGGAGTATCCTGGCGACCAGACAGGCTTACGGGTTGGTTACCGGTGAGAACGTCACCTACCGCGACTACAGCGGCAATGCGCAGACCAACGCGCAGCAGGTCGCCGCCGACCGGGCGACGACGTCGAACATCCGGCTGCTCGACCCCACCATCGTCAGCCCGGCGTTCACCCAGTTCCAGCAGGGCAAGAACTTCTACTACTTCCCTGACCAGCTCGCGATCGACCGCTACAACGGCCCCGACGGCAACCTGCGCGACTATGTGGTCGCGGCGCGAGAACTCAACCCGGACAGGCTGATCGACAATCAGCGCGACTGGATCAACCGGCACTTCGTCTACACCCACGGCAACGGTTTCATCGCGTCGCCTGCCAACACCGTGCGCGGGGTCGCCAACGACCCCAACCAGAACGGCGGCTATCCGGAGTTTCTGGCCAGCGTCGTCGGTGCCAACGGCAGCGTGACCTCGCCAGGGCCTGCGCCGCTGGACCAGCCGCGCGTCTACTTCGGCCCCGTCATCGCGGGCACCGGTGACGACTACGCGATCGTCGGCAAGAACGGCAACGACCGCGAGTACGACTACGAGACCAACACCGAAACCAAGAACTACACCTACGCGGGCAAGGGCGGCGTGCCGATCGGCAACTGGCTGGCCCGCGCCGTGTTCGCCGCGAAGTTCTCAGAGCGAAAGTTGGTGTTCCCCAACCCGATCGGACCGGACAGCAGGATTCTGTTCAACCGTGACCCCTCGGAGCGGGTGAAGGCGGTGGCGCCGTGGCTGGACACCGACACCAGCGTGTATCCGGCGATCGTCAACAAGCGGATGGTGTGGATCGTCGACGGTTACACCACGCTGGACAACTACCCGTACTCCCAGCAGATGTCGCTGTCGTCGGCCACCGCCGACTCCACCGAGGTGGCGGTCAACCGGCTGGCGCCGGACAAGATGGTGTCCTACATCCGCAACTCGGTGAAGGCGACCGTCGATGCCTACGACGGCACCGTCACGCTGTACGCACAGGACGAGAAGGACCCGGTGCTGCAGGCGTGGATGAAGGTGTTCCCCGGCACGGTCAAGCCGAAGAGCGACATCTCGCCCGAATTGCAGGCGCACCTGCGCTATCCGGAGGACTTGTTCAAGGTTCAGCGTGCACTGCTGGCCTCGTATCACGTCAACGATCCGGTCACGTTCTTCTCGAACTCGGACTTCTGGGATGTGCCACTCGATCCCAACCCGACCGCGAGCAGTTTCCAGCCGCCGTACTACATTGTCGCCAAAGACCTTGCCTCCAACGACAATTCGGCGTCATTCCAGTTGACCAGCGCGATGAACCGGTTGCGGCGCGACTTCCTTGGCGCCTACATCAGCGCAAGTTCGGACCCGTCTACCTACGGCAAGATCACGGTATTGACGATCCCGGGTCAGGTAAACGGACCGAAGCTGGCCAACAACGCGATCACCACCGATACCGCAGTCAGCCAGGACCTCGGCGTGATCGGTCGCGACAACCAGAACCGGATCCGCTGGGGCAATCTGCTGACGCTGCCGATCGCCCAGGGCGGTCTGCTGTACGTCGAGCCGGTGTACGCCTCACCGGGTGCCAGTGACGCGGCGTCGTCGTATCCACGGTTGATCCGTGTCGCGATGATGTACAACGACCGCGTCGGTTACGGCCCGACAGTGCGTGATGCGCTCACCGAACTGTTCGGCCCGGGTGCCGACGCGACGGCGATCGGACCGGCGCCCGCCGGCCCGATCACCGGGCAGGTGCCCGGCGCTGCACCTCCATCCGATGGCCAGCCTCCTGCCTCGCCGCCGCCCAGTCAGGGCCAGGCGCCCGAGGTGCCGGTACCGGTCGCGGCGCCGCCTGGCGCGGGCGCGGTTCAGCTGTCGGGGGCGAAAGCCGCAGCGCTGCAAGACGTCAACTCGGCGCTCGACGCGGTGCGACAGGCGCAGCAGAGTGGAAACTTCGCGCAGTACGGCGATGCATTGCAGCGCCTCGACGACGCGATGAAGAGGTACCAAACCGCCAAGTAACCACTGCGCCGACCGTGCGTGTCTGCCCGCAGACGCGCCGCTCAACGCGGGCATTTCCCGCACGCTCGCGGCGCACAACAGGCGATTTGGAGGTGTGGCAGGTCCTTCGGTAACCTTGCGTTTACCCGTCGCGGGGTGGAGCAGCTCGGTAGCTCGCTGGGCTCATAACCCAGAGGTCGCAGGTTCGAATCCTGTCCCCGCTACTAAATGAAACGGCCCCCGGAGAATCTTCGGGGGCCGTTTTCATGCGGTTGGGAACACTCGCGAAGCTAGCGATGTGAGGACGGGCTGCCTTGCGCGGACGCAACCACATGCTGCCGTCCGTAACGGATCGCCCGTGAAGCCGTCTGATTGAGGCGATGATGACCGTCGGCGACGCTCGCCCGTACAACACCGCGCTGCTCGTGCTCAACTTGGAAGCCGCCAGCGGGTACGCGTGCCGGCAAGGCCTCGCGGATGCGTCTCCGGAGACGCTTGCGACCGACCCCGACCTGATCGCCCAGATCGCTGTCGGCGTCGCGCGCGGCAATGCGCAGCTTTCCCCGGTGGAGCAGATCAAGCGGTTCACGGTGTTACCGGTGTCGTGGGAGCCCGGCGGGGACGAAATCACGCTCACCATGAAGCTCAAACGCA
>DATJIX010000281.1:0-4954 GCA_035492865.1 Mycobacterium sp. | reverse complement strand
CCGATCCGCGTGTTCGGTCACCTTCGCCCGCAGGTCGTCGAGGTCGACGTCACCGTTGGCGCGGCATGCCACCACCACGACCCGCATACCGGCCAGCGCGGCCGACGCCGCATTGGTGCCGTGGGCGCTGGACGGGATCAGGCACACGTCACGGCCGACCTGGCCACGTTCGGCGTGATAGGCCTGGATCGCCAGCAGCCCGGCGTACTCCCCCTGCGACCCGGCATTCGGCTGCAGCGACACCGCGTCATAGCCGGTGATCCCCGTCAGCCAGGCCTCCAGGTCGGCGATCAGCTTGCGCAACCCCGGAGTGTCCGAGGCCGGCGCGAACGGATGCTGGCGGGAGAACTCCGGCCAGGTGATCGGCTCCATCTCGGCAGCCGCGTTCAGCTTCATGGTGCACGACCCCAGCGGAATCATGCTGCGGTCCAACGCAATATCCTTGTCGGCCAGCGACCGCAGGTAGCGCATCATCTCGGTTTCGGTGCGGTACCGCGTGAACGCGGGATGGGTGAGGAAATCCGAGGTGCGGGTCTCGATGTCGGCGCGCACCGGAGTGGCCGCCGCCAGCCCGAACGCCTCGATCACCGTCGCGACGTGGGCGGCGGTGGTGGCCTCGTCGCACGCGATCGACACATGGTCGGCGTCGACCCGCCACAGGTTGATCCCGTTGGCCTTTGCCGCCGCGATCACGTCGTCGGCGCGGCCTGGAACACGGGCCAGCACGGTGTCGAAGAATTTGTCGTGCACCAGCGCATCGCCGAGTGCGCCTGCGATCGCCTCGGCACGGGCATGGACGCGGCGAGCGATTCCGGTCAGTCCGTCGGCGCCGTGATAGCTGGCATACATGGCGGCGATCACCGCCAGCAGCACCTGCGCGGTGCAGATGTTGCTGGTGGCCTTGTCGCGGCGGATGTGCTGCTCGCGGGTCTGCAATGCAAGGCGGTAGGCGTTCGTGCCGTCGGCGTCCTGCGAAACGCCGACCAACCGGCCGGGCAACTGGCGGGCCTGTTTGGCGTGCACGGCGAGATAGCCGGCGTGCGGGCCACCGAATCCCATTGGCACGCCGAACCTTTGGGTGCTACCGAAGGCTACGTCGGCACCGATGTCGCCTGGCGAAGCGATCAGCGTCAGCGCCAGCAGGTCGGCACCCACCGCGACAAGCGCACCGCGTTCGTGAGCGGCTGCCACCAGGCCCGACCAGTCGACGACCTCTCCGCTGGCGCCCGGCAGCTGTGTGATCACTCCGAAGAAGTCGCCATCGGGCAGGCCTGCGCGAAGATCTGCGGTGACGATCTCGATGCCGAGCGGCTCGGCACGGGTGGCCAGGATCGCGGCGGTCTGGCGGTAGACGTCGGCGTCGACCGCCAGCCGGTTCGACGGGCCCTTGCCTGCCCGGTGCATCAGGGTCATCGCCTCGGCGGCGGCGGTGCCCTCGTCGAGCATCGAGGCGTTGGCCACCTCGAGCCCGGTCAGGTCGCCGACCATGGTCTGGAAATTCAGCAACGCCTCGAGGCGCCCCTGGCTGATCTCGGGCTGGTACGGGGTGTAGGCGGTGTACCATGCCGGGTTCTCAAGTATGTTGCGGCGCAACACCGGTGGCGTCAGCGTGTCGAAGTAGCCCTGACCGATCATCGACACGGCGACGGTGTTGGAGTCGGCCATGGCGCGCAGTTCGGCGAGTGCTTCCTGCTCGCTGGCCGCAGGCAACAGCTGATCAAGACCCGGCGCGACGCCGTCGGCGGACAAGGCGTCGAGGATGCCCGCGGGCAGCGCCTTCTCGGCAAGTTCGTCGAGCGATCCCACGCCGATGGACTTGAGCATGGTTGCGACGGCATCGGCGTCTGGTCCGATGTGGCGATCGGCGAAATTGGGTTGGTAGTGATCGAACACTGAGGTGCACTCCCGACGAGGAACGTCCCTCTCCCTCAGTCGTCAACCCGCCTGGGCGTCTCCAGAGGCATCGGGGCCTTGCGCGGTCCTGGGTGCCTGAGAGGTTGACGGAGAGGTGTTGCTCCTTCGGCGTCCGTGGCTGGCGGTCACGGAACTCTCCCACACAAGGGCGATGCGCTAAGTAGTTTACCGTCACCGCCGCTGAGCGGCGATTTCGGCAGGCAGAACGGGCGGCGTGTCAGCCGATCTTGCGGTCGCGGTGCTTGCGACGCGAGGCCAGCTCGTCCTCCGGCGTGGCGATCGACTCGCCGCCGTCGGCGCGCTCGCCGGGGAATTCGGCGATCGCCCCGGTCAGCTCCCGCATGGCGCCGGACACCGCAATGCCGAACACGCCCTGGCCACCCTGCAGCAGGTCGACGACTTCCTCGGCCGAGGTGCACTCGTAAACCGTGGTGCCGTCGGAGAACAGCGTGATGTTGGCCAGATCGCGCACGCCACGCTGGCGTAGGTGATCGACGGCGACGCGGATGTTGTGCAGCGAGATACCCGTGTCCAGCAGCCGCTTGACGATCTTGAGAACCAGGATGTCCTTGAACGAGTACAGCCGCTGGCTACCCGACCCCGCCGCGCTGCGGATGGACGGCACGACGAGCGAGGTGCGCGCCCAGTAATCCAGCTGGCGGTAGGTGATTCCGGCGATCTGGCACGCACTCGGCCCGCGGTACCCCACGAGCTCGTCCGGCACCGAATCATCGGGGAACAGACCGGCCTGCACAGGTTCGCTGGGGGCACTCGCCGGGGATTCGGCGGGCCCGCTGCTAGTGGACAGGTCAAGCTGTTCTTGACGTGGCGTGTCTCCCACTCTCGAATCCTCTCGCCGATCGAACCCGCGTCTGTGACCTGCATGGGCGCACGTTTGCCGAAGCTCGAATGTGTCGAGCATACGCTTCCCGCCGTGCCATTACTGCTCGTCGTCGTCAAGTATGGCTGCCCAATTCACGGTTGGGAGAAACGCGCGCCGCGTGTCGAGCGCGACGAGACGCATCCGTGACAAAACGCCTGGGCTGATGCCTTACGTCGCCTTGAAGTCGTCGGGCGACACGCTGTCGAGGAATTCCTTGAACTTCTCGACCTCGTCCTCACGGACCGTGCCCGCGGCCTCCTCGTCGTTCTCGTCGGGGATCAGCAGCCCGGCCTCGGCCAGCACCGCCTCCTCGACGTAGATCGGCACGCCGACGCGCAGCGCGATGGCCACCGAGTCCGACGGCCGCGCCGACACCTTGATGTCACGGTCAAAGATCAGGTCCGCGTAGAAGGTGCCCTCCTGGAGGTCGACGATGCGCACCTCTTTGAGCGAATGGCCAAGCGCCGCAATGACATCTTTGATGAGATCGTGGGTCAGCGGCCTGGCAGGTTCGTGGCCCTGCTGTTCGAGCGCGATCGCCGCGGCCTCCGGCTGCCCGATCCAGATCGGCAAGTAGCGGTCACCGTTTGCTTCCCGCAGCAGCAACACCGGCTGGTTCTGCGGCTGCTCCACGCGAATGCCGACCACACGAACCTCACCCATCTGTGTCTGCCCTCCGCACAAAGAAGCCGTCAAAAACGAGTCTAATCCTCAGCGATCAAGAACGTCGCGTACGGCGCTCTTGATCAGCGACGTGTGCAACGTGATCGCAAGCGCAGCCACCTCGCGGGCCAGATCGTCGGCGCGGTCGCGGGCCCCGGCCTTGCCTGCCTTGACCACCGGACCCGCAATCTGGGCGATCAGATCGGACTGCCGGTCCGCCGCCGAGCGGAACGCCCGCAGGTGCCGCGGTTCCACACCGTATTCCGCCAGTTCCTTGGCGCACTGCGCGATGACCACCGAATACTCGTCGAAGAAGCCCGCCTGGCCGGGCTTGATCACGCCGGCCTTGACGAGCTCGGCCAGCAGTGACTCGTCGATGGCCGCCCTGGTCAACAGGTCCTCACGGCGAAGCCGCACCTGCGCGCGGGCCACCGAGGCACTGTCGTCGGACGCCGAGTCGACGGTCACCAAACGCGGTACGCCGTAAGCGGATCCGCTCTGCGGCAGCTCGCCGTCGGGCTGGGCGTCCAGCTGCGACTTGATGACCTTCAGCGGCAGATACTGATCGCGCTGGGCGGTCAGGATGAACCGCAGTCGCGCGCAGTCGTAGGCGGTGAACCGCCGGTATCCCGACGCCGTGCGCTCAGGGGTGACCAGGCCTTCGGCTTCGAGAAACCGGATCTTGGAGATGGTCACATCCGGGAAGTCGCCTCGCAGCAGATCGAGGACCGCTCCGATCGACATCCCGGCCAAAGCGGGCGTGTCGGGGGCGGTCACTTAGCTGCCCGGGCCGCTGTCGTCGTCACCCTTCGGCCCGGTCAGGAACACCAGGCGGAATTTTCCGATCTGGACCTCGTCGCCATTGGCCAGCACCGCGGAGTCGACGGGTTCCCGGTTCACGTAGGTGCCGTTCAGGCTGCCGACGTCGACGACCTGAAACTCCCCGCTTTCCAGCCGGAACTCGGCGTGCCTGCGGCTGACGGTGACGTCGTCGAGGAAGATGTCGCTGTCAGGATGCCGACCGGCCGACGTGGTGGGCTGGTCGAGCAGGAACCGCGACCCAGCGTTGGGGCCTCGCTTGACGACCAGCAGGGCCGACCCGGCGGGCAGCCCTTCGACACCTGAGACCGCGCCCTCGGTGCCCGAAGCGGCCGGAGCGTCCAACTCGTTGAGGAAGTCGGCGCGGAAGACCGACGTCGTCTCCACGGTCAGTTCATCAGACGTCTGGTCGGCCCCAGAGTTGTGGTCCTTTTCCGTCACCCGCTGCTCCTCACTGGCTGCTGTGGCGATATCAGGCCGGGCCCCCCAGCCGTCATAACGTCTGGTGTTGACCGTACCGCGCAGTAGACATCATTGTGTCCACCACCGCCGGATCCGCCTGTGTTGGACATTGGTCGGTAAAAACCCTAACAACTCGTCATTCGGTGACGGTGGCGCGGTAGCCCTCGGCGTCCAGCAATCCCGAGAGCGCGTCGTCCAGCGACGAACCCTCGA
>DATJIX010000280.1:0-3427 GCA_035492865.1 Mycobacterium sp. | reverse complement strand
CGGCCGTCGTCGCCGCGGCGGAACCAGTTGACGAAGAACACCTTCGGCATCTTGGACTCGTCGGCGTTCTTGCCGATGTTGATCCAGTGCTGGAAGTAGTCGCCGACGTTGTAGCCGAGGAACGGGATCATCGCCATCGGGTCGCGGCGTACCGTGCCGACCTTGCCCTCGGCGGCGGCCGTCTGCTCCGAGCCGAGCGTGGCGCCGATGAAAACGCCGTGCTGCCAATCGCGGGCCTCGGTGATCAGCGGCACCGTCGTCTTGCGGCGGCCACCGAACAGGATCGCCGAGATCGGCACGCCCTGCGGGTCGTCCCACTCGGGGGCGAGCGTCGGGCACTGCGACATCGGGGTGCAGTAGCGCGAGTTGGGGTGCGCGGCCTTGGTTTCCGTCTCGCGCAGGATCCAGTCGTTGCCCTTCCAGTCGATCAGGTGGTCAGGCTCGCCCTCGAGGCCTTCCCACCACACATCGTTGTCGTCGGTCAACGCGACGTTGGTGAAGACGGTGTTGCCTGCCTCGATGGTCTTCATCGCGTTGGGGTTGGACGACCAGTTGGTGCCGGGCGCGACGCCGAAGAAGCCGAACTCGGGGTTGACGGCGTAGAGCCTGCCGTCCTTGCCGAACCGCATCCAGGCGATGTCGTCGCCGATGGTTTCGGCGCGCCAGCCGGGGATGGTCGGCTGCAGCATCGCGAGGTTGGTCTTACCGCAGGCCGACGGGAAGGCGGCCGCGATGTAATACGCCTTGTTCTCGGGCGAGATCAGCTTGAGGATCAGCATGTGCTCGGCGAGCCAACCCTCGTCGTGCGCCATCGCCGACGCGATACGCAGCGAGTAGCACTTCTTGCCAAGCAGCGCGTTGCCGCCGTAGCCGGAGCCGTAGCTCCAGATCTCGCGGGTTTCGGGGAAGTGGCTGATGTACTTGGTCTCGTTACACGGCCACGGCACATCCTTCTGGCCCGGCTCGAGCGGGGCGCCGATCGAATGCAGCGCCTTGACGAAGAACCCGTCGGTGCCCATCTTGTCGAGCGCGGCCTTACCCATCCGGGTCATCGTGCGCATGGAGACGACGACATATTCCGAGTCGGTGATCTCGACGCCGAGCTTGGGATCCTCGGCGCCCAGCGGGCCCATGCAGAACGGGACGACGTACATGGTGCGACCGCGCATGCAGCCGCGGTAAAGGTCCGTCATGATGCCGCGCATCTCGGCAGGGTCCATCCAGTTGTTGGTCGGACCGGCGTCGATTTCGCGCTCAGAACAGATAAAGGTGCGCGATTCCACGCGCGCCACGTCAGAGGGGTCTGACAAAGCCAGGTAGGAGTTCGGCTTCTTGTCCTCGTCGAGCTTCTTGAAGGTGCCCGCCTCGACCAGCTGCTGGGTAAGCCGGGCGGCCTCCTCGTCGGAGCCGTCGGCAAAGACCACCCGGTCCGGCTGCGTCAGCTCCGCGACCTCGGAGACCCAGGCGAGCAACTCCTTGTGCTTAGTCGGTGCGGTGTCCAGACCAGGAATGGTCGCTGCTGTCATCAAACTCTCCTGCGTAGGTTCTCTGCCAGGACGCAGGCCCCGATCGCGCCGGCCTAGCGAGAAACGGCAGCGCATTCGGTCGTCCCTGTATTGAGGTTAACGTGGGTGACATACCCGCGGTAAATCGGGAGCATGTCCGATCACTCACAGGAACGATTCAGATAAACATTCTCCGCTGTTTTACCGATTCAGTTTGCTGAGCGATCAGCCGCCTGCACCACTTGGCTACATATATGGGCAGCTACTCGGACAGCGTCTCTGACGACACCGCCGCTCCGTAGAGCTCGGCGTGCACCGCGTCGAGCGCCCTCTGCAGCAGCGGTAGCCGACGGTCTCGCACCACGGCGGCCTTGGCCGTGGCGGACGCATGCTCACGCAGTTCGGCGTCGATCTCGGCGACACGATCGGCCGCCGTCGCGCTCTCGACCTCGTCGCGGGCGACCAGGTCAGAGGTCAGCGCCGTTTCCGCCGCGAGCACCCGGGTGGCCACCCGCTCCTCGACCGTCGAACGCAGTGCGGCGGTGACATCGGTGATCCAGCGGTCCAGCACCGCGCGGTCCTGCAGCAGACCACGGATGCCCACCACCCAGACCGTGAGCAGCAGGCCGACCAGCCCGCCAGCCACCAGTCCCGCGATGGTCAGACCCTGGGCGAGGCCCGCGAACAGGCGGGTGACTGCGAGGGCGACGCCGAAGCCGAAGCCGGCGCCCAGAACCATCGTCAGCTGTGTCTCGAGCCGCCGTGATTTCAGCGGCGGCGACGCAACCTCGGGCGGCTCCGACGGTGGAGGCAGCTCCGGTGCCGACAGCCCGAGTTCAGTGGCAACGTCGCCGAGGTGCGTGGTGATGCCCTCGTCCACTTCGTCGACGACTTCGGCCGCCCGGGCGCGCACATAGGACTCGAATGCGCCGAGCTTGCGCCGCGTCGTATTCGAGGCGTCCTCTTGCAGTTCGGCGCGCACCGATGTGCAGCGGTTGCGTGCGAAATAGGTCAGCTGCACCCGCGCCTGGTGGATCTGGCTGCGCAGCGCGATGGTTCGTTCGGACTTCGAGAGCCGCCGCCCCCGCAGGATGTCTTCGCGGTTCTTACGCAGCGCGGTCACCCGCGCCTGCCGGTCCGCTCCTGCGGCATCGGCCTGATATCGCTCGATCGCCGCGCCCAGTCGCACTTCCCATGCGCGCAACCGGTTTCGGCGCGCAACGTCAGGATCGGCCAACCGCTGCCTGAGCACGCCGACGAGTTCGTCGAGCCTCGGCTCGCCCAGGTCGGGAGCCGCCGCCGCACCCACCCATTGCACGTGCCGGTATCGCGGCGCCCGCGAGGCGAGTTCGGCACGATCGGCGGCCAGCACGTCGCGCCAATTGCGGTGGGCGTCGATCTTCGTCACCACTCCGATGATCAGATCGGTGTAATTGGCCGCGAGATCGACCAGCGCACCATCGGATTCGGTCAGCGGGGTGATTGCGGATACGGCGAACACGACCGCAACAGGCGCAGTCGCGGGCCCCAACTCGTCGGTCTCGACGAAGGTGCGCTCCGGCATCCGCTCGCGCAGCGCAGCGATGAGGCTGCTGGTACCCGCCAGCCACGGGCCCGTTACGAGCACCACGTCGCGGCTCTCCACACCCGGTGAACTCAGTCCCGGATCGACGGCCGCCACCACGGCATCCGCCGCGGCCACCGGATCGGTCATCGCATCTGTCCGAGCAGACGCAGTGAGCCCCTTGAGATGTCGGCGCCACAGGCGCGGTGCAGACTGGTGACCGGACCTCGGCTGTAGTGCCGCCAGCGGACCGCTCGACGAAGATGCGCCGCTGAGTCGTCGCCTCGGTCCACCCGAATCCCCGCCGCCTCCACCACGTCGACCGCGGCCGACATCACAGCAAGCACCGTAGCGTCGG
>DATJIX010000279.1:0-6180 GCA_035492865.1 Mycobacterium sp. | reverse complement strand
CGCTTGCCGCGCAGATCCGACGGCACCGTGATACCGGCCTCCGCGTTGATATAGACCCCGCCGTGCCGGAACATACGCGACGTGAACACAGGCAGCGCGACGAACGGGCGCGCATCGCGGTCGAGCGTCGCGACATAGGTGGACAACGACATCTCCGCGATGTCGAACTCGCGGTGGCGCAGCATCCGGAAGAAGGTTTCCTCCACCGGCAGTCGAAGATAGGTCAGATCGATGCCGTCGGGACGCACGCTGCCGTCCTCGAGTGCGCGGGTGCGGTCATAGTCTCCGCACGCGAATGTCAGATGCAACAGCGACACAAGGTCACCTTCCTTGAGCAGTGAGCCGCCGGTGCAAGCGTGGGTAGGCGCGGCGGGCGTTCAGTTCGACGACGGCACGCCGGTTCACATCGGTTAGACCGAGGTTCTCGACATAGACCAGCGTGTCGTCCCACGCGACGCCGGTCTCCGGGTCGGCACCGCGCACCGCGCCGAGCATCTCGGAGGCAAACAGGATGTTTTCCGCGGGAATCACCTTGTGCAGGAGCTCGATTCCGGGCTGGTGGTATACGCAGGTGTCGAAGAACACGTTGCGCATCAAGTCGACGGGGTCGGGCCTACCGAGCCGCTCCGCCAGCCCGCGATACCTGCCCCAGTGATAGGGCACCGCTCCCCCACCGTGCGGGATGACGAAGGTCAGGGTCGGGAACTTGACGAACAGATCCGCGAGCACGAGTTGCATGAAGACACTGGTATCGGCGTTCAGGTAGTGAGCGCCGAGGGTGTGGAAGTTCGGGTTGCACGAGGTCGACACATGGATCATCGCAGGCACCTCGAGTTCCACCATCGCCTCGTACAGCGGATACCAGTATTCGTCCGTCATCGGTGGTGTCGTCCAATATCCGGCAGCCGGATCGGGGTTCACGTTGCACCCGACAAAGCCGAGTTCGCCCACACAACGCCGCAATTCATCGATGACGGGACCAAGCTCACCGTCCGGCGTCTGCGGCAGCTGAGCGACCGGTGCGAAGGCATCGGGAAACAGTTCGGTGACCCTGTGCACGAGATCGTTGGACACCCTGGCCCACTCGCTGGCGGTCGCCTGGTCGCCGATGTGGTGTTCCATGCCGGAAGCCTTTGGCGAGAACAGCATCAGATCGCCGCCGCGCTCACGCAGTATCCGGAGCTGGTTGAGTTCGATGCTCTCGCGAATCTCGTCGTCGCTGATGTCCGGTCGATCCGGGGCGGGAAGGGACCGATCATCGAGCGCGGCGAGCTGATCGGTGCGGAATCGCTGCTGCTCGGCGGGTGCGGTGGTGTAGTGACCGTGCACGTCGATGATCACTGGACGATGTCCTGATAGTCGACGTAGCGCAGGCCGAGCCGCTCCAATTCGCCACGATTGTCGTTCATGTCGAGGAACAGCTCGCCACGCTGATAGCGCTCCCGCGAGCCGGCTTCCTTCTCCTCCCTGGCCTTGGCCGCAGCCAACACGTCCGCGGCCCGTGCGCGCGGCACGATCACCACGCCGTCGTCGTCGCCGACCACCACATCGCCGGGTTCGACGGCGGCACCCGCGCACGTCACCGCCACGTTGACCGATCCGAGCCGCTTCTTCACCGTGCCCTGAGCGGACACGCATTTGGACCACACCGGGAACTTCATCTCGGTCAGCTCGGCGATGTCGCGGCAACCGGCGTCGATCACCAGTCCGCGAACTCCGCGGGCGGCCAGAGTGGTCGCGAGCAACTCGCCGAAATACCCGTATTCCGAGGGTGTCTCGGGCGCAACCACCAGCACGTCGCCCGGCTGGCACTGTTCGACGGCGACATGGATCATCCAGTTGTCGTCCGGCGGCAGGCTGACCGTGACCGCCGTACCGCACACCCGGGCACCGGTGTAGATCGGTGTCATGTACGGCGCCACCAGGCCGGTGCGGCCCTGCGCCTCGTGGATCGTGGCCACGCCGTAATGCCCTAGTGCATCGCGGATCTCCGGGTCTGGGCGCGGCGTATTACGGACGACGATCGGCATGCTCACTTCTCTTTCCCCAGCCACGGCATCAGCGAGATATGGATGACGTCCTTGTCCGCGGTGTCGCCGGCCAACGCCCGGATCGCGTGGTCTACCTGATCGAGGGCGAACCGGTGGGTGGACAGCCGTTCCAACGGAAACCGGCGGGAGCTGAGCTGCTGCAGCGCCAACTCGCAGGCCCGATAGCTGTGGCCGCGAGCGCTTTTGATCGTGATGGCCTTCTCGGTGAGCTGCTTGACCGGGAAGTCGGGGAAGGCCGCCAATTCTCCCTGGATCAGCAGCGTGCCCTCGCGGCGCTTGAGCACGTCGATGCCGAGCAGCACGGGTGCGACGCCGGCGCGCGACGTGCAGTCGAGCACAAAGTCGACACCGCGGCCACCGGTGAGGTCCATGACCGCCTCGCGCGGATTGACTCGTTCGATATCGATCACGTCGTCGGCGCCAAGGGCGAGCGCGAGGTCGAGTCGGGCCTTGTCACGCGTCGTACCGGTGAGAATGATCTTCGACGCGCCCGCCTGCTTGCAGGCCACCACCTGGGACAGGCCTTGTTGGCCGGGGCCCTGGATGAGCACGGTGTCGGCGTAGCCGACGCCCGCGGCGAGCAACGCCCATTCGATGCCGTTCGACAGCGGGGTTACCAGGCCGGCGAGTTCGGCGCTCACCCCGTCGGGCACCCTGTGCAGCACGGCATTCCACGGCAGATACATGTATTCGGAGAAGCCGCCCCACAGCGTGCCGGGATTGGCCGCCGAGGTGTAGCCATAGCGGCGCGCGTCGGTGTTGGTGCGCCAGTCGGTGGCCTCGCAGTGCCGGTACTCGCCGATACGGCACCATTCGCAGTTGTAACAACCGACGTAGTGCTCGACGAAGACGCGATCGCCTTCGGCCACGCCATGCAGTTGCTTGAACTTCTGCCCCGCCACCGCGATGGTGCCGACATTCTCATGGCCCATGATCACCGGGGCGTCGAACGGCGGTTTGGCATACATCTTCACGTCCGTGCCACAGATGCCGGCGACCTCGACCTTGAGTAGGGCGGTGTCGTCGGACAGCTCGGGCATCGGGAGCTCTCTGATTTCGGTGGTGCTGGGTGCGACCCGCACCGCGGCGAGAACACTCTCGGCCATCTGTCTCCTTCGTCGGCCAGTATGGCATTATGGTCATGCCAATATACCAAGCCGTGATCCCAGCGACCAGAGACGGAGCGACGGATGTCTGAGCCGGTGTTGACGACGGTGACGCGAACACAGGGCGCCAACCAGGCGCTCAAGGACGGCACCGTCACCCCGGCGGGCTTCTCGCTGGAGTTCGAGGAGATCCCAGTATTGGTCAAGGGGTTTCGCAGGATGGTGCGGTCGCTGGAGTTCGATGTCAGCGAGATGGCATTGACCACTTACCTCACAGCGCGCGAGCACGGCGTCGCGTTCACCGCGCTCCCGATCTTCCTGGTGCGGGGGTTCCATCACGGCGCGATCCGGTACAACACCCGGTCGGGCATCCGCGACCCCAAGGATCTCGAAGGCCGGCGCGTGGGCGTCAACCGCGGATACACGGTCACCACCGGCGTCTGGGCGCGCGGCATCCTCGCCTCTGAGTACGACGTCGACCTCGGACGGGTGACGTGGGTGCTGTCGGGTGACGAACATGTGGCGTCGTATGTACCACCCGCCAACGTGCAGCCGGCCGAAGGCGATCTGGCCGAGATGCTGATCAACGGCGAAATCGACGCCGTGATCGGTGTCGACGTCGACCACCCCGACGTCGCGCCGCTGATCCCCGATCCCGAAGAGGCCGCGATCCGCGCCCTTCGCGACCGCGCGTTCTACCCGATCAATCACCTTGTCGTCATCAAAGATGAGGTGCTGCAGCGCTATCCGCAGGTCGCGTCGGCGGTGTTCGACGCCTTCACCGAAGCCAAACAGCGATACGTGGCGCAGCTGCGCGACGGATCGGTGACGGACCGTGTCTATTCCCGGGTACTGCAGACCACTGGTGCGGATCCGCTCCCCTACGGTGTCGAACCCAACCGCGCGATGCTGGAGCGGCTGATGGAATACGCACGAGACCAACGGATCCTGACGCGGCCGGTCGACATCGACCAGATGTTCGTCGCCTAGGCGCCGATCGCCTGCGGGACGATCAGCTCGCGCAACGCCACACTGCTGTCCGCCGCGGCCCCTGCGGAGATCGTGAAGCCCTGGCTCAGGGCCTTGCGGACCGCCATGTAGTCGCCGGGCATGTTGACGGCATCGACCGCCAGCAGGGCGCCCTCGCGGTAGTACAGCACGGAGAACGCCTCCTCGGCGATATCGCCGCGGACCACGTATTCGTCGTGTCCGGCTGACAGACCGGCGATTTGGAGCTTGAGGTCGTACTGATCCGACCAGAACCACGGCACCGCGTCGTTCGGGACGCGCAGCCCTGCGAGGGTCGCGGCCGCGGTCTTGGCCTGGCTGATCGCGTTCTGCACCGACTCCAGCCGCACCCGGCCCTGCCCGGTGAGCGGGTGCGGTTGCACAGTGCAGTCACCGGCGGCGACCACGGTGGGATTGCTCGTGCGCGCGTAATGGTCGACCACGATGCCGCCCGCCGACTCGAGGTCGAGTTGACGCGCCAATTCGGTACACGGTTCGACCCCGATGCCGACGATAACCAGGTCTGCCGGGATCCGGCTGCCATCGGACAGCTGCACGGCCTGCACGCTGTTGTTCTTTCCACCGAGCGAAACCACTTGGGCGCCAATGCGGATGTCCACGCCGCGGCCGAGGTGGGCGTCGCGGTAGAAGTCGGACACCACCGGGGCGACCGCGCGGCCGATAAGGCGGTCGGCGGCCTCCACGACCGTCACCGCCTTGCCCTGCGTGCGGGCGACCGCCGCCGCCTCGAGCCCGATGAAGCCACCACCGATCACCACCACCGACTCGGCGTCGGACTGCAGTGCCCGCAGCACCGTCGCATCGTCGGCGGTGCGTAAGTACGTCACGCCGTCGAGGTTGGCACCGGGCACGGTCAGTCTGCGCGGGCGGGCGCCAACCGTCAGCGCCAACCGGTCGAAGTCGAGAACGCGGCCGGTGGCAGTCCTGGCCGTTCCCGCAGGACCACCCGAGTACAGATCGACCGTCTCGATGCGCTCGCCGGTGATCAACGTGATGCCCTGCCCTGCAAGAAAATCGGGAGCGCGCAGCCACAGCTGTTCCAGTTCCGCGTTGCCGTGCAGATAGGCCTTCGACAGCGGAGGCCGCTGATACGGCGCATGTGGCTCAGCACCGACCAAGGTGATCGGGTCGGCATTCCCCGCGTCACGCAAAGACACCGCCAGCTGCAGACCGGCCTGGCTGGCACCGACGATCAACGTCCCCGCAGGCATCGTCACTGCTCCGTCGGAATGTGCACGGTGAGGCCGTCGAGGTCTTCGGTTACCGCAATCTGGCAGGACAGCCTGCTGGTGTCGCGACGGTCTGCCACACCGAGGTCGAGCAGGTCGTCCTCCATGTCGTTCGCGCCTCCGACGCTCGCGGCGAACTCGTCATCGACGTACACATGGCAGGTGGCGCAGCTGCAGTTGCCACCACATTCCCCGATGATGCCGGGGATGCCGTTGCGCACGGCTGCGGCCATGACCGACTCGCCGGCGTTGGCGTCCACGACGCGCTGAGCACCGTCGAGGGTGATGAAGACGACCTTCGGCATGCACACTCCCAGGCTGATGTATATGGTCTTACCATTCTACCTTAACGGATGACACCCTGGATGCTCAAGACCTATGGTGTTACCATAAGGCCACTCATTCGATGTTGCGACCTCTAGGACCGGACACATGCGCATCGCGATCGCAGCCGACCACAACGCCGTTGCGATGAAGTCGCGTCTTGCGACATGGCTGAGCGAGCGCGGGCACCAGGTCGACGACCGGGGCGTCCACGACGCCGCCGAAATCGCGGACTATCCCCCACTCTGCGCCGACGTCGGGTCCCAAGTGGTCGGCGGTGGGAACGACTTCGGCGTGATCCTGGGCGGCAGCGGCTGCGGGGAACAGATAGCGGCGAACAAGATTGTCGGCATCCGGGCGGCCCTGTGCCACTGCGTGTTCACCGCCGAGATCGCACGGGCCCACAACGACGCCAACGTGCTGGTGATGGGCGCCAAGGTC
>DATJIX010000278.1:0-2672 GCA_035492865.1 Mycobacterium sp. | reverse complement strand
ACCGGGACAACTCGGGCCGTCCGCAGACTGGATGCGCACCACCGACGTGGCCCGCATCGACGACGACGGGTTCCTGTGGATCCTCGGCCGCGCCGATCAGGCGATCATCCGCGGCGGCTTCAAGGTGATGCCCGACGACGTGCGCGCAGCGCTGGAAACCCATCCGGCGGTCCGAGGAGCGGCCGTGGTGGGCAGGCGCGACGACCGCCTCGGCGAAACCCCGGTCGCGATGGTGGAGCTGCGGGAGGCCGCCGACACCGCCGCGTTGGTTGAGTTCCTTCGGACGCGCTTGGCGCGCTACGAGATTCCCTCCGACATCGCGATCGTCGACCAGATTCCCAGGACGCCGTCCGGCAAGGCCGACCTGGGTGCGGTCCGCGCGTACTTCAGCCAGCCCGCAGAACATGGCACCTGACGCACTGACGGTCGGCGGGGTCCTGCGGCAACAGGTCCGCGCCCGCGGCGAGCACCCGCTGCTGGTGTGCGACGCCGAGCGCCTCAGTTACGCGGAGGCCGACCGTCGGTCGGCACGGCTGGCCCGCGGCCTGATCGGCCTCGGCGCGGGTAAGGGCACTCATGTCGGCGTCCTGTTCCCGAACGGCCCCGCCTGGATCGTCGCGATGCTGGCGGCGGCGCGTATCGGTGCCGTCGTCATCCCGTTCTCGACGTTCGCCACCGCACGGGAGCTGGCCGTGCAGCTTGTCGACAGCGACACCGAAATCCTGCTGGCCACCGCGTCGTTCCGCTCGCACGACTATCGCGAACGCCTTGCCGATATCAAGGACGCCGCTCCGCTGCTGCGTCACATCCTGATCGACTCCGACCCGCACGACACGGTCGAGCCCGCGCGGCTCGAGGCGACGGAGCTCGACGTCGACGAAGCGGACGCATTGGCCATCGTCTACACATCGGGCTCGACGAGCGCACCCAAGGGCGTGGTGCATACGCACGCATCTCTGCTCGGGCACCAGAATGTGCTCAACGAGATCCGCGGGTTGACGGCAACCGACAAGCTGTTCTGCAACTCGCCGTTCTTCTGGATCGGTGGAATCGCGTTCGCCGTGCTGGCCACTCTGCTCGCCGGCTCAACGCTGGTGTGTTCCAACGCCATCGACGCCGGCGAGACGCTGGATCTGCTCGAGGCCGAAAAGCCGACGATGACCAACGGTTTCGTCGCAGGCATCGCCCAGCTTGCTCAGCACCCCAGCCTTCCGCGACGCGACCTGTCGTCCATGCGGCGGGGAAATCTGTACCCGATCATGGCACCCGAGGTTCGGCCTGCCGATCCGGAGTTGCGGCACACCATGCTGGGCATGACCGAAGCCGGCAGCGTCATCACGATCAGCGAAGACGAGTCCGACCAACCCGAACATCGGCGCGGCTCGTTCGGCAAGCCGGCGCCGGGTTTCGAAACCAAGATCGTCGACGGAGAGCTGTGCATCCGCGGGCCCTATGTGATGCAGCGCTACTACAAGCGCAGTCGTGAGGAGTGTTTCGACGAGGACGGCTGGTTTCACACCGGAGACCTGGTTCGGACCGACGCCGACGGCTTCGTGTACTTCATCGGCCGCCGCGGGGCGATGATCAAGACGGCTGGTGCCAATGTCGCACCGGCCGAAGTGGAGCGGGCGATCGCCAAGGTGACCGGCGGAGCCGTCGCACATGTGCTCGGCCTGCCCGACGTCGAGCGCGGGCAGTTGGTCGCCGCGGTCGTTGCGTTGGAGGACGACGGGGACTTCGATGAAGCGGCGGTACTGGATCTGCTGAAGGGTGAGCTGTCTGCCTACAAGATCCCGAAACGTTTTGCCGCCGTGCCGCGTTCCGAGATCCCGGTGCTCTCCAGCGGCAAGGTCGACATGGTCGCGCTGCAGAAGGTGTTCGATGACTGACACCATCGACCGGCTGGTCAGACTGCGCGCCGAGCAGCACGGCGACAAGCCGATGGTCATCGACCCGGAGTCTCGGCTCAGCTACACCGAGCTCGACGACACCACCCGCGCAATGGCGGCCGCGCTACTGGACGCCGGGGTGAGCAAGGGAACCCGCGTCGGACTGATCATGCCGAACCGTGTGCAGTGGGTGCAGATCGCTGTCGCGGTGACGCGCATCGGTGCCGTGTTGGTGCCGTTGAGCACGCTGTTGCAGCCCCCGGAGCTGATGGCACAGCTGCGGGCCGCCGCGGTGCAGGTATTGATCACCGTCGAGGAGTTTCGTGGCCATCGGTATCTCGACGACCTGTCCGACGTCGTCGATACCCCTGAACTTCCTGCACTGCAATCGGTTTGGACGCCCGATCAACTGACGTCCCACGAGCGCAACATCAACGCGACGGCCGGCGCGGTCACCCCCAGCGACACGCTGGTCATCATGTTCACCTCGGGAAGCAGCGGGCCGCCGAAGGGGGTCATCCATTCGCATGGCAACGCGCTGGCCGCGGTGCAGTCCGGGCTGACCGCCCGCTGCATCGACGCGGAAACCAGGCTGTACCTGCCGATGCCGTTCTTCTGGGTGGGCGGCTTCGGCAGCGGTGTGTTGTCCGCGCTACTGGCGGGGGCCACGCTCGTCACCGAGGAGATACCCCGACCGGAGACGACTCTGCGGCTGCTGGAACGCGAGCGGGTCACGCTGTTTCGCGGTTGGCCCGACCAGGCGGAGGCGTTGGCGCGCCAATC
>DATJIX010000277.1:0-14056 GCA_035492865.1 Mycobacterium sp. | reverse complement strand
GCCGGCGATGACAACCGTTCGCCGCCTCTGCGGGTCGTCTTGCGCGCGGGCGCTCTCTCGCCCGAACGCAACGCCGACGCCGGCTCCGAAGCTGTACCCCATCCCTCCCATGCCGAGCGCGACGATGAACCTGCCGTCTCGTCTGGCCGTCAGATAGTGAATCGCTGATGCGCCGATGTTTCCCGCATCGACGACGATGTCGGTGCCGTCCGGCAGCGCCGCGTCCAACTCCGTCATCGCGTCGCGGTAGCGGATCCCTGGACCGGTGAACCCCGGCGGCTGCAGCTCGGTCTGTGGCATCGCGTCGGGCACCCGCACCCCGAGCGGTCTGCCGTTGCCGAACAGCGCATCGCGCAGCATCGACAACGAGACGCGCAGGTCATCGGTGTGCACATGGGAGCACGCCACATACGGGGATGCCGATCCGATCGACAGCACAGGAACCGACGCCAGCACGTCGTCAAGGCCCGCCCGTGCCGTCACGCCCATGCGCGTGCCCACCAGCAGGCACAGCGCGCTGTCGGCGATGGCGGTGGCCACCCCCGGATGGCCCATCACGCCGGTCACGCCCAGCGAGGACGACGACCCCAACCCCGGCGTGCCCGCGACGTCCTTGGCGTCGGGCACCGTGGCGATCCTGGCGCGCAGCATCGCCCGCAGCTGCTCGAGTTCGGCGCGCGCGTCGTCGCGGGCCACCTGCTCGCCTGCGATGATCGTGATCGGCCCGTCTGCCCGCCGCAGCGCGTACGCGATCGCATCTGGATCACCCAGTTGTGTTGCGGCCGCGTCAATTTCGCAGGGTTCCACCCCGTTATTGACGCTGGCTTGCTGAATATCCTTGGGCAGCAACAACACTGCGGGTCCACCGGTGCGCGCGGCGGCGATCGCTGCTGGCAGCGCCGTGACGATGTCCTCCGGCCGTACCACTCGTTCGCAGAACACCGATACCGCGGAGAACAGCGCCTCTGCGTCCAGCGCACCGTTGCGGCCGCTGGTGTCCTGGAAGGAACCACGACCGTCGAGTGTGGTCGGCGGCTGGCCGATCAATGCCAGCACGGGCACCCGGCTCGCGAAGGCTTCGCCAAGGCCGGGAAGGGTATTCAGGCAACCGCCGCCCGAGGTCGCGGCCACCACACCGAGGCCGGCGCCGCTGCGGCTGAAGCCGTCAGCCATTGTCGCGGCGGAGAACTCGTGCTTGGCCAGCACAGCGGTGACGTCGTCACGGAAATAGGCGGCGTCGTAGAGGTCTTCGATGTTGGCACCGTCGACACCGAAGATGTAGTCGATGCCGTTCGCTGCGAGGTGCGCGACGACGTGATCGACGACGCGATGCCTTCTGCCCATTCCTCACCCGTTTCTCCCCGCCCCTATCCAGTGACACGACACGCAAAGATGTTGGGTTCACTGAGTGGCCCGGATCACAAGTGTTTCTCGAGGAGGACCTTTCCGTTTTCAGACGAAACCAGTTGCACCGCAGCGATATCGTCCTTCTGCATCGGAGTGGTGGCGCTCGGGAGTGCGGTGGCGCCTGACAATCCGAGCCAAGTCGCGACCTCGGTATGGCTGCCGTCGCGGCCGACCACGATCATTCCCAGGTTCTGCGGAGGAATGGTGCCGGACTGACCCCACTCACCGTACGAGCACGCCATGTCGATGCGGGTACCCCAACCGAAACCGGTAAGTGTGATCGACGCGTTGATCGGAGTATCCGATACCTTGGCCATCTCCATCGCCTGGGTGGTTTCCTGCGGGCTGTAGTTCTCGAGGCCCACGATCTCCGGACGGATGGCGATCACCACTCCGACGGCCAGCAGGGCGGCGGCCACCCCGACCGCAGCCGAGGTCAGCCAGCGGTTCCGCCTGCGACGCCACCGGACCTTGTCGAGAATCGAGTCGAGCACCTCGGGGCGAAGCGGCGGGGTGTCCGGCGCCTCTTCGTCCAGCGCGCGCACGTCTTCGAGGTCCAGCATCGCCAGCAGCGCCGGGATGCCACTGATCTCGGCGACCGCCGACCGGCACCGCTCACAGGTTTCCAGGTGAGCCTCGTATTCGCGGCGTTCATTGCTCGTCAGTGAGCCGAGGACATAGGCCGCGTCCCAGGTCACGTAGCGATCGCCGTCCATCAGATCACCGCCTAGGGGAAAACCGAATTGTGTCATCGTGTCACCCCCATTTCCTGCAGATTGAGTCGCAACGCCCGAACCGCGTAATGAAGCCGGGATTTCACCGTGCCCTCCGCGATCTGGAGATCCTTGGCGATCTGTGCGGTTGTCCAGCCCTGGTAGTAGGACCGGCGAATCACCGCCCGATGTTCCTCGGACAGCTGGCTCAGTGCCGTGCTCAGCAGCAGTCGGTCCAATGCGGAGTCCACCTCGTCGGGTGCGGCGCGGTCGGCGACCTGCTCGAGGTCGGGTGTACCGGCTTCGTTCCGGTACCGCGCGCTGCGACGCTCGTCGATGATGAGGTTACGCGCGACGGTGAACAGCCAGGCCCTGGCCGACCGCTCGACCTCGTCGGTGACCTCGGGATGGCGCCAGGCCCGAAGCAGCGTCTCCTGCACTACGTCCTCCGCCCGCGCTTGATCGCCAGTTAGCCGAAGGGCATAGCGCCACAAAGCAGCAGCGTGCTCGTCATAGAGCACCCGCATCATGGCGGCCTCTGGATCGTCCACTACCAACCTCCGTCTTAGATACGACGTTGGTGGTGATCGGGTTCATTACTACGCGGGCTGTGACCTGGCTGTGGCCGTTTCGCTGAAGACCCGTACTACACGGTGAGAATTCGCGGGCCGTCGTCTGTGACGGCGACGGTGTGCTCCCAGTGCGCGGCGCGGGATCCGTCGGCGGTGACGACGGTCCACTCGTCCTCCAACACCACGGTCTTGGTGGTCCCCAGAGTCAGCATCGGTTCGATGGCCAGCACCGACCCCGGCGCCAGGTAGGGCCCACGGCCGGGAGCGCCCTCGTTCGGCAGGAACGGGTCCATGTGCATCTGGCGGCCGATGCCGTGGCCACCGTAGCCGGCGACGATGCCGAACTTGCGGTCGTGACGCTGCTCGGCCGCGTGCGTCTCGGTCTCGATCGCGTGCGAGACGTCAGTCAGCCGGTTGCCGGGAACCATGGCGGCAATGCCTGCCTCCATCGCCTCGCGGGTGGCCTGCGACAGCGCTTCGTCGACGGGGATCAGCGCGCCGATGCCGAACGTGACCGCCGAGTCGCCATGCCAGCCGTCCAGAATGGCGCCGCAGTCGATGGACACCAGATCTCCCTGCGCGAGGGTCTCTGTCGCCGACGGAATCCCATGCACCACACGGTCATTCACCGATGCACAGATGCTGGCCGGAAAGCCGTGATAGCCAAGGAAGGACGGGATCCCGCCGCCTGCGCGGATGACGGATTCGGCGATCTCGTCCAAAGCGAGCGTCGACACACCTGGCGCTGCCGCCTGCCGGACGGCCAGCAGGGCGGACGCGACCAACGAACCGGCCGCCGCCATCGCATCGAGTTCGCCTGCGCTGCGCTGCGCTACGACCTTGCGGTTGCGCAGCCCCGGAAGGCCGATCATCGCCTACTTGCCGAGCGCCCGAAGGGCCCGTGCGAACACCTCGTCGAGCCCGCCCACCGCGTTGACGGACTGCAGGTTGTTGTGGCGGTAGTACTCCAACAGCGGCTCGGTCTCGTCCCGATACACCTGCATCCGGTTGTGGATGACCTCTTCGGTGTCGTCGGCGCGGCCACGCGCCTTGAGCCGCTCCAACAACTCCGCCTCGGAGACGGAGAACTCCAGCACCGCGTCGAGCTTGGTGTTGTGATTCGTCAGCATCTCGTCGAGGGCCTTGGCCTGCTCCACCGAGCGGGGAAAGCCGTCAAGGATGAAACCGTCGGCGGCGTCGGCCTGCTCGATCCGGTCCTCGACCAGCTTGTTGGTCAACTCCGACGGCACCAGATCGCCCGCGTCGAGGTAGCGCTTGGCCTCGACACCCAAAGGGGTGCCCTCGCTGATGTTCTTGCGGAACAGGTCCCCGGTCGAGATCTGCGGAATGCCGAGCTTTTCGGAGAGCTTCTGTGCCTGCGTGCCTTTGCCCGCACCCGGCGGTCCCAGTAGAACGATTCTCACTTGAGGAACCCTTCGTAGTTGCGTTGCATCAGCTGGCTCTCGATCTGCTTGACCGTATCCAACCCGACACCAATCATGATCAGAACCGCAGTACCGCCGAACGGCAAGTTCTGCACACCGCCGCCGTTTCCGATCTCGAGGAACAGGTTGGGCAGCACGGCGATCACGCCCAGATAGATGGAGCCCGGCAGGGTGATCCTGCTGAGCACGTAACGCAAATAGTCGGCGGTGGGTTTGCCGGGCCGGATGCCAGGAATGAAGCCACCGAACTTCTTCATCTCGTCGGCACGCTCGTCGGGGTTGAACGTGATCGACACGTAGAAGTACGTGAAGAAGATGATCAGCCCGAAGTAGATGGCGATGTAGACCGGGTCGGCGGGGTTCGTCAGATAGTTGGCGACGAACCGGGACCACCAGCCGTTGGAGGCGTTCGGGTTTCCGCTCGTGATCAGCTGGGTGATCAGGTGCGGGATATAGATCAGCGACGACGCGAAGATGACAGGGATGACGCCGGCCTGATTGACCTTCAGCGGCAGGTACGTCGACGTGCCGCCGTACATCCGCCGGCCCACCATGCGCTTGGCGTACTGCACGGGGATGCGGCGCTGGCCCTGCTCCACGAAGACGACGCCGATGATGATCGCCAGTGCGGCGACACAGACCAGGGCGAACACCACACCGCCGCGGCTGTCCAGGATGGTCTTGCCCTCGACCGGGATACGCGCGGCGATGCCTGCGAAGATCAGCAGCGACATGCCGTTGCCGATGCCACGCTCGGTGACCAGCTCGCCCATCCACATCACCAGGGCCGCGCCTGCGGTCATCACCAGCACGATGACGACCAGCGTGAAGATGTTCAGGCCCTCGCTCTGGCCCTGGATGATGTCGAGGCTGCAGCCCTGCAGCAGCCCGCCGTTGGCGGCCAGCGCCACGATGCTGGTGCCCTGCAGAACCGCGAGCGCCACCGCCAGGTAGCGGGTGTATTGCGTCATCTTGGCCTGGCCGGCCTGGCCCTCCTTGCGCAACTGCTCGAAGCGCGGGATGACCACGGTCAGCAGCTGCACGATGATGCTCGCGGTGATGTAGGGCATTACGCCCACCGCGAACACCGTCAGGTGCAGCAGCGCACCGCCGGAGAACAGGTTGATGAGCGAGTAGATCTGCGCGGAGTCACCGCCGCTGACCTGCTCGACGCACTTCTGCACGTTCGGGTAGTTGACCCCTGGCGACGGGATCGAGGCACCGACCCGGTACAGGATCACGATGCCGAGCGTGAACAGGATCTTTCGCCTCAGGTCGACTGTCCTGAGCGAAGAGATGAAAGCCGAGAGCACTCTTCCTCCTGCGCAGCCGACCTGTAGATCCCGGCGTGCGAATGGGGCTGGTCTGACCAGCGTCTTGGTTTAAGTCCTGCGCGGGACCCCCGTCAGGCTCGCAGCCTGCGAAGTCACACGTCAAACAGTCTACGAGACTAACAGTTGAGGTCGTCCCGGCCCGCATCCGTCGCGGGCAACGGCGGCGAAGCCGGTATTCAGAATCGGAGCGTACAGTCGGCCGCGGGTCGTTACATCACCTAAGTAATGGCCTTGTACTACGTCGATAGGGGATTTCAGGCATGGCACGCACGGAGAACGACACGTGGGATCTGGCATCGAGCGTCGGGGCAACGGCCACCATGGTGGCGGCGGCCCGGGCAATGGCCACCACTGCCGAGAATCCGTTGATCAACGATCCGTTCGCCGATCCACTTGTGCGTGCGGTCGGCGTGGATTTCTTCAGCCGCCTCGTCACCGGCGAGCTGCGTCCGGAGGACCTCGACAGCGACAGCGAGACCGTCGGCATGCAGCGGATGACCGACAACATGGCGGTGCGGACCAAGTTCTTCGACGACTTCTTTCTCAGTGCCGCCAACGGGGGCATCCGTCAGGCCGTGATTCTGGCGTCAGGCCTGGATGCCCGCGCGTACCGGCTGGCGTGGCCCGCCGGGACGACCGTCTACGAGATCGATCAGCCTGAGGTCATCGAGTTCAAGACCAGCACGCTGGCCGGCCTGGGCGCCGAGCCGACCGCCAAGCGCCGCACCGTCGCCATGGACCTGCGCTACGACTGGCCGTCGGCACTGATCGAGGAGGGCTTCGACCCGAACCAGCCGACGGCGTGGAGCGCCGAGGGTCTGCTCGGATATCTGCCGCCCGATGCGCAGGATCGGCTGCTCGACAGCATCACCGAGCTCAGTGCGCCAGGCAGCCGCGTGGCGGTGGAGAGCGTGCCGAACATCGACCCCAGCGATCACGAGAGGGCCATCGAGCGCATGCAGGCCGCCTCGGCGCGGTGGCGCGAGCACGGCTTCGATCTCGACTTCGCCGAACTCGTCTATCTCGGCGACCGCAACGAGGCCGCCGCGTATCTGGGAGACCACGGGTGGGAGCTGAACAGACGCAGCGTCGCGGAGTTGTTCGCCGCCAACGGTCTGCCTCCGATGGAGGTTGAAGAGGCGGGAAACTTCGGTGAACTGCAGTACGTCAGCGGGGTGCTGAAGGGAGCCAACTGATGACCCGATCCGATGCCGACAGTTGGGACCTGGCGTCCAGCGTCGGCGCGACGGCCACCATGGTCGCCGCGGCGCGGGCGTTGGCCAGCCGCGAACCCGAACCGTTGATCGTCGACCCGTTCGCCGCAGACCTGGTGCGCGCGGTGGGCGTCGACTTCTTCACCAAGCTGGTCGACGGCGAAGTCCCGCTGACCGCTCTCGAAGGCGACGGCCCGCGGCTGATGGCCAACGTGATCGCGGTGCGTACCCGATTCTTCGACGACTTCTTCGTCGACGCGGGCGCAGCGGGCATCACGCAGGCGGTGATCCTGGCCAGTGGGTTGGATTCGCGGCCGTACCGGCTGCCGTGGGCTGCGGGCAGCGTTGTGTATGAGATCGACCAGCCACAGGTGATCGAGTTCAAGACCACGACGATGACGTCCATCGGCGCGACACCGACCGCCGAGCGGCGCACGGTGGCCATCGACCTCCGGGAAGACTGGCCGACCGCGTTGCGCGACAACGGGTTTGACGACTCGCGCCCGACCGCGTGGAGTGCCGAAGGATTGCTGCCGTATCTGCCACCGGACGCGCAGGACCGGTTGTTCGACAACATCACCGCGCTCAGTGCGTCCGGTAGCCAGCTGGCCACCGAGTACCACCCGGACTCGGGCGCGGCGGTTGCGGAGCGGACGAAGAAACTGGGCAGCCACTGGCGCGAGCATGGGTTCGACGTCGATCTGTCACAGCTCTTCTACGCGGGCGAGCGCAGCCACGTTGGCGAGTACCTGACGGCCCACGGCTGGCAGGTGTCGACAAGGACACGGCCGGAAGTGTTCGCAGGCTACGGCCGCGAGTTTCCCGTCACCGACGAGCTTGCGCCGCTCAGCACGTCCCTGGCCGTCATCGCTACACGGAAGTAGTAGACCCGCATGCCCCGAACTGATGGCGACACTTGGGATCTGGCGTCCAGCGTTGGCGCGACGGCCACCGGGGTGGCCGCATCACGCGCGTTGGCGACCAAGCAGCCCGAACCGCTGATCACCGACCCGTTCGCCGACGCACTTGTCAAAGCCGTCGGCCTCGAGCACCTCAACAGATTGGCTGACGGCGAACTCGACTACGGCGACGACCCTCTGCTCAACCGCCAGCAGATGTGCGAACAGATCGCGGTGCGCACACGCTTTTTCGACGACTTCTACATCGGCGCCGTCTCGGCGGGCATTCGGCAGGCCGTCATCCTGGCCTCCGGCCTGGACACCCGCGCCTACCGGCTGCCGTGGCCGCCCGAAGCGGTGGTGTTCGAGATTGACCAGCCACAGGTGCTCGAGTTCAAGTCCAGGACGCTGGCCGGTCTCGGTGCCGAACCGACCGCCGATCGCCGCGCGGTGGCCGTCGACCTTCGCGACGACTGGCCGACAGCATTGCGGGACAGCGGATTTGATCCCGGGGTTCGCACCGCGTGGATCGCCGAGGGCCTGCTGATCTACCTGCCGCCCGACGCTCAGGACCGGCTTTTCGACAACATCACCGCATTGAGCGCCGCAGGCAGCAGGCTGGCCACCGAGCACATGGATATCCAGGGCTCGGCCGCCGAGTGGACCGAGAAGCTCAGCGAGCGTTCTCGCCGGATGGGATCAAACCTCGACCTCGCGGAGTTGTTCTACACGGGTGATCGCACCGCTGCGGGCGAGTACCTCAAAGCGAAGGGCTGGGAGGTCACCGTCCGCTCGACGCGAAAAGCCTTCGCGTTGAACGGTTTCAAATTTCCGGAGAACGAGCTGACCGCATTGGCAGGCGACTCCGGCTACCTGTCGGCAATCCTCACCTAGGAGACCGCATGGCCAGAACGGACAATGACACCTGGGATCTGGCATCCAGCGTGGGGGCGACCGCGACCGGAGTGGCCGCCGCCCGCGCGCTCGCGTCGAGGGGCCCGAACCCGTTGATCGACGATCCGTTCGCCGAGCCGCTGGTGAAGGCGGTCGGCACCGAGATCTTCACCAAGATACTGAGCGGCGACGTCGACTTCGCAGAAGGCGATCCCTCGTTCGACCCTCAGCAGATGGCCGAGCGAATCGCGGTGCGCACCCGCTACTTCGACGACTTCTTCACTGCGGCGACCGACGCAGGCATCCGCCAGGCCGTGATTCTCGCGTCCGGACTCGACGCGCGCGCCTATCGTCTGCCCTGGCCGGCAGGCACCACCGTCTACGAGGTGGACCAGCCTCAGGTCATCGAATTCAAGACGACGACGCTGGCCGATCTCGGCGCGGAACCGACCGCCGATTTGCGGGTGGTGGGCATCGACTTACGCAACGACTGGCCTGCGGCGCTGCGCGCCAAGGGATTCGACCTCGCCCAGCCGACGGCGTGGATCGCCGAAGGGCTGCTGGTGTACCTACCGCCCGATGCGTCAGACCAACTGTTCGACAACATCGCCTCGCTGAGCGCCGCCGGAAGCCGAGTGGCAACCGAGTGGGTGCCGAACACCGACATCTTCACCGGCGAGGAGGCGAAGGCCCGCAGTGAGCGGTGGCGACGCCTCGGCGTGAACGTCGACATGAGCGAACTCGTCTACCACGGTAAGCGCAGCCACCTGATCAGGTACCTGGAGGCAGGCGGTTGGCACGTCACCGCCGATGCGGTGCCGGATCTCTACGCCGCCAACGGTTTTACCCTTCCCGACGACGAGCGTGGACAGGCGCTGGCCGACGTCAAGCTCATCAACGCAACCCTGAAGTAGGAGATATGGCACGTACAGAAGGTGATTCCTGGGACCTGGCCTCCAGCGTGGGCGCCACCGCCACCATGGTGGCCGCGCAGCGGGCACTCTCAAACCGCGAAGGCCTGATCGACGACCCGTTCGCCGAGCCGCTGGTCCGCGCGGTCGGCCTGGATTTCTTCGTCCGTGCGCTCGACGGCGACATCGTTTTCGAGGACGTCAACCCGGAGTTCAACATGCGCCGGGCGGCCGAAGGCATGACCGTACGGACTCGATGGTTCGACAAGTTGTTCACCGATGCCGCGGCCGCGGGCGTGCGTCAAGCGGTGATCCTTGCCGCGGGATTGGATGCGCGCGCATACCGATTGGACTGGCCCGACGGCACTACCGTCTACGAACTGGACCAACCCGAGGTCATCGAATTCAAGACCAGCACGCTGGCCGGCCTTGACGCGAAGCCCAAGGCGGACCGGCGCACCATCGCCATCGACCTGCGCAACGACTGGCCGAAGGCGCTGCTGGACAACGGGTTCGATGCCACCCAGCCCACCGCGTGGATCGCCGAGGGCCTGTTGATCTACCTGCCGCCTGAGGCCCAGGACCTGCTGTTCGACCGGATCAACGAGCTCAGCGTCGCCGGCAGCAGGGTGGCGACCGAACACATCCCGGATGTGGCGATGTTCTCTGACGAGCGGGCGGATCAGATCCGCGAGCGGCTGAAGAACTACGGTCACGACATCGAGATGAAAGACCTGATCTACCACGGCGAGCGCAGCCACGTCATCCACTATCTGACGGGTCACGGCTGGGACGTGACGGCGCAGAAGATGCAGGACGCCTACGCCGCCAATGGTTTTGAGTTTCCCGAGAACGAAACGATCGGATTCTTCTCGAACCTGAGTTACGTCAGCGCGGTCAAGCGCTAATATCTGTGACCTGCATCACAATCGATGCATGCGCTGAGCGGTAGGGCTACCGCGGTTAGGGTGCGGTATGCCCCAGCCTCTGGTGCCTATCCCGTTCACCGCGGTCGTACCCGCGGCCGGCCTGGGAACACGCTTTCTTCCCGCCACGAAGACCGTCCCTAAAGAGCTGCTGCCGGTTGTCGACACCCCCGGCATCGAACTGGTGGCTGCGGAGGCCGCCGAGGCTGGTGGCGGGCGACTGGTCATCATCACGTCCAAGGGCAAGGACGGCGTCGTCGCGCACTTCGTGGAAGACCTCGTCCTGGAGGGCACGCTGGAGGCCCGCGGCAAGCACCTGATGCTGGAGAAGGTGAGACGGGCGTCGGCGCTGATCAAGGTCGAGTCGGTGGTACAGGCAGAACCGCTGGGCCTCGGCCACGCGGTCGGCTGCGTGGAGCATGTGCTGCTGCCCGACGAGGACGCCATCGCGGTACTGCTGCCCGACGATCTGGTGCTGCCCACCGGCGTACTGGAAACCATGTCGAAGGTACGCGCCAAGCGGGGGGGCTCGGTGCTGTGCGCCATCGAGGTGGAACCCGACGAGATCAGCGCGTACGGCGTATTCGACGTGGAGACCGTGCCCGACGCCGCCAACCCAAACGTGCTGCGCGTCAAGGGAATGGTGGAAAAGCCGCGAGCCGAGGACGCACCGTCCCCGTATGCGGCTGCAGGCCGGTATGTGTTGGACAGGGCCATCTTCGATGCGTTGCGTCGGGTCACCCCCGGAGCGGGCGGCGAGATCCAGCTGACCGACGCGATCGCACTGTTGATCGACGAAGGCCACCCAGTCCATGTAGTGGTGCACCGCGGCCCGCGCCACGACCTCGGCAACCCTGGCGGCTACCTGAAGGCCGCGCTGGACTTCGCTCTCGAGCGTGACGACTACGGACCGGAGCTGCGGCGCTGGCTGACCGAGCGGCTCGGCCTTACGCCGTGATTCATCGCTGCGCCAGCTCGAGAAATCGGGCGTAACGATCCCCGGTCGCGGCCGTCCAGTCGGGATCGGGTTCGACAACGCGTTCCGTCGACGCCCACCGGGCCGCGTCGGCCGCCGCCTCTTCCAGGCCCACGCCCATCCTCGCGAGGAACGCCGCGCCCAATGCCGCGCCCTCCGGCACGGCCGATACCTCGACCGGCAGACCGGTCGCGTCGGCCAGCGCCTGCAGCCACGGCTGGACGCGCGTGCCGCCCCCGGTCGCCACGATCCGGGCAGCAGGCGCGCCGCTCAGGTCGATGAGTTGGCGCACCACAAAACCCGATGCTTCGAAGCCTGCGCGACGCACCGCCGCACCGCCGTGGGTGAGGTCCAGACCGTCAAGGATCGCCCGGCGATCGGGGTCGTGGTACGGCACACGCTCACCGCGAACGTACGGCGACCACACCGGCACGTGCGCCGGATTCACCGTCGAATTGTCTTTGGCCACAAGCCTGTTCACCCAACCGAGAAACAGGCCGCCTGCATTGCTTGGGCCGCCGATCTGGAACTTGCCGGATCGGCTGTGCGGCAGGGTCCACAGCCCGGGCGCCTCACGGTATTCGGGAATGGTGATCCACACGATCAGGGTCGTGCCGCAGAGCACGACCACGTCGCCGTCCCGATCGGCACCGGCGACAAGCTGCTCGCACAGCGCATCGACCGAACCCGCAGCCAGCACCGCGTCGGTGTCGCGCAGCCGGCCGACCGCCACCCCCGCCTGCGCAACGTGCGGCATGCGGTCGGTCGTCGCGCCGCATTCGGCGCACCGGTCCTCGCTCCAGCCGGTGCCGTCGAACAACGGATACGTGGTGCTCGCGCTGGCGGTGTCGAGCACGGCCTCGCCCGACAGTGCGTGGTTGGCCACCGCGGTCGCCGGCCAGTAGCCCTTTGCGTCGGGAGCCTCGCGCGCTGTCCAGCGCAGGAATTCGACCGCCTCGCCGGACATGAACGTGGTGGAGGCACCCGCCGGACCCCTGCCCCGGCTGTCGCCGTACAGCAGGCCCGGTGTCAGCGGCCTGCCGATGTCGTCGACGGCGGTCAGCGAGGGCACCATCGCGGTGACGGCGACGGCCATGGCGTCGGGCCTGCCCAGCTCGGCCAGCGCGGCGAGCGGTCCTCTGCGCCACGCCTCATCGGCGTCGTGCTCGAGGCGGTCGGGCGCGGGCACGCGTAGCTGATGAGGGATTCGTGTCCTTGCCACCACCCGGCCGTCCTCGTCGGCGGCCACGGCTTTGACGGCGGTCGTGCCGATGTCGATGCCGATTGTGACCTCTTTGGCTGACACGGGCGTCACCGTACGCCAGCATGATCAGTCGTGACGGAACTTCGAGCGCTTGTAACGGCCCCTCTGCGTGGTCCGGGGTTCGACAAGCTGCGCGAGCTCGCCGACGTCGTCTACGACCCGTGGATCGACCAGGCGCCGCTGCGGATCTACACCGCCGAACAACTGGCCGAGCGGGCGGCGGCCGAGCACGCGGATGTGCTTGTCGTCGAGAGTGATTCGGTGTCCGGCCCGGTATTCGACTTACCGCTGCGGGCCGTCGCGTCGACGCGCGGCGACCCCAACAACGTCGACGTCCCCGGGGCCACCGCCGCCGGTGTGCCCGTGCTGTACACGCCCGGCCGCAACGCCGACGCGGTCGCGGAGATGACGATCGCCCTGCTTTTCGCGGCCACCCGGCACGTGCTGACGGCCGACGCCGATGTCCGGGCAGGCCAGGCGTTCCGCGACGGCACGATCCCCTACCAGAGATTCCGGGCCTGGGAGGTGGCCGGCCAGACCGCAGGGCTGGTCGGGCTCGGCGCGGTAGCCAAGGCATTGAAGTGGCGCCTCGAAGGGCTCGGCGTCAAGGTGATCGCCTTCGATCCGTACAACGCCGAGGCCACCCACAGCCTCGACGACCTGCTCGCCGAGGCGGACATCGTCTCCCTGCACGCGCCGGTCACCGACGAGACGGCGGGCATGGTGGGCGCGGCGCAGTTCACCGCGATGCGCGACGGCGTCATCTTCCTCAACAGCGCCAGGGCGCAGCTGCACAGCACCGATGCACTGGTCGACGCGCTGCGCAGCGGCAAGGTGGCCGCGGCCGGGCTCGACCACTTCGTCGGCGAATGGCTGCCCACGGACCACCCGCTGGCGGGTATGCCCAACGTCGTCCTGACACCGCACATCGGCGGCGCGACATGGAACACTGAGGCCCGACAGGCGCAGATCGTCGCCGACGGCCTCGAGGCACTCCTGTCCGGAGGCACGCCAACGCACATCGTCAACCCGGAGGTGCTCGCCCGATGAGGTTCGTCGACAACACGGAGCAGGCCGTGCTGGCCGCCGCCAAGGACATGTTGCGGCGCGGCCTGGTCGAGGGCACCGCAGGCAATATCTCCGCCCGCCGCGGGGACGGCAACCTGGTCATCACGCCGTCGTCGGTCGATTACGCCGACATGGCACTCGACGACCTCGTGCTGGTCGACCCGGAGGGTGCCGTACTGATGGCCAAGGACGGTCGTTCGCCGTCGAGCGAGATGCACTTGCACCTGTCGTGTTATCAGGCGTTCGACGACATCGGCAGCGTGATCCACAGCCATCCGGTGTGGGCCACCATGTTCGCCGTCGCCCACCAACCCATCCCTGCCGCCGTCGACGAGTTCGCGGTGTACTGCGGCGGCGAGATCCGCTGCGCCGATTACGCGGCCTCAGGCACCCCGGATGTCGGCGCCAACGCGGTGAAGGCGTTGGAGGGCCG
>DATJIX010000276.1:0-3565 GCA_035492865.1 Mycobacterium sp. | reverse complement strand
GCGCGTTATTGGGGTGCTCTTTGCGAGATGCAGCGGCCATGGCCATGAATCTAGCCGCCCCCGGTAATCGATTTTTGTTCACGTCGCCCGATCAGGGAGAATCGACCCGATGGCCCCGATCACGATGACCCGCATCGACCTACGCAACAGCTCCCTGAGCGCGGCCCAGCTGCGTGCTGCGCTGCCGCGCGGCGGCGTGGACGTGGACTCGGTGATGCCCAAGGTGCGCCCCATCGTCGACGCGGTTGCCGAGCGGGGGGCAGAGGCCGCGCTCGAGTACGGCGAATCGTTCGACGGGGTGCGGCCCGCGACCGTTCGGGTGCCCGCCGGTGAGCTGGACGCCGCGCTGACGGCGCTTGACCCCGGCGTCCGTGCGGCGCTGCAGGTCGCCATCGACAGGGCCCGTGCCGTGCACGCCGATCAGCGGCGCACCGACACCACGACCATCCTTGCGCCAGGCGCGACGGTCACCGAGCGCTGGGTGCCCGTCGAACGGGTCGGCCTCTACGTGCCCGGCGGCAACGCCGTTTACCCGTCCAGCGTGGTGATGAACGTGGTGCCGGCACAGACCGCGGGGGTGGACTCGCTGGTGATCGCCAGCCCGCCGCAGGCTGAATTCGGCGGCCTGCCGCATCCCACGATCCTTGCCGCCGCGGCGCTGCTCGGCGTCGACGAGGTGTGGGCGGTCGGCGGTGCGCAGTCGATCGCGCTGCTGGCCTATGGCGGCACCGACACCGACGGCTCCGAGCTGTCGCCCGTCGACATGATCACCGGCCCGGGCAACATCTACGTCACCGCGGCCAAGCGCATCTGCCGGTCGCAGGTCGGCATCGACGCCGAGGCCGGTCCGACCGAAATCGCGATCCTCGCCGACCACACCGCCGACCCGGTGCACGTCGCGGCGGACCTGATCAGCCAGGCCGAGCACGACGAGATGGCCGCGAGCGTGCTGGTCACCGACAGCACCCGGTTGGCCGACGCCACCGACCGCGAGCTCGCGAACCAACTGGAAACCACCGTGCACCGCGAGCGCGTCACTGCGGCGCTGACGGGCAGGCAGTCGGCGATCGTGCTCGTCGACGACGTCGACGCCGGAGTGCGCACCGTCAACGCCTACGCCGCCGAACATCTGGAGATCCAGACCGTCGAGGCGCGCGAGGTCGCGGGCCGGATCCGGTCGGCGGGCGCGATTTTCGTCGGCGCTTATTCACCGGTCAGTCTCGGCGACTACTGCGCAGGGTCCAACCACGTGCTGCCCACCGCGGGCTGCGCGCGCCATTCGAGCGGGCTGTCGGTGCAGACCTTCCTCAAGGGCATCCATGTCGTCGACTACGACGAGGCCGCGCTCAAGGACGTGTCCGGATACGTCATCACGCTGTCGCAGGCCGAGAACCTGCCCGCGCACGGCGAGGCGGTACGGCGGAGGTTCGAAACGTGACGGTTGGCAAGAAGGTGACGCTGGCCGACCTGCCGCTGCGTGACGATCTGCGCGGCAAGTCGCCTTACGGTGCACCGCAATTGGATGTTCCGGTGCGGCTGAACACCAACGAGAACCCGCACCCGCCGACGAAGGCGCTCGTCGACGATGTGACGGCGTCCGTTGCTGCGGTGGCCGGTGAGCTGCACCGCTATCCGGACCGCGACGCGGTGGCGCTGCGCACGGAACTGGCCGAGTACATGTCCGGCCAGACGGGGACGCCGTTGAGCGTCGAAAACCTATGGGCGGCCAACGGTTCCAACGAGATCCTGCAGCAGTTGTTGCAGGCGTTCGGCGGCCCGGGGCGCAGCGCGATCGGGTTCGTGCCGTCGTACTCGATGCACCCGATCATCTCGGATGGCACCCAGACCGCGTGGTTGGTGGCCAATCGGGGCGACGACTTCAGCCTTGACGCCGATATCGCGGTGCAGGCCATCGAGGAGCACACCCCGGACATCGTGTTCGTGGCAAGCCCGAACAACCCGTCGGGTCAAAGCGTTTCGCTGGACACGCTGGGTCGCCTGCTGGATGCGATGACCAAGGGTGTGCTCATTCTCGACGAGGCCTACGGCGAGTTCTCGTCGCAACCCAGCGCGGTCACACTGCTCGACGAGTATCCGACCAAGCTCGTCGTCACGCGCACTATGAGCAAGGCGTTTGCGTTCGCCGGTGGCCGGCTCGGCTATCTGATCGCGGCGCCCGCGGTCATCGACGCGATGCTTTTGGTGAGGCTGCCGTACCACCTGTCGTCGGTCACCCAGGCGGCCGCCAGGGCCGCGCTGCGCCACGCCGACGACACTCTTGGCAGCGTCGCGAAGCTGATCGCCGAACGCGACCGCGTCACAGAGGCGTTGACCGACATGGGTTTCCGGGTGATTCCCAGCGATGCCAACTTCGTGCTGTTCGGCGAGTTCGCCGACGCGCCCGCGACCTGGCAGCGCTATCTCGACGCAGGCATCCTCATCCGCGATGTCGGCATCCCCGGATACCTGCGCGCCACCACAGGGCTGGCCGAGGAGAACGATGCGCTGCTCAAGGCGAGCGCCGAAATAGGAGCACAGTGACCGAACACCGTCGCGCGAAAGTCGAACGCAAGACCAAGGAATCCGACATCGTCGTCGAGCTCGATCTCGACGGCTCGGGCGTCGTCGATGTCAGCACCGGGGTGCCGTTCTTCGACCACATGCTGACCTCGCTGGGCAGTCACGCCAGCTTCGACCTGAGCATCAAGGCCACCGGCGACATCGACATCGAGGGGCACCACACCATCGAGGACACCGCGATCGTGCTGGGGCAGGCCCTCGGCAAGGCGCTGGGGGACAAGAAGGGCATCCGCCGGTTCGGCGACGCGTGGATCCCGATGGACGAGACGCTCGCGCACGCGGCCGTCGACGTGTCGGGGCGGCCGTACTTCGTGCACACCGGGGAGCCCGAGTTCATGGTGGAGTTCACCATCGCCGGGTCCAGCGCGCCGTACCACACCGTGGTGAATCGGCACGTCTTCGAATCGCTTGCCTTCAACGCCCGCATCGCGCTGCACGTGCGGACGCTGTACGGGCGCGATCCGCACCACATCACCGAGGCGCAGTACAAGGCCGTGGCCCGTGCGCTGCGCCAAGCTGTCGAGCTCGACCCCCGGGTGAGCGGCGTGCCGTCCACCAAAGGGACGCTGTGACAAAGCGCGTCGTCGTCCTCGACTACGGCTCGGGCAACCTGCGGTCCGCCCAGCGGGCGCTGCAGCGAGTAGGCGCCGACGTCGAGGTGACCGCCGATGCCAACGCTGCGATGAACGCCGACGGCCTCGTCGTACCCGGGGTCGGCGCGTTCGAGGCCTGCATGACGGGGCTGCGAAAGATCAACGGGGACAAGCTTATCGCGGATCGAGTCGCAGCAGGGCGGCCGGTGCTCGGCGTCTGCGTCGGCATGCAGATCCTGTTCGCTCGCGGCGTCGAGTTCGGCCTGGAAACCACCGGCTGCGGGCAGTGGCCCGGCGCCGTCGTGCGGCTGGACGCGCCGGTGATTCCGCACATGGGCTGGAACGTCGTCGACGCGCCCGAGGGCTCGACGCTGTTCAAGGGCATCGCGCCG